>JAFYAB010000073.1 GCA_017540945.1 Oscillospiraceae bacterium | reverse complement strand
TGATCCTGCGGCACTAATCCCTCAAGGTCCGTGAAAACGAATTGCTCTCGCTCGTTCCTGCGCCAGCCTTCCATAACAAACACCCCCGTTTCCTCCATTATACAGGAAACAGGGGCGTTTGTACAGTTTTTTGACACTCTGCAAAAAAGAGACATGCGGCAGCATGTCTCTTTTTTTGTCTGTTTACTTCAGCTCATGCTCAATCCGATCGTAAAGAATCCGCGACAGAGTTAAGGTGTCGTTGAGCATCTCCTCGCCTTTGATGCGGAAGCTGTTGGCAGCTTCTTCATCCTTCAGACTGCCGAGATTGATCAAAACGTTCAGCCAAGCGCCCTGTACGGCGGTTCCCAGCATTAAGGACGCGACGCCGAGATCGCTCATAGCGTTGGCGTTCGTTTTGCCGAAGAGGGATTCTGTCAGCTTCATCGTCTTGTAGGAAAGCTCCATCATATTCAGCGGAGACTCGATGCAAAGGGTAAGCGCATGCTGCATCGCGGCGGAACGGGCAGCTTTTTCCAGAGCGCTTTCCTTCGGAAGAGCCATCGCCGCTGAAAAGCTGTTGAAGGCCTCAGTATCCTTTTCCATAGCGGACAGGAATTTGTCCTTCAACGCGGAAGCCTCATCCGCGCTCTGTTGGGCGAAGTCCTGATACTCCACATATTTTTTGCGGCCAATGGTCAGCGTGCTCACCATAGCGGCCAGAGCAGCGCCGAGAGAACCGGCCAGAGCGGAAGCGGAGCCGCCGCCGGGCGCCGGAGCGCTGGAGCCAAGAAGGTCAGCAAAGCCGCGGACCGTCAATTCAGATAATGACATGTTTTCCTCCTTATTCCATATCCAGCAGGCTGTATTCCATGACCTGCTCGCGGCAATTGAAGTTTTCGAGCTTCAGGTAGAACTCGGCGCAGTCGATCAAGGCCTTGGCAGGGCAGATGCCCACCAGCTCGGAGCCGATGATGCGGACGCCGTAGCGGTCGGCCAGAGCCCGGATCATTTCGTAGGTATAGTACAGGGGAGTGCCCTCGTAGTTGACCATGTTCATGGAAACCTGGGCGATATTCCGGTCCTCCAGCATGATACCCAGGGCCTTGCAGTACTGGAAGCCGCCGGAGCTGCCGCGAATGGCCTTGGCAATGGACTTGGCGATATCCAGGTTGTCGGTGTCCAGGTTGACGTTGAAGGCCACCAGAGGCATTCTCGCGCCGATGGCGGTGATACCGGCAGTGGGGTGGATCTTCCGCTCGCCATAGTCAGGAGCCCAGTCGGGGTCCAGCAGCTTTTCGGGCATGCCCTCAAACTGACCCTTGCGGCACTTGGCCAGGTTGCGGCGCTCGGGACGGGTGGCGGAGTCCTCGTAGAGGAAGGAAGGGACCTTCAGCTCGTCCCAGATCCGCTGGGCGACCCGCTTGCTGAGATCGATGCACTCCTGCAGAGTCACGTCCATGGTGGGGACAAAGGGAATGACGTCGGTGGCGCCCATGCGGGGATGCTGGCCCACGTGCTTGTTCATGTCGATCAGTTCAGTGGCTTTTTTGGTCAGCTGGAAGGCGACCTCCTCGATGCCGGCGGGAGAACCGACCATGGTGAACACGCAGCGGTTGTGGCTGCCGTCGGTCTGGACGTTCATCAGGGTGACGCCGGGCGCGGCGCTGGCCACGTCCACCAGCTGCTGGAACACAACGGGATCGACTTCCTTACTGACGCTGAAATTGGGGATGCATTCGATGATTTTAGCCATGACAGATTACTCCTTTTTTGATAACGGTATGGGCCAAATTACTGCCCAGACGGTAACACAGATAGTTGAGATCCGGAGCGTCCCAGATCACGAGATCGGCCTGCTTCGTGCGTTCGATGGAGCCCATCCTGTCCGCCATGCCGATGGCGGCCGCGGCGTTCAGGGTCACGCCGGTCAGGACCTCCTCGGGAGTCAGACGGTATTTGAGGCAGGCGATGTTCATGACCAGCTGCAGATTCAGGCAGGGGCAGGAGCCGGGGTTGTAGTCCGAGGCCAGGGCCACCGGGACTCCTGACTCGATCATCTTCCGGGCCGGGGCGTAGGTGGAATTCAGATAGAAGCTGGTGGCGGGGAGCAGGCAGGCGACGGTGCCGCCGGCGGCCAGGCTCTCGATCCCGGCGTCGGGACAGACAATCAGATGCTCCGCGGAGATGGCGCCGATCTCACCGGCCAGCTGGGAGCCGCCGATGGCGTCGATCTCGTCGGCGTGGATCTTCGGCGTCAGGCCGTTGTCCAGACCCGCCTGCAGGATCCGGCGGGATTCCTCGGCGGTGAAGACGCCGGTCTCGCAGAACACGTCGCAGAACCTTGCCAGCTTTTGCTTGGCCACGGCGGGGATCATGTCCTCGCAGAGCAGTTTCAGATAGCCTTCCCGGTTCTCTTTGTACTCCGGCGGCAGGGCGTGGGCCCCCATGAAGGTGGGAATTACGTCCATGGGATGCTCTTTGTTCAGCTTCTTGATGACCTTGAGCTGCTTGAGCTCCTCTTTTTTATTGAGTCCGTATCCGCTCTTGGCCTCACAGGTGGTGGTACCGAAGGACAGCATTTCGTCCAGGGCTGCCTTGGCCTTTTCGGTCAGCTCATCCTCCGTGGCGGCCCGGGTGGCCTTGACGGTGGAGTGGATACCGCCGCCCGCGGCCAGAATGTCCAGATAGGGGACGCTGCGGATCTTCATGGCCAGCTCGTTCTGCCGCCAGCCGCCGAAGATCAGGTGGGTATGGGCGTCCACCAGGCCTGGGGTCACCAGCCGTCCGCCGGCGTCCAGCTTCTCACCGAAGGTGATGGGCATGTTCCGGTCGCCGCAGGAGATGATCTCGCCGTTTTCCAGATAGATCCAGGCGTTCTCCAGCACGCGGAGCTTTCCCTGCTCGGCACCCCGGCGGGCTTCCATGCCCTCCGGCGTTGCAAGCATCCCGATGTTATGGATCAACAACGAGCTCATTTCAGGACCTCCATGGCCTCGGAGATCACCGCTTCGTCGGCCAGGTAGGGCAGGGTGATGTGGTCCTTGCCCGCGTAGAGGCCGTTGTACTCGGCGGCGGTGGTGAGGGCGTTCTCGTTCCGGGCCCAGGCGCGGCGGGCGACGCCCACCATGGTGTCCCAGGGCATGGACATCCGCAGAATGGTGTCCACCCGCTCGGAGCCGTCCAGCACCATGCCGAAGCCGCCGTTGATGGCCCGACCGATGCCGGTGCCGCCGCCGTTGTGCAGGGCGATGTAGCTCATGCCCCGGGCTGCGTTGCCCGCGTAGCACTGGGTGGCCATTTCAGCCATAATGTTGGAGCCGTCCTTGATGTTGGAGGTCTCGCGGAAGGGGGCGTCGGTGCCGCCGGTATCGTGGTGGTCGCGGCCCAGGATCACGGGGCCAATCTCGCCGTTGCGGACCATTTCGTTGAACTTCAGAGCGATGTTCATACGGCCCATGGCGTCCTGATAGAGGATGCGGCACTGGGTGCCCACCACCAGCTTGTTCTGCTTGGCGTCCCGGACCCAGACGTAGTTGTCGTAGTCCTGGTAGCGGCGGTTGTGGGCCAGGATGTAGTCCGCGGCGGCCTTGTCGGTCTTGTCCAGATCCTCGGGCTTCCGGGTCAGGCAGCACCAGCGGAAGGGACCGTAACCGAAGTCGAACAGGCAGGGTCCCAGGATGTCCTCAACGTAGGAGGGGAAGACGAAGCCGTCCAGATCGTTCTCTCCGTTGCGGCAAACGGACTTCACGCCGGCGTCATAGACGGCCTTCAGGAAGGAGTTTCCGTAGTCGAAGAAATAGGTGCCCTTCTCGTGGAACTTGCAGATCATCTCGTAGTGATGGCGCAGGGTCTTGTCCACCAGCACCCGGAAGCCCTCGGGATCCTTGTCCAGCATTTCAGTCCGCTGGGCGAAGGTGAGGCCCTGGGGACAGTAGCCGCCGTCATAGGGCACGTGGCAGGAGGTCTGGTCGGACATCAGATCCACGTGGACGTCATGCTCGTAGAGATACTCCAGCAGATCCACGATGTTGCCGTTGTAGGCCACGGCGCAGGCCTTTCCGGCCTTCCGGTGGTCCAGAGCGATCTGCACGGCCTCCTCGAGGCTGGCGGTGCGGTGGCTGACCCAGCCCTGGGTGTAGCGGGTGTCGATCCGGGAATCGTCCACCTCCGCGATGATGGCGGCGGCGCCGGCGATCTCTGCGGCCTTGCCCTGGGCGCCGCTCATGCCGCCCAGACCCGCGGAAATGAAGAGCCTGCCCGCCAGGTTGCCGTCGTTGGGGATGCCCAGCTTCAGCCGGCCGGCGTTCAGCAGGGTGTTGAAGGTGCCGTGGACGATGCCCTGGGGCCCGATGTACATCCAGCCGCCGGCGGTCATCTGGCCGTAGTTGGCAACCCCGAGGGCGGCGGCCCGGTTGAAGTTCTCCTGATCGTCGAAGGTGCCCACCATCAGGCCGTTGGAGATGATGACGCGGGGAGCCAGCTTATGGGAGTGGAACAGGCCCAGGGGATGGCCGGACATGACAACCAGGGTCTGCTCGTCGGTAAGTTCCCGGAGGTATTTTTTGATGAGTCGGTATTGCATCCAGTTCTGGCAGACCTGGCCGGTCTCGCCGTAGGTCACCAGCTCATAGGGATACAGGGCCACGTCAAAGTCCAGATTGTTGTCGATCATGACCTGGATGGCACGGCCTTCGATGCATTTGCCCTCGTATTCGTCGATTGGCTTGCCGTAGAGCTTGCCGGCGGGGCGGTAGCGGTAGCCGTAGATGCGGCCGTGCTCCTTGAGCTCCTGGGCGAATTCCTTTGCCATTTGCGCATGGTGCTGCTTGGGCACGTAGCGCAGGGCGTTGCGAATGGCCAGGGCTTTGTCCGCCTCAGTCAGCTTGGACTCGCGCCGGGGCGCCCGGCGATACTTGGGATCGAACGCGGGATACTCCGGCAGCTCGTCGTCCAGCCGGATCGTCATTGCCTTTCCGAAGTCGATATCCATGAAAAAACCTCCTTATTCAAAATCGGGAACGATATTCTTGACTGCAGTTTGCAGATCTTCGCCGCGAACAAGCTTCTCGATCTGCTCAATATCGAGCCGGATCTCGCGATCCTCCTCCATAAAGGGAATCACAGCGCGGACCCTGTCGTAAACCGCCTGGACCGCGGGGGAGAGGCCTTCGCCCCAGGGCCCGACCCTGCGGCGGATGTCCACCGCCTGACAGGCGGTCAACAGCTCGTAGGCCAAAACGGAACGGGTGTTCTCCAAAATCAGACCGGCCTTGCGGGCGGCGGTGGTGCCCATGGAGACGAAATCCTCCTGATTGGCGGAGGAGGGAATGGTATCCACGCAGGCGGGATGGGCAAAGACCTTGTTCTCCGAGGCCATGGAGGCCGCGGTGTACTGGACGATCATAAAGCCGCTGTTAAGGCCCGCCTTGGTGGTCAGGAAAGGAGTCAGACCGTTGGACAGCGCTGCGTTTACCATGCGTTCGGTGCGGCGCTCGGAGATGGAAGCCAGCTCGGCGCAGGCGATGCCCAGGAAGTCAAAGGGAAGCGCCATGGGCTCGCCGTGGAAATTGCCGCCGGAGATGACCGCTTCATCCTCCAAAAACATCAGAGGGTTATCTGTTACGGCGTTCAGCTCGATCTCGACCTTTTCCTTTACATAGGCAAGAGCGTCCCGGACGGCGCCGTGGACCTGAGGGATGCAGCGAAGCGCATAGGCGTCCTGAACCCTGGCCCGCTGACACTTTTCAAGGATCTCCCCGCCGGCGGTAAGAAGACGAAGATTTTTTGCGACCCGGATCTGTCCCTTTTGGCCCCGGGCGGTATGCATCCGCTCCTGGAAGGCGTCCAGCTGGCCGCCCAACGCGGTAAAGCTCACGGAAGCGACGATATCGGCCAGCTCTGCGGAGCGCATCGTGTCGTAAAGATAAAGTGCGCCGACACTGGTCATCGCACAGGTCCCGTTCGTAATGCCAAGCCCTTCCTTGCTGACCAAAGTGGGCAGCACGGGAATTCCGGCAAGCTCCATGGCCTTTGCGCCGTCATAAACGACGCCCTGATATTTGGCTTTGCCTTTGCCCAGCAGCACCAGTCCCATGTGGCTCAGAGGCGCCAGATCGCCTGAGGCGCCCAGGGAACCCTTCTGAGGGATCACCGGCGTTACGCCTCTGTTCAGCATATCCACCAGCATTGTCACCAGCAGGGGACGCACGCCGCTGATGCCGACGCAGAGGGCGTTGGCCCGCAGCAGCATCATGCCGCGAACCTGTTCGTCAGAATAGGGCTCGCCGGTGCCGACGGCATGACTCAGGATCAGATTGGTGGAAAGCTGAGCGCTCATCTCCTCGGGGACGGCGACATTGGCGAAATCACCGAAACCGGTGGTGATGCCATAGGCCACTCGCTTTTCCCGGGAAATGCGCTCAGCCAGCTCACGAGACCGTTTCATGGCTCGCATGGCCTCGTCCGAAATCGTCACCTTGGCGCCAAATCTGGCGACATCAACAAAGCTGCTGAGCGTCAGGCCGCGGCCGGTCAGGACAACGTTTTGGACGCAATGGGGATGTTCCATGGAAATACACGCTCCTTACCTAAAATGCGAAATATGGTTGAAAATGAAAACAGCTGAACCTGCTGCATTCCAGTTTATTATAGCTCATTTCGGCAAGAAAAGCAAGTGAATTTGAAGTGTCGGAGGAAGATTTGATTTATGTGACGGAAGAAGATTATTGCTTGACTTCAAGAAAAAAACCGATATAATAATAGCATACATCAAAGGAGACATAAGCCGTTTGTTATGAAGAAGTTTCTGCATAAGCTGTTGAATCGCGAGACGATCCTGTATCTGTTTTTCGGCGTATTGACCACGCTGGTGGACAGCGTGGTTTTTTGGGTTCTGAATCACCATGTGTTCGGGATAGATTATTACATTCTCAATCACGCCATCGCTTTTGTCGCCGCGGTTCTGTTTGCTTTCTTTACCAACAAAACATTTGTTTTTCACAGTGAAGACTGGTCCATGAAGAACTTCCTTCGGGAGCTTGCCACCTTCTTTAGCGGAAGACTCTTCTCCTTCGGCCTGGCGACTTTGGTGCTGGTGATTGCGAAGGAAGTGTTCCACGCCGACGCATACGAGCTGCGCATCACGGAACAGATTACGCTGAACGGTGTGGAGATCGTCAAATACACGATCGTCATGGTTTTGAACATCGTGCTGAATTACTTCATCAGCAAACTGCTGGTTTTCCGTAAAAAATGAAATGACGCAGCAAAAAGGACCGCAGGCATTTGCGGTCCTTTTTTTGCTGCGCTGTCGCACTAAAGCTTAAAATCCTCTTCTTTGAATTGAGAGAAATCCTTCGTTTGATACCGGCCGGGCGTCCGCTTCAACGGGTCATAACGAAAACGCCAGCATTTTCCGTCCGCTTCTACAAAGCCCTTTTTGGAGCAGAGAAGATTTCCGTTACCGGACTGACCTGCGTATTTGCAATAGGAGCAGAATTTGGCGACATTTTTTCGAAACAGCATGAGGAACCCTCCGTTCTTTTCTGCATCCATTATAACACAGAAATCTCCTTTTTCCAACGGCTTTTTTTCAAAACTGAAAAAAAGATCAAAAACAGAAGAATGCACCCCGACGACACAGCGTAAACAGGACGATCACAGACAAACGCCGAAGTATAAAAGCCGGTGAGCAGCAGCGCGAGAAAGGCCTGGATCAGTTTGCGAATCAGATAATCTTCTGCGGACAATCCCGATTCATGAAAGGCAGCGGCGGCTTGAAGATGCACGCTGACGCCGCCCCAGTTGATCAGAAAGGCCGCGAGGGGAAGGGAAACAATGTAATCAAATCCGCGCAGCAGCGAGATCCCACCGGATAGCTCCAGAAAGCCTGCAATCACGGCCCGCAGCACAGGAGGAAATGAAGACACAGGCAATATGGTGAAAAGACAGGCGGCAACTGCCTGAAAAAAGCAGACGGAGCCGGTCAAAACAAGCATGTTGAACGCGGTGCTTCGGATGGAAGCCGGCAGCACAGCAGAAAAAGAGGCTCTATTGTGATGAACCGCAGCCCGTCGGACAATCGGTTCAGTGGGCTTTTTCAATAGAACTCCGGTCAGCATGGCGGACAGCAGCTGTACAAGGAAGAAAAAGACGCCCCATTTGGGCGAGCCCAAAGCAGCGCTGACGGCACCGAGCAGAAAAGCGGGGCCGGCTTGGTTGCACAGCGCGGACAAACGCTTCGCCGATTTTTCCGGGATTCTCCCGTTTTCATAGAGATCGGAGCTCAACTGGGCGCCCAGCGGAAAGCCGCCCAGCAGCCCCAGAAGAAAGGGCAGGGCACTGTCTCCCGGAAGATCGAAGCGGGAGCGCATCCAAGCTCTCAGAAACCCGGGGACACAGCTCCCGGCGTCCATTCGCACCAGACATCCCGCCAAAACGCCGATCGGGAACAGGGATGGCAGCAGTACCTGGGCACAGAGCAGCAATCCGGAGCGAACGCCGGCGGCGCTTTGACCCGGGAAAACCAAAAACAGAATGATTCCTGAAAACGGCAGGATGAAACGCCGGAATGAGAAACGCTTCACTGCAGATCACCTCGCAGATAAGCCTATGCAAGAATCAGCCGACTTTAGCATAGGCTTCAACAAACGTGTGGAGGGGTGTGCGGCATGAACAATCCAAGGAGTATCGTCCAAACCCTGCTGGTGGACGCGGATTTCCCGGGGGAGATCCTGACCGGCGTTCCGGTGATCGAGCTGAAGGGCCAGTCAGAGGCAGTGATTCTGCGGCATCGGGGGATCGTCGCGTTTCAAAATGATGCGGTCCGGATCGCTTCTTCCGTCGGGGTGCTTGTCGTATTTGGGAGTGATCTTACAATCTTCCGCATGAACCGGGAGCGCATCATTCTCCACGGGCGGATCTCCCGCGTCGAGATTGGAGCGCAGCCATGCTGAAGCGATTATCCGCGATGCTGAAAATCGCTGTAACGGGCGCGTCGCAGGAGAGATGCCTGAATCGCTGGACCGCAAAGGATCTTCCGTTTTGGAACTATCAGAAGATATCGGAACTGGAGTTTCAGTGCTGGTGCAAAGAATCGAATCTGACGCAAATGGAACGGGAAGCGGCCCGCGCCCAATGTGAGCTTCGGATTATGGAGCGGCGCGGTTTACCGGTTCTCCTGCGCAAACTGAAAAAAAGGCCGGTCTTCGTGTTCGGTCTGCTGCTTTCCGTCTGCGCTGCGATCCTGCTACAAAGCTTTGTTTGGTTTATCCGGGTCGAAGGAAATCATACAGTCTCCGAAGAGCGTATCCTGCACGCCCTTGAGGACGCCGGCGTCCGATTCGGCGCCTGGGGCGGAAGCCTTGATGCGGAGCAATTGAAAAACAGACTGCTGAACAGCCTGCCGGAGCTGAGCTGGATCGCGGTCAATCGATCTGGCGCTTTTGTAAAGGTTATGTGCGCGGAGCGCAATCCGATTGAGCCAAAACGGGAAACGGAAGGAGTCGTCAACATCGTGGCCTCAAGGCCGGGCATTCTGCGGGAGATCCGGGTCATCAACGGGTTTTGCGAACGAAAAACGGGGGACATTGTAACGACCGGAGAAATCCTGATCTCAGGGGTGATGGAATGGACGACCCATATTCAGGCGACTCACGCCATGGGGGAGGTCTACGCCGACACTCTGCGCGAGATAGAACTGCAATGCCCAAAGGAAGCTGCGAAAAAAATCTATACCGGAAGGACGGAAATCTGCCGCACGATCATTTTTCAAAGAAAAAGAAGAAAAATATCAGGAAACAGTAGCATTTTTGGTATCATGTGTGATAGAATGATAGAAACAAAACCTTGGCGCTTGCCGGGCGGCTATGAGCTGCCTGTCAGCATCGAGACGGTCACGCTGCGGGAATATCGTCTGGAACCGGTCAGTCTCGACAGAGCGGAGGCAACGCGCCTGTGTTCCGAGGAAGCGCTGCGGCTCGTAAGCTCGCAGATGGTTGCCGGCAGCATCCGGGCGGGAAGCTTGTCGATACAAATGAATCAGAGCAGCTGCAGCTGTCGCGCTGCGTATAACTGTGTGGAGCTGATCTCCCGATCCGTTCCCGCAGAGCTGTTCGAGGAGGAAGAGAACAAACATGGAAAAGATCATCAACGCGGAGAGAATTGAACAGATTATCAGCGTATTCGGCAATTTCGATGAGAACATTAAGCGCATCGAGCAGACCTTTGACGTCCATGTGACCAATCGCGGGACGGAGCTGAAGGTCTCCGGCGAGGCGGAAGCGGCAGAACGAGCCGGAAAGGCCATAGAGGGCCTGCTGTCCCTGGCGGCCAAGGGGGAGACCATCGACGAGCAGAAGGTCCGTTATCTGATCGATCTGGTACGCTCGGGCAACGAGGACCAGATCGGCGAGATGGCCAAGGACGTTGTCTGCATTACGGCAAAGGGAAAGCCCATCAAGGCCAAAACCCTGGGCCAGCAGCGCTACATGAAGGCCATCATGAAGAACACCATCACCATCGGTGTCGGTCCCGCCGGCACGGGCAAGACCTATCTCGCGGTGGCGGCGGCGGTGGCGGCATTCCGGGAGAAGACGGTCAACCGCATCATCCTGACCAGGCCTGCGGTGGAGGCAGGGGAGCGTCTGGGCTTTCTGCCCGGCGATCTGCAGAACAAGGTCGACCCCTATCTGAGACCGCTCTATGACGCCCTGTTTGATATGCTGGGCCCGGAGACCTACCAGAAGTACCTGGAAAAGGGCAACATCGAGGTGGCCCCCCTGGCCTATATGCGCGGCAGGACCCTGGACGACAGCTTCATCATTCTCGACGAGGCGCAGAACACCACCCGGGAGCAAATGAAAATGTTCCTGACACGCCTGGGCTTTGGCTCCAAGATCGTCATCACCGGCGACGTCACCCAGATCGACCTGCCCTCCGACAAGACCTCCGGTCTCAAGGAGGCGATCAAGGTGCTGGAGAATATCCCCGATATCGCCATCTGCAGGCTGTCTGCCTCCGACGTGGTGCGGCACGCGCTGGTCCAGAATATCGTAGCTGCCTATGACAAATATGAGAACGCGAAAACAAGCTCAGAGAAAAAAGCCCCTGTGAAAAACTACCGAAAGAGATGAATTCGATGAAGCACAAGATTGTGATTAGCTTTCAGATCGGAAAAGGCATCCGACGCCTGCCGCTTTGGCTGCATCTGAAAAAGTGCATTGAGGCCGCCCTGGAGGCGGAACGTGTGAACGCGCCTTGTGAGATCAACGTCCTGGTGGCCGACAACCAGACCATTCGCGCCATCAACAAGGCCTATCGTGACATCGACAAAGAGACAGACGTGCTCTCGTTCCCCATGTTTCGCTTCGAGCCGGGGAAGCTGCCGAAGGATCTGACGGAGTACCTGGATCCTGAGACCGGCCTGCTGCCCCTGGGGGATATGGCCATCTCCTATGAGAAGGCCAAGGCACAGGCGGAGGAGTTCGGCCACAGCGTCAAGCGGGAGCTGGGCTATCTGACCATCCACTCCATCCTGCATCTGCTGGGCTACGACCACGTGGACGAGGGCCCCATGAAAAAACAGATGCGGGCCAGGGAAGAGGCCATCTGTCAGATGATCGACCTGGAACGGTAAAGAAAAATGAACGTTGAAAACGGAGAGTTGAAGCTCGTCTTTCAAAAAGCCGCTCCGGAAGACGCACCGATCCTGACAGAGACCCGGCGAAGGGTCTGGGACGCCACCTACCGGGGCATCTACCCGGATGAGATGATCGACGACTACGATTATCCGTTCCACAGCTCCAGAGACCTTGCCAGGATCAGCGATCCGAAAAACGTCGTCTGGCTCGCGATGGACGGCGCGGACTGCGTGGGCTATCTCTACGTTGGTCCCTGCGGCTACGGGCCCTATAAGGACTTCGACTTTTGCCTGAACAGCCTCTACTTTCTGCCGCCCTATCAGCACAGGGGCCTCGGGAAACTGGCATTTGCCCTTGTGACGGAGGAATGCCGAAGGTTCGGGTTCGACAAGTTTTTCTGCGGATGCAACGCCCACAATTTCAACGCCAGGAGCTTTTACGAACACATGGGCGGCGTCCTCGGCGCACAGTCTGTCGGACATGAGAACAAAGCGGAGGATCAGGTCTATTACGAGTTTTACCTCAACGCAGATCCAAGCATTTGAACCTTGCCCCTTGCGGGGAAGCGTCTGCCTCGGGCTGGCGGCCAATGGCCGCCCCTACGGCGTATTCGCCCCATGAACCTTGCCCCTTGAACCTCGAACTGAAACCAAGGAGAATCATATATGAACACCAAATCAGCCATGATCGCCATCTGCGGCCGCCCGAACGTGGGCAAGTCCACGCTGACCAACGCCCTGGTTGGGGAGAAGGTCGCCATCGTCTCCAACAAACCCCAGACCACCCGGAACCGCATCTGCGGCATCCTGGACCGGGGCGATACCCAATTCGTTTTCATGGACACCCCGGGTTTCCACAAGCCCAGAACAAAGCTGGGGGACTATATGGTATCCGTAGTGGAGGAATCCGTTTCCGACGTGGACCTGGCCTTGCTTCTGGTGGAGCCCATTCCCAACATCGGTCCTCAGGAGCAGGCGTTGATCGATCGTTTTGAACAGCTGAGCGTTCCGGCGATTCTGGTCATCAACAAGATCGACGAGATGGAGGACAAGGATCAGCTTCTGGCTGTCATTGGCGCCTATAAGGACGCCTATGACTTTGACGCCATCATTCCCATTTCCGCCAGGACGAGAGAGGGCGTGGAAGATCTGCTCCGGACCTGCGAGAACTACGCCTGCGAATCTCCGTGGTTCTTCCCGGAGGGCATGAGCTCCGACCAGCCCGAGCGCCAGGTCATCGCGGAGATCATCCGGGAAAAAATGCTTTGGAACCTGGAGAAGGAGATCCCCCACGGCACCGCCGTGGAGATCACACGGTTTTCCGAACGGGACAACGGCGTCGTTGATATCGACGCCACCATCTACTGTGAAAAAGCCAGTCATAAGGGCATCATCATCGGCAAGGGCGGTCAGATGCTGAAGAAAATCAGCTCGCAGGCCAGAGCCGACTGCGAGCGCTTCATGGGCACAAAGGTCTATCTTCAGACCTGGATCAAGGTCAAGGAGAACTGGCGGGACAGCGATTATATGATCCGGAATTTCGGATACTCGGATCAATAATCTCTGCATAAGCAAGGCGCTCCATGCAAAAGCTATTTCCAACAGATCATAATGGGGAGGCTTTTGTCATGGATCATTCGTTCTTGCTGTGGAAGGCGTTTGAACGCTCCGGCTCGCCGGAGATCTATTTGCAGTATCGGTTGGCTGCCGAAGCCGCGCCGACGACGAATCTACGGAGTAAACATGTATATCAAGACAGAGGCGATCGTACTCCGGGAAGTGGAGATCAACGAGGCAGACAAGCTGATGGATCTCCTTTCTAAGGACCGGGGACTGCTTACGGTTAAGGCCAGAGGGGTACGGCGCGGTAATTCACCCATGAAAGGCGCCTGTCAGCTGCTGACGCTTTCGGAATTTACGCTGAACGAATACCGCGGAAAACTGACGGTACAGGAGGCGCAGCCGATCGAGCAGTTCCGTCAGCTTCGGGACAAGCTCGAGCTGCTGGCACTGGGCTCATATTTTGCACAGGCTGCAGGCGCCGTGGCCCAGGAGGATGCGCCGAACCCGGAGCTGATGGCGCTGCTCTGCAACGCGCTCTACGCACTGGGCAAGCTTCAAAAGCCTCAGCCGCTGGTGAAGGCTGCTTTTGAGCTGCGCCTAGCCTGTCTGGCTGGCTTTACCCCGGACCTGACCGCCTGCGCCATCTGCGGAAATGAGGAGCCGGATCGTTTCGATCTCTCCCGAGGCGCTCTGTTTTGCGCATCCTGCCGGGGTACCGAAAGCGGCATCCGCATGCCCTTGAATCAGGCTATGCTCCTGGCTATGCGCTACATTGTCTGGTGCGATCCAAAGCGCCTGTTTTCTTTTCGTCTGGATGAGGACAGCCAACGGGAGCTGAGCTCCGTCACGGAGGCCTTTCTGATGACCCAGCTGGAACAGAGCTTTTATACGCTGGACTTTTATAAGTCTTTATTGCATTACGGAGAAATACTATGACCGAACTATACGAAAAATCTCTGCAAAAATTGGAGCTGACCCGTATCCTGGAGCTGCTGGCCCAATCCGCCGTCAGCAGCGAGGCCAAGGAGCGCTGTCTGAAGCTGACGCCGGTTTCCGATCGGGAGGACGTTCTGAACCTGCAGACTCAGACCAGCGATGCCTGCCGCTTGATCGATCTTCGATCCAGTCCGGCATTTCAAGACGTACAGGATGTACGAGCCAGCCTGGATCGGGCTGATCGGGGCGGCTGCTTAAATCCCAAAGAACTGCTGCAGATCGCTGGCGTCCTTCGCTGCGCGAGAAGTGCGAAGGAATATTACGACGGAGCCTGCGCAAATACCTCTCTTGACTGGATGTTTGCCGCGTTGACGCCCAATCGCTATCTGGAAGAACGGATCACCGGCGCGATTCTCTCCGAGGACGAGATCGCGGACGCGGCCAGTCCGGAGCTGGCGGATATTCGTCGCCATATGCGGATACAGAGTGCCAAGATCAAAGAGAGTCTGCAAAAACTGATCACTTCTCCCAGCTACGCCAAGTTTTTGCGGGATCCCATTATTACCCTCCGGCAGGATCGCTATGTCGTCCCCGTCAAGGCAGAATTCAAAAATGAGATCCCCGGACTGATCCATGACGTCAGCTCCACCGGCTCCACATTCTTTGTGGAGCCCATGTCCTCCGTGAACGCCAATAACGCTCTGCGGGAGCTTCTTTTGAAGGAGAAGAAAGAGATTGAGCGCATTCTGGCGGAGCTTTCCGCAGAAGCCGCGAATCACCGGGAAACGATCGCTCAGGACTATACGCTGCTGGTGGATCTGGACGCGATTTTCGCCAGGGCGAAGCTTTCCTTCCGCATGAAGGCGACGGCTCCGGAGATCCGGGACGACGGCCGCCTGGAGCTGATTCAGGCCAGACATCCGCTGATCGACGCAAAAACTGTCGTACCCGTATCCGTACACCTGGGCAAGGACTTCGACACGCTGATTATCACGGGCCCCAACACAGGCGGAAAGACCGTGACCCTGAAAACCATCGGACTTCTGACACTCATGGCGGAATGCGGCCTGCACATCCCGGCGGCGGAAGGAAGCTGTATTTCCGTGTTTGACATGGTCCTGGCGGATATCGGCGATGAACAGAGCATTGAGCAGAGCCTTTCCACCTTCTCCGCCCATATGCGGAATATCGTGCAGGTGGTGGATCAGTGCGACGAGCGTTCCCTCGTCCTCTTCGATGAGCTGGGCGCAGGCACAGATCCCGCCGAGGGCGCCGCCCTTGCCATTTCGCTCATTGAGTATTGCAGAAACAAGGGAAGCCGTGTAGCCGCGACGACCCACTATGCGGAACTGAAGGTATTCGCTATGCGTACGGCGGGCGTTACCAACGCAGCCTGTGAATTCGACGTGGAGACCCTTAAGCCCACCTATAAGCTGCTGATCGGGGTTCCGGGCAAATCCAACGCCTTCGCCATCTCCCGCCGCCTCGGGCTGCCGGAGGAGATCATCGATTCCGCGCGGAACACCGTGAGCCAGAATGATCTGGACTTCGAGGAAGTGCTCGATCAGCTGGAGCAGCAGCGACAGCAGATGGAAAACGCCCGAATTGAGGCTGAACGTCTTCGTCAGCAGACCATGCGCACGCAGCAGAAGTCTGAGGAATACTACGCACAGATCAAAAAGGAAAAGGAAAGGGCCGAAGCCCAGGCGCGGCGCGAGGCCCAGATGATTCTGGAGGAGGCCCGGCGCACGGCAAATTCTGTCTATGAGGAATTGAAAACGCTGCGCAAGCAGATGAAGGACAGCGCCGACGTCCAGGGCGTCAATGCCCGGCAGGCGGAGCTTCGCCGTCAGATCAACGAGGCCGAGAGCAAGCTTGCTCCGAAGAAGGATCAGCCTCAGCGGCCCAAGCCCAGCCGTGAGATCCGGGCCGGGGACACGGTGGAGCTTCTGAAGCTCGGCACGAAGGCGACGGTTCTGGCGGTCAATAAGGACGGCTCCTATCAGCTTCAGGCGGGGATCATGAAGGTCAATGTAAAACCGGACGAGGTCTACCTGTTGGAGAACGAAGCGACGGATGCCGGGAGATACATTGAAAAGACCCGCCGTGAATTCAAAAACACTGCCCAATCACCGGAGCTGGATCTGCGCGGAATGGACGCGCTGGAGGCCTCTGCGGTCCTGACGATCTTCCTTGACAATGCCTTTATGGCAAATCTGACCCAGGTACGCATCATCCATGGAAAGGGCACCGGTGTGTTGAGAAAAACGGTCCATGAGGAATTGCGGCATAACAAGCATGTCAAAAAATTCCGCCTGGGCGTATACGGCGAGGGCGAGGACGGCGTTACCATTGCGGAGCTGGCATAGCGGCCGGAGGGCTTGCTCAGTTTCACAAAATGTCGCATAAGCAGTTATGTAAGATAATACTTGACATTTCGATCGGAAATGTGTATAGTTACAATGCTTATTCGGGGGTGAGAGACACCCTCCCTGCGAGGTGACATTATGTTCAGTGTAACTACCGTCGTAAAATGCGCTTCCGGACTGCACAACAAGCAGGCTACATACTTCATTCAGAAAGCGAACGATTTCCGTTCCAGTATTTGGATCGAAGCTGAAGAGCGCAAAATCAACGCTAAGAGTCTGCTCGGGGTCCTTTCCATGGCGATTGTCACAGGGACTGAGGTGACCATCTCCGCCGAAGGTCCGGACGAAGAGGAAGCAGTCAAGACTCTGGCAGATATGCTGGAAGAGGATCTGTTCTGAGCGTTTAGCCCCAAAGGCCGTCTTCGGTCTTTGGGGCAAGTTCTATCCGGGAGGGATTCCGATGACCAAAACGGAACTGAAGGAAAAAGCGCTTTCCCTGCCTCTGTCGCCCGGCGTCTATCTGATGCAGAACAAGGCCAACGAGGTCATTTACGTCGGGAAAGCCAAGAAGCTGAAGAACCGGGTCAGTCAATATTTCATAGAATCCTCCGCGCACTCGCCCAAGACAAGGCTCATGGTCTCGAAGGTGGATCATTTCGACGTGATCATAGCCGCGTCCGAATTTGAAGCTCTGGTCCTGGAGTGCAGCCTCATCAAGCGCTATCTGCCAAAATACAACATCCTGTTGAAGGACGACAAGGGGTATCCTTACCTGAGACTGGATCTTTCGGAAGACTATCCGCAGATGACGCTTGCCGCAAAGGTGCTGGACGACGGCGCCCGGTATTACGGGCCCTACGGAGGCCGGTATCTGACCCAGAAGGTGATCGATACCCTGCGTCTGACCTTCAAGCTCCCGGGCTGCGGAAAGCAGTTTCCAAAGGAGATCGGAAGGGAGCGTCCATGTCTGAACTTCCAAATGGGTAACTGCGACGGCTGGTGCAGAGGAGACCCGAATCAGGCCGAATACCGGGAACGGATACAACAGGCTGCCGGACTCCTTGCGGGGAATTATAAACCCGTGGCGGCGAAGCTGCGAGAAAAAATGCTTGCCGCTTCCGAGTCATTGGAATTTGAACGAGCCGCCCAGCTTCGCGACAGGATGAACGCCATAGAGGCCCTTGGACAGAAGCAGCTCGTTACCGCAGGAGGAATGGCGGATACCGACGCCATCGGCTTTGCCCAGACCGAGGCAAAGAGCTGTTTTGCGGTTCTGCACTATGTAGACGGCGATCTGGTGGATAAGGACTATGAGATCCTGCCTTATGCCGACGATCCTGCGGAGGTCGTTTCTTCCCTTGTCAAGCAGTATTATCTGACAAGAGGCGCCGCGCCGAAGCAGATCCTGCTGCCCGTGGAGATCGAGGATGCCGCCCTGTTCGCTGAGCTTCTGCTGCAAACCCTGAAAAAACGGGTCCAAATCCGTGTGCCCCAGAGAGGGGACGGCACCAAGCTGGTGGAGCTGGCGGTACAAAACGCGAAACAGGAAGCCGAGCGGATCACCAGCAAAGAGGAAAAGCTGCGCGGGACAATAGAACTCCTGCGGCAGATGCTGAAGATGGAACGGCAGCCGCGCAGAATGGAATCCTACGATATTTCCAATCTCTCCGGTACGGACATCGTAGCTTCCATGGTTGTTTTCGAGGATGGGAAGCCCTTGAGATCCGCCTATCGACATTTCAAGCTGGAAGGGCTGGAGGAGCAGGACGACTATGCATCCATGCGCCAGGTGCTGCACAGACGTTTTGATCATTATCTGGAAGGGGATAAGGGCTTTGAGAAGGCGCCGGATCTGCTGCTGATCGACGGCGGCGTCAATCACGCCCAAACTGTACTGCGGGAGCTTTGCGAAATGGGGATCCGGATCCCGATATTCGGAATGGTCAAGGACGATCGTCATCGAACAAGGGCCCTTGTGACGCCGGAGGGCGAGGAGATCGGGATCTCAGGAAAACAGAGCGTCTTTGCTCTCGTCGGCAGCATACAGGAAGAAACCCACAGATTTGCCGTCAGTTATCACAGGAAGCTGCGCGGCAAACGCATGAAGGGAAGTACCCTGGACAAAATACCCGGTATCGGAGAAAAACGAAGAACAGAGCTGCTGAAGCGATTTAAGACCGTTTCCGCCGTTCGTCAGGCCGGCCTGCAGGAGCTGCAAAGTGTTCTTCCAAGGGATGCGGCCGCCGCGGTCTATCAGTTTTTTCATCAGGAGGAAAAGCGATGAGAGTTATTGCAGGCACAGCAAAATCGATCCCGCTGATCAGCCGGGACGGATTGGAAACAAGGCCCACATCCGACCGGGTCAAGGAAGCCGTGTTCAGCATCATCCAGTTTGAGATTGAAGGCCGACAGGTATTGGATCTCTTTGGCGGCTGCGGACAGCTGGCAATCGAAGCGCTGAGCCGCGGAGCTGCCGGCGCTGTGATTGTTGACCAGAGCAAGGAGTCGATTTCTGTCATCAGGCAGAACCTCAGGAAAACCGGGCTTCTCGATCGAGCGGAAACGGTTTGCGCGGATTATATGGAATATCTGAACAGGACCAAAAAGCAGTTTGATATCATCTTTCTTGATCCGCCTTACCGGGAGAAATTTCTGGAAAATGCGCTAAAACGGATTTCTGAAATTGACATCTTGAAATCCGGTGGTATAATAGTATGTGAAAGACTGGCGGATACCGCCCTGCCCGACGCATATACTGGGTTCCGACGTGTCAAAGACTATCGATACGGAAAAACGGGGATCACCGTTTACCGGGCGGGCACTTTGTCTTAAGATAGAAAGAGGAGGAAACAAAACAATGAACGAACACGGGATCGAAGAAATCATCAGCAACCTCTATGAACTTGTACAAGACGCCCGCAGCGTACCCCTGAGCTCAGAGAAGTGCATTCTTGAGCGCGACCGCGTTCTCGATCTGCTGGACGAGATCAGCAACCAGCTTCCCAGCGAGCTGAAGCAGGCCCAGACGATCGTGGAATCCCGCAACGAGGTTATCAACAACGCCAAGCGTGAGGCGGAAAACATCCTCAAGCAGGCCCAGGCCCAGGCGCGTCAGCTGGTATCTGACGATGAGGTTTACAAGCAGGCGCAGGAAGAAGCCAACACCATGGTTCAGACTGCCCAGGAACGGATCCGGGAGCTTCGGGACGTTACCAACAACTACGTGGACGACGCCCTCAAGCAGACCGAACAGGCAATCTGCGAGACCCTGAATGAGATCAAAGAATCCCGCGCAAAATTCAACGCCCTCGTGGGCAACCAAAACAAGGCAAAATCCAATCCCGCGATCATTGAGGAAGTCGACTGAACGGAAGATCAACAACACTTTACTGCAACAGGAGGAAAGCATGGATTATTTGGCACAATACAAGTTTTGGCTGGAACACGCCCCTGTCTCTTATCGTGATATGCTCTCCGCCATGGAGGGAAACGAGCTTGCGCTCAAAGGCTGCTTCGGCGCCGAGCTCGCCTTCGGCACCGCGGGGATTCGGGGGATCATGGGCCTCGGCTGCAACCGACTCAATGAATTCACAGTCCGCCGCACCGCCCAGGGCATCGCGAAATGGCTCAATGGAACGGATCTGCCAAAGCGCTGCGCCATCGGCTATGACAGCCGGCACAACTCCCGCCTCTATGCTGAGATCTGCGCTGCGGCCCTGGCCGAAGCCGGCATCAAGGTCCACATCTACCACGAGCTTGCCCCCACGCCGATGCTCTCCTATGCTGTAAGAGAGCTTCGCTGCGGCTGCGGTATCATGGTGACGGCCTCCCACAACGCCGGTATCTATAACGGCATTAAGTGCTACGGCGAGGATGGCTGTCAGATGACTGACGAACCGGCGGCCATCGTCTATCAGGAAATCCAGAATACCCCCTATTTCGTCATGCCCGAAAAGAGCTTTGACGCCCTGAAGACAGATGGGATGATCGAGGATATCCCCATGTACCTTTGGACCGCCTACTGCGACCGTGTGATGCAGGAGGGGCTGGATCTGGAGCGGGTGAAGCGCTCCGGTCTCCATGTTCTGTACACGCCGCTTTGCGGCACCGGCAACAAGCCGGTCCGGGAGCTCTTCCGGCGGATCGGCGTCAAGGCTGACATCGTTACCGTTCAGGAAAAGCCTGACGGCGATTTCAAGACCTGCACCTATCCCAACCCTGAGACCGACGCCGCGCTCAATGAGAGCTACAAGCTGGCCCGGGAGGTCCATCCGGATCTGATCGTCGGCACCGATCCCGACGCCGACCGTGTGGCCGTGGCTGTGCCGGTCAACGGCGAGTTCCGCAAGCTCAGCGGCAATGAGCTCGGCTGCGTGCTGCTGGACTACATCCTTCGCACCCGCTCCGAACGAAAGGATCTGCCGGAAGGCGCGGAGATCGTCAAATCCATCGTTTCTACGCCCCTGGCGGACAAAATTGCAGAGTTCTACGGCGTCGAGACCAAGAATGTTCTGACGGGCTTCAAGTACATCGGCGGCGAAATTCTCCGCCTGGAGGGCCTGGGGCAGGAGAACAAGTTTATCTTTGGCTTTGAAGAGAGCTGCGGCTATCTGAAGGGCACCTATGCCCGCGACAAAGACGCTGTGGTCGCCACCATGCTGGTCTGCGAGGCTGCCGCCTATGCCAAGGAAAACGGTATGAACCTGGCCGATTATATGGACGCGCTTTACCGTCAGTTTGGATGCTATTCCGCCTATGTCCAGAGCGTGGAGCTTCAGGGTATCACCGCCAACGAAATCTCCAAGGCATTTATGGCGAATATCCGCGCAAACACGCCTGCCGAGGTTGCGGGCAACAAGGTGACTGCGACCGTCGACTATCTCTCCGGCGTTCGGAAATGCCTGAGCTGCGGCACGGAAGCCCCCACCGGTCTGCCGACCTCCAACGTATTTACCCTGGAGCTCGGAGATCAGGGCAAGATCATCTTCCGTCCATCCGGCACAGAACCGAAGATCAAGCTCTACTATACGGCTGTCGGCAAAACCTGGGAAGACGCCGACAAGCTGATGGACAACTTTAAATCCGATATGGCCGGATTCCTTCCTTCCTGAGCCATGCAGAACGTCGGATTCCGCCGTTTTGTTGCGGTATTTGTGGGAATCCTTCTGGTTGTCGCGGTGGTTTTTTGTGTGGTGACCGGGGATGAAAGTCTGATCGGCACAGTGCTACTTTTGGCTGCGCTGTATGCAATCTATCTGACAAAGCTGATCAAGAAAGAGAAGGAATGGAAGGCAAAGCAGCCGGAGAGAAAATCCCCGCTGCTCCGACGCTGAACGAAACAAACAAAAAAACGCTGTGTCGTCACAGCGTTTTTTTGTTTGCCTTAGGAGCGCTCTCCCGGCTCGGCGGAAAGAAGCTTGTACAGCAGCCTGTATAAAACGGCGGCCTCCTCCGGTGACAGGCGCACGCAGGCTTTCATGCTCTCGGGGACAGACAGGGCCTTGTCCTGCAGGGCAGAACCTTCCGCAGTCAGACGGACCAACACCACCCGTTCATCCGATTCGCAGCGGGTTCTTGTGACATAGCCCTTGGCCTCCAGGCTTTTCAGGAGGGGCGTCAAAGTCCCGCTGTCCAGATACAGCCGCTTTCCGAGCTGCTTGACGCTGATCTCCCGTTCCTCCCAGAGCACCATCATGGTGATATACTGGGTATAGGTCAGGCCCAGCGCGTCCAGATGGGGCCGATACATCCGAATGATCTCCCGGGAGGCGGCATAGAGCGGGAAGCAGAGCTGATTATCCAGCTTGAGACCGGCGTAGCGGTCGATATCCATATGCTCAGCCATTGGCGCGATCATAGGCCTGACGGACGGCAATGGCAAGCTGATCTGCACAGGAGGTGGGCTTGTAGCCGCAGGTGTTGCCGCGGAGATAGCCCTCGATCTGGTCCACGGTCATACCGTTTACGAGCTTGCTGATGGCCTTCAGGTTGCCGTTGCAGCCGCCGATGAATTCCACATTGGAGACCACGTCGTCGTTCAGATCAAAATTGATTTGAACGGAGCAGACGCCATAAGTACGGTAAGAGTGATGCATAGCGTTCTTCCTTTCTACAATTTGATTGTACGCAACTGAATATACAATATTGATCCCGCTTTGTCAAGTGATACTGCAAAAGTTTTGTCTGAAAAATTGCACATCTGACATATATGCGTTATAATCATAGAAAGAAAATTGCCGAATAAACCCGCGAAAGGGGTTGACAACGACGACGGCACAGGCGATAATCTTTTTCGGTCGGCTCTTCTGTGCGCTTGCCTGCCTGACCGTCAGCGATAAGAGCAAAACCCTGGTGCCCCGTGCGGAAACCGCCGGGAGAAAAAACAAAATCCGGGCCGGAAGGCGATTCAACCGATCAAACAGAGAGGAGCTCGTCGCATGTCGAACACAAAACAAAATAGAAATACCCTGGCGTTTCTGGGATGTTTGCTGCTGGGCGGCGTCTGCAATCAGCTGACGCGGACGCGGGTCTCCATCCTGGATAACCTCATGTTCAGCGCCAACTTTATGATCTAACGAGGCTGCTTTGCTATGATAACAACCTGACCGGTCTTGATCTGAGCAGGAATCCTGCGCTGACGGAACTGAAATGCGCCAATAACGCGCTTGTGGACCTGGATCTGAGCAGGAATCCTGCGCTGACGGAACTGACATGCGGCAATAACGCGCTGGTGAACCTGGATCTCAGCAAGAACACCGAATTGATAACATTGTTCTGCTCCAATAATTCCCTGGCAAGCCTGAATATGGGCAGGAATACCAAACTGCAGTCCCTTAACTGCTTAAACAATTACCTGACAAGCCTGGATGTGAGCAAGAACACAGGTATAACAGACTTGATATGTGAAGGCAATCAGTTTACGAGTCTCGATCTGCGGCAGGTTCCGGATCTGAACTACGCTCTGGGCTGGTATCAGTGGACAGGAGCGACGCCTGAAGTTTTTGTCGATTTTGACGGTTATCTTTATGATCTCAATGAGAGAGCCCCCAAAGGAATATTGGGCGTAGACCAAAACGTGGAGCTCCTGTTCAACATGAATCCCTTCGGAGACGTGAAAGAGGGCAAGTACTATTACACCCCGATCCTCTGGGCCTACTACCACGATCCCCAGGTCACCGGCGGTACCACCGCGGACAGCTTCGGCTGGAACAAGAACTGCACCCGGGAGCAGATCGTGACCTTCCTCTGGAAGGCTGCGGGGGCCCCGGAGCCCGTCAATACGGGGAACAATTTCACCGACGTAAAGAGCAGTAAGTATTACTACAAAGCCGTGCTCTGGGCCGTGGAGAACAATATCACCGGCGGCGTGGGCGACGGGACCAAGTTCGGCGTGGGCCAGCCCTGCAAGCGGGAGCAGGCCGTGACCTTCCTCTGGAAGGCCTGCGGCTCCCCGGAGCCCACGACCACGAATAGTCCTTTCGACGACGTGAAGGAGGGCAAGTACTACTACAAGGCGGTGCTCTGGGCCGTGGAGAATAAGGTCACCGGCGGCATCAGCGACTTGCTCTTCGGCGTCGGTAAAACCTGCACCCGCGCCCAGATCGTGACCTTCCTCTACAAGGCCATGGGCAACTGATCGCAGCATATACCCGCAGCGGCGCACAGTATGCGCCACCGCAACCTTCCCCCTCGGGGGAAGGTGGCCCGAAGGGCCGGATGAGGGGCGTTTCGACAACAACCCGTTACCGACAAACGCAGCCATTCCCGTGACGTCCCCTCATCCGCCTCGCATTGCTCGGCACCTTCCCCTCAGGGGGAAGGCTTTGCGAGACTTCCCGCTCCACGCTTGCAGGAACCGTGCACACGGTCCCTTTCCCGCAGAATATGCCAATAGGGCATATGACAAAAATCTCTGTTCGACGCAGCCGAACAGAGATTTTTTGTTGTATTGCATTATTTACAGCTCGCAGTTGTTGACGGTGCGGGGGAAGGGGAGTACGTCCCGGATATTGCCCATGCCGGTGAGGTACATGACGCAGCGCTCGAAGCCCAGGCCGAAACCTGCGTGTCGGGCGGAGCCGTACTTCCGCAGATCCAGATAGAAGTCGTAGAGCTCCTTCTTCATGCCCAGCTCCTCGATCCGGGCCAGCAGCTTGTCGTAGTCGTCCTCACGCTGGCTGCCGCCGATGATCTCGCCGATGCCAGGGACCAGGCAGTCCATGGCCGCCACGGTTTTTCCGTCGGGGTTCAGCTTCATATAGAAGCTCTTGATCTCCTTCGGGTAGTCGGTGACGAAGACGGGGCGCTGGAAGATGACCTCGGTCAGATAGCGCTCGTGCTCGGTCTGCAGATCACAGCCCCACTCCACGGGGTAGTCGAACTGATCGTTGTGGGGTTTGAGGAGCTCGATGGCTTCAGTGTAGGTCACGTGGCCGAAGTCGGAGTTCAAAACGTGGTGCAGCCGGTCCAGCAGGCCCTTGTCGATAAAGCTGTTGAAGAAGTTCATCTCCTCGGGGGCGTTTTCCAGTACATAGGCGATGATATACTTCAGCATGTCCTCGGCCAGCTTCATGTCGTCCTGCAGGTCCGCGAAAGCGATCTCCGGCTCGAACATCCAGAACTCGGCGGCGTGGCGGGTGGTGTTGGAGTTCTCTGCGCGGAAGGTGGGGCCGAAGGTGTAGATGTTGCGGAAGGCCATAGCGAAGGTCTCGCCGTTGAGCTGACCGGAGACGGTCAGGTTGGTGGGCTTGTTGAAGAAGTCCTTGGAGTAATCGATGGAGCCGTCCTCGAGTCTGGGCGGGTTGTTCAGATCCAGGGTGGTGACCTGGAACATCTC
>JAFYAB010000072.1 GCA_017540945.1 Oscillospiraceae bacterium | reverse complement strand
TCAACGAGCAAATAACATGCAGCGCCCCTCATCCGTCATCCGGCTTCCGTGAGACGCCGGATGCCACCGTCCCCCGAGGGGGAAGGCTTTGCGGAGAGCAATCACCGTAGGGGCCGATGCCCACATCGGCCCTCTGTATCGTCCGGGGAAAGGGCCGATGTGGGCATCGGCCCCTACAGAGGTTCAAGGATCGAGGTGCAAGTCCGCTTCTTCCTTTCAACAGATTCGAATTTGGCGGGATGCCTTCCCCTTGGGGGGAAGGCTTTGCGGAGAGCCCGCCAAATTCTGTTTTTCCTATCGCTTCTTCAGCTCCAGCACGTCCCAATTTTTCATAAAGTACTCCACGCCGGAGTAGAGGGTGGGCAGGACGATCACCAGGATGATGACCCAGTTGAGCCAGGCCCAGTCGTGGAAGACGATCCAGATACAGAGGGCCACCATGGTGGAGAAGGTCTTGACCTTGCCGGACCAGCCGGCGGCAATGACCCGGCCCTTGCCCACGGCAATCAGCCGCAGGCCTGTCACCGCGAATTCCCGGGTCAGGACGATCATCAGGGCCCAGGCGGGCATCAGTCCCCATTGGCAGAAGATGCACATGGCGGAGATCACCAGCAGCTTGTCCGCCAGGGGGTCCAGGAACTTGCCGAAGTCGGAGACCTGGTTGTACTTCCGGGCGATATGGCCGTCCACGTAGTCCGTCAGGCTGGCCAGGATGAAGATGCCCAGGGCCAGCCACTTCAGCCAGGGATGCGCCGGGCTCAGGAGGAAGGCCAGCATAAAGGCCGGGATCATGGCCACGCGGACCAGGGTGATTTTGCTTGCAGTCGTCATATCAGTCTACCTCCCTGCCGATCAGCTCGCCGTCCTCGGCGCCCAGAATCAGCACTTGTACAAATTCGCCGGGTTCATGCTCGCTTTCAGACTCGAAGCGCACCGTCCCGTCGATGCCCGGGGAGTCCGCGTAGGTCCGGCCGTAGTAATACGCCCCGTCCCAGTCCTCCACCAGGACCTCCATCACCGTGTCGAAGCGGGCCTCGTTCCAGGCGTCCAGGATATCGGCCTGCAGCTCCGCGATGTGGTCGGCCCGGCGGCGGGCGGTCTCCTCGTCGGGATAGTCCATCCGCGCGGCGGGCGTCCCCTCCTCCGGGGAGAAGGCGAAGGCCCCCACCCGTTCCAGCTTCCGGCGGCGGAGGAAGCCGCAGAGCTCCTCGAACTCCGCCTCCCCCTCCCCGGGCAGGCCGGCGATCAGGCTGGTCCGCAGCACCAGGCCGGGGATCCGGGCCCGGAGCTTGTCGAAGAGGGCCTCCAGGTAGGCCTTGTCGCCCCGGCGGTTCATCCGCTTCAGGATGCCGTCGTTGACGTGCTGGATGGGGATGTCCAGGTACTTGACGATCTTGGGCTCCGCAGCCACGGTCTCGATCAGCTCGTCGGTGATCTCGTCGGGGTAGGTGTAGTGGACCCGGATCCAGTGCAGGCCGTCGATCCGCGCCAGCCTGCGCAGCAGCTCGGGCAGCTTCCGCTCGCCGTATCGGTCGATGCCGTAGCGGGAGGTGTCCTGGGCCACCACGATCAGCTCCTTCGTGCCGTTGGCGGCCAGGCCCTCGGCCTCGGCCAGGATGTCCTCCATGGCGCGGCTGCGGTACTTTCCCCGCAGCCGGGGAATGACGCAGAAGGCGCAGCAGTTGTCGCAGCCCTCGGCGATCTTGATGAAGGAATAGTATCGGGGCGTGGTCAGAATGCGGCCCATCTCCTCCACCGGCCGGTGGATGGAGCCGAAGCGGGATACGGCGCGGTTGGAGCGCAGCTGCTCCGCGGCGCTGACCACATCAAAGTAGCTGCCGGTGCCCAGGACGCCGTCCACCTCGGGCAGCTCCGTCAGGATCTCCTGCTGATAGCGCTGGGCCAGACAGCCGGTGACCAGGATCTTCCCCACCCGGCCCTCGGCCTTCTTCTGCCCCATTGCCAGGATGTTGTCGATGGCCTCGCTCTTGGCGGCGTCGATGAAGCCGCAGGTGTTGACGATCACCAGATCCACGTCCTCGGGATCGGGGCGGATTTCCCAGCCCGCCTGCTCCATCAGATACATCATCTGCTCGCAGTCGATCTGGTTCTTGGCACAGCCGAGGCTGATAAAGGATACGGTTTTTTGCATAGCTTCCTCCAAGTGAAGATTTTGCTTCGCAAAAGTTATGCGTGCTTCGCACGGTATGATTCCGCTGCGCGGAACTTATGATTGCCGCGCAAGTTTTTTGAAGCGCGGGCAATTTGCCCGCAAATCCGTCTGATTATGAAACAGGTCGGAAAACGGGGTACAGCGGGCAGATTGCCCGCGCTACAGGACGTAACTGCCGCAGGCATCATCACTTTGCCTCCAGGCAAATCATAACTGCGCCGCAAGGCGTATCATAACTTGCCCGTAAGGGCAATCTTAACTTTTGATCCGTTCCAGGGCCTCGCGGATCTCTTCCCATCGGAAGCCCCGGCGGAGGGCGGCCTGGGTCGCGCTGCGGAGGGTCTTTTCGTCGGGCTCTTCGCCCAGGCGCTTGCGGAGAAATTCCGTCAGGGCCTCCGTCATGTCGGGCAGGGTCTGAAGGGCCTCGTCCCAGAGCTCCCGGGGGATGCGCTTCTCCCAGAGCATCTGCCGGATGCGCTCGGCCCCGTAGCCCCGGGCAGCGCCCCGGGCCACGATCCGGCGGGCGGTCTCGGCGTCGTCCAGAAGCTCCAGGTCGGAGAGCCAGCGGACGGCGTTCTCCGCGTCCTCGGGGGTCTCCCCCTTCCGGGTCAGGCGCTTTTTCAGCTCGCTCTCGGACACCGCGGCGGCGGAGATGATGCGGACGGCCCGGGCCTTGGCGGAGGCGGCGGAATCGGCGGCCTCCAGAGCCTTGTATTCCTCGTCGGATAAGGCCATTCCCACAAAAAGCCCCTGCTCCGCGACGGTTTGAGGCAGAAATTTCTTTGTCGTTCCGTCGTCAAAAATCACGATCGCTTTCGTTCCGGGCCGCTTCGGCGGAAGAATCCCTTTGATGGTGCGTTCCATAATTGTCACTTGTCACCTGTCACTTGGTCCCGTGCGGGGGATGTCGTGGCGCACACTGTGCGCCCCTACGGGTGGAGGCCGGCGGGCCGATGTGGGCATCGGCCCCTACGGGTGGGGGGCTCTTCGTCCCCGGCCGTTTCGGCGGAAGGATGGCCTTGATGCGGCGTTCCATAGGGCCTCCTGCGGAAAGGAATGTAGGGACAAGCATTGCTTGTCCGGTTTGCGAAGCAAACAATCGTCCGAAGGACGATCTTTCGCTGATGGTCGGTTTTCCTGATTTGCCTGCGGCAAATTGCATTCGTTCCGAATGCCGGACAAGCAATGCTTGTCCCTACGGTCTGTTCCCTCAATTACAGCTCGTCGTCGAAGTCCTCGGCGCTGACGGGGACGGCGCGGTCGGCGGGGGCGGCGGACTGGGGGGCGGCGCCGGGGCGGGCGGTGGTCTCGGCCAGTCTGGCCCGGACCTGGGCCTCCACGTCCTCGGCCACGGCGGGATTCTCCTGCAGATACTTCTTGACGCTGTCCTTGCCCTGGCCGATGCGCTCGCCGTTCATGGAGAACCAGGAGCCGGCCTTCTGGATGATGTCGAAGTCCACGGCCATATCCACCAGCTCGCCCCACTTGGAGATGCCCTCGCCGAAGAGGATGTCAAACTCGGCCTGGCGGAAGGGCGGCGCCACCTTGTTCTTCACGACCTTGACCCGGACGTGGTTGCCGATGACGCTGCCGCCCTCCTTGATGCCCTCCACGCGCCGCACGTCCAGCCGGACGGAGGCGTAGAATTTCAAGGCGTTGCCGCCGGTGGTGGTCTCGGGGTTGCCGTACATGACGCCGATCTTCATGCGCAGCTGGTTGATGAAGATCACGACGCAGTTGGTCTTGGCGATGGTGCCCGCCAGCTTGCGGAGGGCCTGGGACATGAGCCGGGCCTGGAGGCCCACGAACTGGTCGCCCATCTCGCCCTCGATCTCCTGCCGGGGCACCAGAGCCGCCACGGAGTCCACCACCACGGCGTCCACCGCGCCGGAGCGCACCAGGGCGTCGGTGATCTCCAGGGCCTGGTCGCCGGTGTCGGGCTGGGAGACCAGCATGGAGTCGATGTCCACGCCGATGGCCTTGGCGTAGACCGGGTCCAGGGCGTGCTCCGCGTCCACGAAGGCCACCTCGCCGCCCTGCTTCTGGGCCTGGGCCAGGATGTGAAGGGCCAGGGTGGTCTTGCCGGAGGACTCGGGGCCGTAGATCTCGATGATGCGGCCCTTGGGTACGCCGCCCACGCCCAGGGCCGCGTCCAGCGCCAGGGAGCCGGTGGGGATGGCCTCCACGTTCAGCTCGGGCCGGTCGCCCATGCGCATGACGGCGCCCTTGCCGAAGCTCTTCTCGATCTGGCGAAGGGCGGTCTCCAGGGCCTTCTTCTTATCCGTGGCCTGCACGGGAGCCTCATAGGCGGGTTTTTTCGTTGCCATATTGTTTCTACCTCACTTGTTTTAAGATAGCTTTATTCTATCATCTTTGCAGTCCCATATGCGGGACAGATTAGTGAATTAACAATGAATAATGAACAGTGAATAATTGAGGTGTCGCTTCGCGACGATTTAAATTTCATTTGTAATTGTTCAGTCGCCCGTAGGGGCCGAACTCGAAAAGTCACGAATGTATGCCTACATCGGCCCTACCTACCGATTTTTGCCTGCAAGCGAGGGCGGATGTGGGCATCCGCCCCTACGACGAAGGGGGCTACTGAATAGATACTTTCATTTTTCAAATCGGAGATTTGAAAAATACCGAAACTCTTACCTCTTACCTCTTACCTGTTACCTGTTAACTAAGTCCGTAGGGGCCGATGCCCACATCG
>JAFYAB010000053.1 GCA_017540945.1 Oscillospiraceae bacterium | reverse complement strand
GGAGAACACAGGATAAGAGAAAAGTCCGAAATTCGTTGCTATACAACGAATTTCGGACTTTTCCTTGGCAGGGGCACAAGGACTTGAACCCTGAGCCTACGGTTTTGGAGACCGCCGCTCTACCAATTGAGCTATACCCCTATGTGGTGGGCCTTCGGGGACTCGAACCCAGGACCGACCGGTTATGAGCCGGCTGCTCTGACCGACTGAGCTAAAGGCCCGCAAGACCGCTCCGGCGGGCAACGACGGGCGCCCGGGCGGAACATGGGTATTATATACGATGAAACGGAAAAAATCAACCTTTATTTTTTCAAATTCAAAAATATTTTACAGGCGGAAGCGGGGGAATGCTGTTGACGAAGCTCGAATCATGTGGTACTATAATGGGTAGAATAAAAGGGAAAGGAGGCGATCGCGGTGCTTCGCAGGGACAGCAAGTATGTCAGACTCGGTCTGACGCTGCTTACGGTTGTGATCCTGAGCGCGCTCTTCATCGTCGCGCTGACCAACATCGGCCTGGTGGCCGCGACAGTCAAAAAGATCATCGCCGTCTTCTCCTTTCTCATTTGGGGAATTGTCTTCGCCTATGTCATGAACCCCATCCAGAAGCTGGTGGAGCGGCTGCTGAAGAAGCTGCTGGGCCGCACCAATATGACGGAGCGCGGGCTGAACAAGCTCAGCCGGATCGTGGGCGTATTGGTCTCTCTGCTGACCTTCCTGGCCCTGATCTACGGCCTGCTGGCGATGGTCCTGCCGGAGCTGATCAAGTCCATCAAGACGACCTTCAGCCCCGAAAACCTCCAGGATTATTACGACCAGATCACCGGCTGGCTGGGCGAGACCTTCCGGGGCACGCCGCTGGAAAACTGGATGGTGGAAAATGATCCGCTGCGCGCCCTGCAGGATTGGATCAGCGATAAGATGGACATCTTCTCCACCATCGGCAGCGTGGTCTCCGGCGCCTACGACGTGGGCAAGGAGCTGCTCAATGTGATCATTGGCCTGGTGGTGTCGGTCTATCTGCTGATCGATAAGGAGCGCTACATCGCCCAGTTCAAGAAGTTCCTGGTGTCGATCCTGAAGACCAAGTGGGCGAACAAGATCCTTGAGATCGGACGCTTTACCAACCAGAGCTTCGGCGGCTTCATGGTGGGGAAGATCATCGACTCCTTCATCATCGGCCTGATCTCCTACGTGGGCATGCTGATCCTGGGCCTGCCCTATCCGCTGCTCTCCTCCACGCTGGTCGGCCTGTTCAATATCATTCCCTTTTTCGGACCGCTGATCGGCATCGTCCCCTCCGCGATCCTGATCCTGCTGCAGAGCCCCATCCAGTGCCTCTATTTCCTGATCTTTGAGATCATCCTCCAGCAGGTGGACGGCAACATCATCGGGCCGAAGATCCTCGGCGGCCGGATGGGGATTTCCGGCTTCTGGGTCCTGTTTTCCATCACGGTCTTCGGATCGGTCTTTGGCTTCCCCGGGATGCTGGTGGGCGTTCCGGTGTTCACGGTGATCTACACCCTCTGCTCTGAGGCGATCGACAACTCCCTGAAAAAGAAGAAGCTCAGCCAGAATACCGACGACTACTATTCGATCCTGGCGGTGGAGGACCTGGCCCAATACGACAAAGACTATGGAGAGCCCACCGTCTTTTACAGCGGCGATACCTTCGAAACAGAGTACGATCCGGACGACGACTTCGAGTTCGACGACCCGAACAGCTGATCCGAAAAGCCGGCGCGCCCAACGGCCGCCGGCTTTTCCATCCGAACGACAGGAGTGACACATGCGAATCTTTCTTGATTTTTTTCGCGGGGCTGACGGCGTCACCCTGCTTTCCATCTATCACGGCGTCCTGCGGCTGAGTCTGCCGCTGCTGGCGCTGTTCATCGTGATCCGCAGCGCCCGGTCCCTGCTGGGCTTCCGGCGGGAGCCGGAGGTCTGGGCCTGGCTGCGGCTGGCGACGGGCGAGCTGTTGCCCGTGACCCACTGGGAAAACCTGATGGGCCGGAAAAAGAGCGCGGACATCGTGCTGGACTTTGCCACGGTCTCCAAGAACCACGCCGTCCTGACCCGTCTGGACGACGGCGGCTGGACCCTGACGGACATCGGCGCCCGGGGAAAGGTGGAGGTCAACGGCAACAAGGTCCTCTCCGGCCGGGTGGACTACGGCGACACCATCAGTCTGGCCGGTCTGGAGATGGTGCTGGAGCCCGTATCCAGGGAGGAAGCCAGGCTGCAGGCCAACTCCCGCACCAAGGCCGGCAAGGGCAACAGCCCCGGCCTGACCCTGGTGCTGCTGACGGTCTTTCAGCTGCTGGTGGTGCTGGAGCTGGTCTTCAACCGGCCGGAGAGCCGCATGACGGTGATCACCGCCTACGGCATCCTGATCGGCGTCCAGTGGGCCCTGTTCGTGGGCCAGAAGCTGCTGAAGCGCTCCGGCTTTGAGATCGAGACCATCGCCTTCTTCCTCATGAGCATCGGCCTGGGGGTCTGCGCCTCGGGCAGCCCGGGGGAGATGTACAAGCAGCTGATCGCCATGGGCATCGGCATCCTGATCTTCCTGGTGCTGGGCTTCTGCCTGCGGGATCTGGAGACCGCCAAGAAGCTCCGCTACGTTGCCGCCGCCGCGGGCATCCTGCTGTTTCTGGCGAACCTGGTCCTGGGCCGCAGCATCAACGGCGCCCGGAACTGGATCTTCATCGGCGGCTTCTCCTTCCAGCCCTCGGAGCTGGTGAAGATCTGCTTCATCCTGACCGGCGCCTCCACCATGGACCGGATCGTCACCCGGCGCAATATGCTGGGCTTCGTGATCTACACGGCCTTCATCGGCGCCTGCCTGGTCTATCTCAACGACTTCGGCGCGGCGGCCATCTTCTTTGTGGGCTTCCTGGCCATCGCCCTGCTGCGTTCCAGCTCCTATCCCAACGCCCTGCTGATCCTGGTGGGCGTGGGGATGCTGGCGGTGCTGGTGTGGGCCGCGGCCCTTGCGGTCAAGCATTTTCCCCATGTGGCCAACCGCTTCTCCAGCTACGGCCATATCTGGGAGGATTCCTTCAACAAGGGCTTCCAGCAGACCCGCTCGCTCATGTGCATCGCCGCCGGCGGGCTTTTCGGCTTAGGGCTCGGCAACGGCTGGCTGCAGTATATGGCGGGGGAGGGGGCCTCGGACACGGACCTGGTCTTCGCCTATGTCAGCGAGGAGTGGGGCCTGCTGATGGCGGTGATGATGATCTTCGCCCTGGCCATGCTGGGCCTCTTCGTGGTCCGCTCCGCCCGGGTGGGCCGCTCCAGCTTCTATACCATCGGCGCCTCCGCGGCCATGTCCATTCTGATCGTCCAGACCATCCTGAACGTCTTCGGCACCGTGGATTTCCTGCCCCTGACCGGCGTGACCTTCCCCTTCGTCTCCAACGGCGGCTCGTCCATGATGTCCTGCTGGGGACTGCTGGCCTTCATCAAGGCCTGCGACACGCGGCAAAACGCCAGCTTCGCCGTGAAGCTCTCGGACAAGGGAGGTGACAGGGCATGAAAAGCATCGCCAAACGCACCTGGTTTGCGCTGATCCTGGCCTGCATCCTGCTCTTCGGGGTCCTGACCTTTGTGATCCGCTACTTCCTCTACGCGGACCGCTGGGTCTCCTTCACCGGCTCGCCCCATGTGTACACCAACGGGCGGCTGGACACCGGCGAGATCTCCGATCGCAGCGGCGCGGTGCTCTACAGCTCCAGGAGCAAGCAGGCCTACGCGGACAGCGCCCAGATCCGCAAAGCGACCCTCCATCTGATGGGCGACAAGGCGGGAAACATCCCGCCCCGGATCCTGCGGGCCTACGCCTCCCGGCTCTTCGGCTACGACAAGCTCAACGGCACCGCCGCCATGGAGACCGAAAACGGGAGCCTGCGGCTGACGGTCTCCGCCCAGGTCCAGGCCATCGCCCACCAGGCCATGAACGGCCGCAAGGGGGCTGTGGGCGTCTACAATTACCGCACCGGCGAGATCCTCTGCGCCTATTCCGGACCCAGCTTCGACCCGCTGGACCCGCCAGATCTGGATAAGGACAACGCAGACGGCCGCTGGGACGGCGTGTATATCTACCGCTTCTTCCACGCGGCCTATACCCCCGGCTCCATCTTCAAGCTGACCACTCTGGCCGCCGCCCTGGACACGGTGCCCGGTCTGCGGGAGGAGCGCTTCACCTGCACCGGCGAGCGGATCATCAACGGCCAGCGCATCAGCTGCACCAAGGCCCACGGGGAGCAGAGCCTCCAAAGCGCCCTGGCGAACTCCTGCAACTGTGCCTTTGCGGAGATCGCCCTGCGGACGGGCAAGGCCGCCCTCAGCGCCCAGGCGAAACGGGAGCGGCTTACAGACAGCATCGAGCTGGACGGCATCACCACGACCCGGGGCAAGTTCGACCTCTCCGACGCCCAGGACAACGATCTGGCGTCTGCGGGCGTCGGCCAGTATACGGACCTGGTGAACCCCTGTCAGTATATGGTCTTTATGGGGGCCATCGGCGGGGGCGGCAGGGCCGCGAAGCCCTATCTGGTGGAATCTGCCCGCTGCGGCGGCCGGGAGACCTACAAGGCTGAGACAGCGCTGGGCCCGGAGATGATCTCCGCGGACGCGGCGGAGACCCTGCGGGAGCTGATGCACTACAACGTCACCAAGATGTACAGCTCCGTGGACATCCCCGGGGTGGACGTCTGCGCCAAATCCGGCACCGCGGAGGTGGGCTCGGACGCCAATACCGCCACCTTCGCAGGCTTCCTGGACAGCGAGCGCTACCCCCTGGCCTTTATCGTCATCGTGGAGGAGGGCGGCGCCGGCAGCGCCACCTGCGCCCCCATCGCCCGGGCCGTCCTGGACGGCTGCATCAACGTCCTGAACGGAGAAACCCCGTAGGAGCAGCCATCCTTCGTGACTCTTGCGAGTTCAGCCCCCCGCCCGCGGCACCAACCTCCGACAACCACCCACCCCGTAGGGGCGGCCACTGGCCGCCAGCCCGAGCTTACAGCCTCCCAGTTCTGTCATTGCGAGCCAGTGACCGATGTCACTGGCGTGGCAATCCGTTCCCCCTTGCGTTCCGATTATCGCCTGCGTTGCGTTTTATAGCAGGCCGGTATGCCAGCCCGAGGCAGATGTTTCCGACCACCGCCCACCCCGTAGGGGCGGCCACTGGCCGCCAGCCCGAGGCAGAAACTTTCCGGATCTGTCATTCTGCCTTGCCCTGAGCGTAGTCGAAGGGGCAGCGAAGAATCCGTCTCCTCCTTGCGTTTCGATCATCGCCTGCGTTGCGTTTTATAGCAGGCCGGTATGCCAGCCCGAGGCAGATGTTTCCGACCACCATCCACACCGTAGGGGCGGCCACTGGCCGCCCGCCGACGCGCACCTACTCCGTATGGGCGGCCACTGGCCGCCCGCCCGCGGCATCAACCTTCCGGATCTGTCATTCTGAGCGCAGCGAAGAATCCGTTTCCCCTTGCGTTCCGATTATCGCCTGCATAGTGTTTTATGGCAGGCTGGCATGCCTGCCGGCGGCCTGACTTTCTGATTGCGCAGAAAGTCAGCAAAGACGCACCGGGGAGAGGGAAGATTCCGAATCTCTCCCCTCTCCCCGGTC
>JAFYAB010000071.1 GCA_017540945.1 Oscillospiraceae bacterium | reverse complement strand
GTACCGGAGCCTGAAGGAGAACGCCGCCGTCCGGCCCATTCCCCAGACGGAAAAGCCCGTCAAAAAGGAAAAGCCCGCCCAGAAGACGGACGCCAAAGCCTTGGAGAAGGAGGTCCGCCGCCTGGAACGGGAGATCGACAAGCAGGAGCAGGCCGTGGCCGCCCTGGACGAGCAGCTCCTGGCCGCCGCCTCGGACTACAAGGAGCTGATGCGCCTGACCGCGGAAAAGGAAGCCGCGGAGGCGGCCCTGGCGGAGCTCATGGAGAAGTGGGAAGCCGCCGCGGGACAACTGGAATAAACAAGAAACGCCTTTTCGCAATGGAAAAGGCGTTTCTTGTTTCTTCGATCAGTGGAACAGATTCAGGAAGCTGCTCAGAAGGCCGTTGGATTGGGGCTCCTGGGCCTGCTGCTCGGCCAGCTGGATCACGTTGCCGCCGGCGTTGGGTTCCGTGCTGCCTCCGCCCCCCAGGAGGGAGGAGAACAGGCCGGAGGCCAGGGAGGCGTTGCTGTTGGAGCTGCCGCCCAGAAGCGAGCCCAGCAGACCGGCGCTCTGCTGCTGGGGTTGGGTCTGCTGCTGGCCGCCGCCGAGAAGACCTCCCAGCAGGCCGCCGGAGCTCTGGCCGCCGAGGCCCAGCAGACCGCCCAGCATACCCAGCAGGCCGCCGGAGGAGCCGCTGTTCTGGCTGCCCAGCAGGGAGAGCAGCAGCGGAGCCGCCAGGGCCAGGATCGTGCCGGTCTTGCCCTTGGTGACGCCGGAGGCCCGGGAAATCTCGTTGACAAGGCCCTTCTGGTCGTCGCCCAGGATATGGCTCAGGATCTTCTTGCCGTCCTTGAGGTCGGCGTTTTTGAGGAATGCCGCGGGATTGGAGAAGTCGTCCTTGCTGTGGTCCGTCAGCGCCTTGTTCAGAGACTTCTCGCCCGCCGCGCTGCCGGCGTTGCGGCGCATGCCGCCCACCAGGGCGGGGATGCCGGCGGAGAGGACCTTAGCCACGTCCTCCTTCCCGACCTTGGTGCGCTTGCTGATGGCGTCGATGCCTCCGCCGGAGAGCAGGCTGCCAATGGAATTGAGATCAAATCCCATTTTAGTTTCCTCCCGTCGCGTTGGGGGCCTCGGTCTGCGGCGTTTCTCCCAGCTCTGCCAGGACCGCGTCCTTGTCCTCCACGTTCAGTTCCGCCAGCTCCAGGCCCATCTCTTCCGCGTAGTGCGCGGCGCAGTAGGAGCAGATGGCGGTACGGCCGGACTCGATGGCCTCGGTAACGGAGCCCTTATAGAGGGTGCTGGAGTTGCGGATATGGGGGCAGCCGGTCTCTTCGTCGGCGTTCAGATGGTACTTGTGACCAAACTGGGTCCAGTAGACGTCGGTGGTGATCTGGGCTTCGGCGTCCTGCTTCTGCTCGGCGGAGATGGGATGGAAATCCGCGGAGGCGACGCCGGTGATCAGCAGGGCCACGACAGCCACGATGGCGGCGATGGTCTTGGTCTTCTTATCCAGCTTGTCGTTCTTGAGCAGGATGATGATCAGCGGGATGAAGCAGACACAGGCCATGATGACGCCCAGCTCGTTCCAGAGGTAGAACAGGAACTTGCCGCGCTTCTCGCTCATGGGCTTGATGTGGTTGGCCTTCTTCCAGAGCTGGGCCGCCAGGATGGCGAAGGCCAGATCCAGGACGATCATGATGATCAGGAAGACCAGCGGGCTCATGCCGAAGGGTGGGATGAAATACTGCAGGATCGCCATAATGGCGAAGACCTCGCACACGATGGCAAGGACCCACAGGACGATCGCGCCGATGCGCAGGCCGACGGTGCTGCCGCCGGTGGGCTTGTTGGGGGTAACGATGGTTTGCTGGGGTTTCTTCGCAACGGTCTGGGCGGCTTTCTTGGCCGCGGGCTCTGCCTTCTTGGCAGTCTCAGCCGCCTTCTGGACTGGCGCGGCTTCCTTTTTCTCGCCGCGTACGATCTTTTCTGCCATAGAGATTCCTCCCTTTCTTTCTCGAAATATTGGGGATTTGCTGTCTTCTATTATCTATATTTTGTGGTTTTTTGTCAATAGGAAAATCGTTTTTTTGAGCAATTTGGAGTGCAAATCGGGAGTTGTAAGGATGATTCCGTAGTGGCCGCGCAGGTGCGCGGCCACTACAGGCGTTTGACCCCGACAAATCCCGATTTACTTCGCCGTTTTGCGGAAAACGCGCAGAAACAGGGCTGTGCCGAGAGAACCGAGCAAAGCGCCGCAGGTGTTCAGGATCAGATCGTCCAGCTCCGAAACACCGGAGCCCAGGATGAATTGCAGGCTCTCCACCAAGAAGGAGAGGCCAAAGCCCGCCAGGGCCGCCTGCCAGAGCCGCCCGCCCCGGAGCCGGACCAAAACGCCGGCGGGAGCAAACCAAATCAAATTGCCCCCAAAGAGATAGAGGAAATAGCGCCAATATCCGGCCCGGAACAGCTTACTGTAGTAGGCGAAGGCGTCCCACTCGATCCGCCCGGAAAAGAGCCCGTGGGAGAAGCAGCCGTTCCGGAATACGGTGATCCGGAGGAGGACGGCGAGCCATATTCCTGCTAAAACGCGCAGCAGCCAAACCTTTTTCATGCTCCTCTCCCTTCGGATTTAGCAGAACACACAAAAAATGCTCGCATTTTTTGTGTGTTCTGCTGATAATTCTTAATTCATAATTCTCAATTTTCAATTAATTTCAGCGCCAGCTCCGCCGCAGCCTCGGCGGCCTGGGCACGGATGGCAGCCCGGTCGCCGTCGAAGCGATACTCCCGCACCAGGGTCATGATCCCGTCAGTGGCGCCGATGTAGACCAGCCCGACAGGCCTGCCCGTCTCGTCGGAGTTGGGCCCGGCGATGCCGGTGATCCCCACGCCCAGGTCTGCGCCGACGGTCCGGCGGACCCCCGCAGCCATCTGGTGGGCCACCGCCATGGAGACGGGCCCCAGGGTGTCCAGCAGCTCCTGCTCCACCCCCAGAAGCTCATGCTTGACCCGGTTGCAGTAGGAAATCACGCCGCCGGGATAGACCGCGGAGCTGCCGGAAACGTCGGTGATGGACTTCCCCAGCAGCCCGCCGGTGCAGGACTCGGCGGTGGCGATGGTCTTCTGCTTGTCTTTCAAAATTTGAACCAGCACCTCGATTTGGGTGATCCCGCTCTGTGGTACGATCATGTGTTCTTTTCCTTTCTGCTTATCGTTTTGTGATCAGAGTCTTTGCTCCGATGCCTTCACAGTTAAAACGCAGCGCAAAAAACTGCTGGACCCACGCGGGATAATTCTTCCACTCGCTTGCTTTATAGAGCCTTTGCAGACTGCGCTTGCCGACGCGGCGGTCCATAACGGCAAATATTTTTTGGATATAGTCCTCGCTCATGAGCGAGTCCGTCACGGGCTGATTCAAAAATGCCAGTGCGGCATTCAGAAAATCATAATTGCAATACGTGCAATTTTGATCCCATTTCTCCTTCAACTCCGGGGGCCGAGCTTCGTAATGTCCTGTTTGCTCGTACAGCGTGGAAGCGTCGTATTCCTGTCGGAACATCTCAATCCACGAAAAGGAAACCAACTCCCGTCCATCCAGACGGATCGCCGCTCTGCCATAGGAGCTGTGCGCCTCATGATAAAATGTAAGGAAATATGTGATTCGCTCTCGCAGGGAGTCGCACAGAAACACGGAAAGCTGTTTGTTCAGCCCACTCCAGGATTTGAAATGGTAATCCATGTTTTCTCCTTATTTTCGTTCTCTGTTTTTCGTATTTCGTTCTCCTATTGCCCGTTGCCGATTGTCAGTCATCCCTGATACCGCACCTTGACCAGCTCCGTATTCTCGATGGCCCGGGCGATCAGGCCCTCCACGTCCAGCTTGGCTTCGACGCGCTCCGCCTCGGCCAGCTTGGGCTTGGTCTTGGGATGCTTGGGGGTGAAGACCGTGCAGCAGTCCTCATAGGGCAGGATCGAGGTGTCCAGGGTGTCGATCCTCCGGGCGATGGTGACGATCTCCTCCTTGTCCATGCCGATGAGGGGATGGAACACGGGCAGATCCACCACGGCGTGGGTCACGGCCATGGCCTGCATGGTCTGGGAGGCCACCTGGCCCAGATTCTCGCCGGTGACCAGGCACTCGCAGCCGTGGTCCCGGGCGATCCGCTCCGCGATCCGCATCATGAATCTACGCATGATGATGGTGAAGTATTCCTCGGGGCAATTGTCCCGGATGGCCTCCTGGATCTCCGTGAAGCCCACCACGTCCACGGTCATGCGTCCGCAGTAGCGGGCCATGCGGCGGGCCAGCTCCAGGACCTTATCCTTGGCCAGCTCGGAGGTGTAGGGGTAGGAGAAGAAGTGGATGCACTCCAGCTCCACGCCCCGCTTGGCGATCATGTAGCCCGCCACGGGGGAGTCGATCCCGCCGGAGAGCAGCACCGCCGCCCGGCCGCCCACGCCGGTGGGCAGACCGCCGGCCCCGGGCTCCGCCGGGCCGTGGACGTAGGCCGCGAAGTCCCGGACCTCCACGTAGACGGTGTAGTCCGGGTGGTGGACGTCCACCGCCACCTGGGGATAGGCCTCGGCCAGACGGCCGCCGATGGCCTGGGAGAGCTGGATGGAGTTCAGGGGAAAGCGCTTATCGGAGCGTTTGGACTCCACCTTGAAGGACTTGGCGGCGGCCAGGTCGTCGCCCAGGTAGTTCACCACGGCCTCAAAGATCGCGTCCTCGTTCTTCTCGCAGGGACGGCAGCGGCAGAGGGAGATGGCGCCGAAGATGGTATGGCAGGCGTCCCAGGCTCCGTCCAGGTCGCAGAGCTCGTTCTCCGGCTCCACATAGACCGTGGACTGGAGGATGGAGACCTTGAAGTCCCCGAAGGGCCGCATCCGCCGGGCCACGTTGGTGCGCAGCTTGTTTTCGAACATCTTCTTGTTCGCGCCCTTCAGGACGATTTCGCCTAACTTTAACAGAAAGATTTCGTTCATGGAATTCACCTTCGATTCTGGATGTAGCGCGGGCAATCTGCCCGCAAAAACGGAACGATTCGCAGCCGAAAGCGCACAATCGCAGGCCGGTTCGTGCTGCGTATGCGGGATCGTTACGGGATGACCGTTTTTCGCTGCGGATCCCGTGCGGGAGCTCTGGCGGGCAGATTGCCCGCGCTACATTATTATTGGCGGCCTATCTTGTAGGTTCGATATTGGATGGCCTCCGCGATATGGGCGACGCCGATCTCCGCGGCGCCCTCCAGATCCGCGATGGTGCGGGCCACCTTCAAAATCCGGTCGTAGCTCCGGGCGGTGAGGCCCATGCTGTCGAAGGCCTCCTCCATGAGAGCCGCGCAGTCGTCGCTGAGGGTGCAGATCTGATGGAGCTGCTCCGGGCTCATACGGGCGTTGGAATTCGTCGGAGTCCCGGCGAAGCGCCGGTGCTGGATGGCCCGGGCCGCGTTGACCCGCTCCTTGATGGCGGCGGAGGGCTCCCCCTCCTTCCGTTCCACCAGCTCCTCGAAGCTGACGGCGGGGACCTCGATGATGATGTCGATGCGGTCCAGCAGGGGGCCGGAAATGCGGCCCACATAGTCCTGGACCGAGCGCTCCGAGCAGGTACAGCGGCCCGAGGGGTCTCCGTACCAGCCGCAGCGACAGGGGTTCATGGCGCAGACCAGCATGAACTGGCAGGGATAGGTCTCAGTGGCGGAGGCCCGGGTGATGGTGACGACGCCGTCCTCCAGGGGCTGGCGCATGACCTCCATGGTCTCCTTTCGGAATTCCGGCAGCTCGTCCAGGAACAGGACGCCCCGGTGGGCCAGGGAGATCTCCCCGGGCTTGGGCACGGAGCCGCCGCCGACTAAGCCGGGAGGCGTCACCGTGTGGTGGGGGCTGCGGAAGGGCCGGACCGTCACCAGGGGACTCTCCGGGTCCACCAGACCCATAATGGAATGGATTTGGGTGACCTCCAGGGCTTCGGAACGGGTCATATCCGGCAGGATGGAGGGCAGGCGCTTGGCCAGCATGGATTTGCCGGAACCCGGGGGCCCCACCATCAGCACATTGTGGCCGCCGGCGGCGGCGATCTCCAGGGCCCGCTTGGCGTTCTCCTGCCCCATGACGTCCTTGAAGTCCGGAACGGGGCGCTTGCGGGGCTGCTGGACCCAGACGGGCTGGGGCGCGATCTGCGGGCCGCCCCGGAGGTGGGCGATGAGCTGGGAGACGGAAAAAACCGGGATCACCGTGATCCCCTCGGCCAGGGTGGCCTCGGGGGCGTTCTGGATGGGGACGTAGAGGGTTTTGATCCCGCATTTGGCCGCGGCGATTGCCATGGGCAGGACCCCGGGCACAGGCCGCAGCTTGCCCTCCAGGCTCAGCTCGCCCAGGAAGGCGTGGGTCTCGTCCGGCAGGCCCACCTGGCCGAAGGCGGAAAGGATACCCAGCAGGATCGGCAGGTCGTAGACCGTGCCGCTCTTTTTCGTATTGGCCGGTGCCAGGTTTACCGTGATCCGGGAGGGCGGAAACTTGAAGCCCGAGGTCTTCACCGCGGCCCGGACCCGCTCCCGGGCTTCCTTCACCGAGGCGTCGGGCAGGCCCACGATCTCGAAGCCCGGCAGGCCGTTGGAGATGAAGCACTCCACCGAGATCTTGTAGCCCTCGATGCCGTTGAGTCCCAGGGAATTGAGGCGGCTGATCATGGTTTGGCCTCCCTTCTTTTTCTGTTATTGTAACGCATCGGAATGGAAAATACAAGCGCACATCCCTTATTTTTTAACATATTATGGTAATGAAAGCCGATCGCTTTCTGATTCAAGGAGGGAATTCTATGCCGGATCAAATCAATTCCGTCGGACGCCCCGCGCAGGAGGCGCGGGAGCCGATCCGCGTCCATACAAAGCGCATCGAGGATGCCTGCATCGACAAGGACTGCATTGAGGATCTGCGGGTCTGGCTCACCGGGAGCTCCCAGGCCTCCCTGGAAAGCGCCGTCAACGCCCGGGCAAGGAGCGCGGAGCTTCTTCACGTCTACATAGACGTGGCCCCCATCGCCTACAAGCCCGGTCACTTCACCGCAGATCTCACGTTCTTCTACCGGATCACCGGCGAGGCCATGTCCGGCCTGACCCGGCCCGCTGCCCTGGAAGGGCTGGCGGTGTTCAGCAAGCGGGTGGTACTCTTCGGCGGCCAGACCCAAACGAAGGTCTTCTCCAGCGCCGACAACGAGCTGCTGCCCGACGCCCTGTATCAGACCCACACCCCCGACTGCGTGGTGGAGGCTGTGGACCCCATGGTGCTCTCCTCCCGGGTGGGCGAGGGCAGCGAGGGGCCGGGCCAGACGCCCCCGGAGATCCCCCAGGCTGTGCGAGCCCTCTTCCCCGAGGAGCCGGTGCTGAACGGCGGGCGTCTGCTCTATGTGAGCCTGGGCCAGTTCTCCACCGTGCGGATGGAGCGCGGGACCCAGCTGCTGATCCCGGCGGCCGCCTGCGCCATGCCGGACCGCAGCTGCTCCGACGACCCGGGGACCCCCGACGAGCCCTGCGATCTCTTTGCCCGGGTGGATTTCCCGACCCAGGCGTTTTATCCCGAAGTGCGTTGACGGAAGGCGCGGCCCGGAACGGGCCGCGCTTGTCATATTCGGATTTGTCGGGATGCCTTCCCCTTGGGGGGAAGGTGGCGCGAAGCGCCGGATGAGGGGAGGTATCGACGACAGAGTCGCTCCGTAGGGGCCGATGCCCACATCGGCCCTTTCCCCGGTCCACAGGGAGGGC
>JAFYAB010000024.1 GCA_017540945.1 Oscillospiraceae bacterium | reverse complement strand
AGAAACGTCGAAATGTTTTACTTTCGAACCCCCGTTGTCGTGTTTCCGGTTTGACTATTTCCTTGCATCGCCTTGAAATTCGGCCTCCACCTGCTGCGGTGTCTTGTATTGCAGCGTGGTGTGGGGCCGTCGCGTATTGTATTTTTCAATATAGTCTGCAACTGCCTTTCGGAACTCATTTTCAGATCGATACTTTGTCAAATACAGTTCTTCGCGCTTCATACTGCTGAAGAAAGACTCGCACACCGCGTTATCATATTAAAACCTTTGTCAACGGCGCTGCCCCAATTCATCTTGCTTTTGCTGTTTAGGACAAGGCCCTGTCAGCGGATTTGTCAATGGAAAAGTCACAGGGGCGAAACGGTGATCAACCGAACCTCCAGCATGTCCAGCATCGCGTCGATTGCCAGCATGTGCTTTTCCGCCTTGGCAAGATATTTGCTGGTGAGCGGGACGGAAAGCGCGGCAAGTGTATCCAACTCCTGCCTGCTGTCCGGCTCCAGCGCGCCCATTTCCAGCCATTTATCAAACGCGCTGCCGTTTTTCCGGTTGACGACGGTTTCCCGGATGAGATAGCTGCCGTCGGGCACTTCCTCCAGAAGGATGTGGACGTCCAGCGAACGCTCCGGAGAGAAGGGCGTATAGCGGTCTGTAAAGGTCATATCAAAGCGCTCTCCATGGGCATAGAGCTGGGAGAAATGCCGGTAATTGTAGAGCAGAATCTGATAGCTGTCCTCCGATTTGGCGGCGAACCAGCCGTCGCCCTTGCCGAGAAAGCGGTCACCCAGCCGGGAGAGGAGCACCAGCGCATAGTATCCGGCCTTGGGAATCCCGCTCTCAGTGAACAGGCCCAGGCCGCCGAAGAACAGCTCCTTGGGCAGATCGGCCTCCACCATCAGATCGGTGACAGCCCAGGGGGAGAGCGCGGCGATGCGGTCATAGTTCTGCAGGATATTCTTCACCAGATAACAGCTGCGGAAGCAGGTGTCGTTCAGCAGGTCCTTCTGGCTGGGGGTGTGGTTCCACTCCGTCAGGCAGATCGGAAGCCCGGACAGGCCCTGCTTTCGGCGTTCGGCGATCACCTGGTCAAGGAACATCCGCAGTCCGTCGCCGTCGCCCCGCAGCACCATAGTTTCGACAAAACCGAACTGCCGCTTGGCGCCGGAGCTTTCCTGCGTCCGCTCCACGTCGTAAAAGACGAAATTCAGAAAATCCGGCAGGCAATCGCGGGCCCTGCACCAGTCCAGAAAGCCCAGGTACCACATCGGATCCTCGACGCCCGCCAGATAGAAGGTCGAGGGAGCGCCGAACTGCAGAGCGCTGTCGCAGGCCTTGACGACCGCCCGGGTCCGCTGATAGAAGACAAAGAAGCGTTCATCGGAGGAAAAGCCGAACAGGGCCTCCGGCGTGTCCGGCTCGCGCCAGACCGAAAAGCGCCACTGCCGCAGGGCGTTAAGTCCATAGCGCTTGCGCAGATGGGAGAACAGGGCTTCGATCAGGCCGCACCAGCGGTCCAGACTGCTGGGCTCGCTCACCAGATAGTGGAACAGAAGACGGCTCGGGTTTTTTGCCAGGGCGGCAGGCATAAAGTTCAGCTCGATCATCGGCAGCAGGCCGAGCTCCTGCACAAAGTCCAGCACCCGGTCCAGATAGGAAAAATTGTAGATCGGCGTGCCGTCCGCCTTCTGCGTGTAGACGTACATGGCGTCGGCGAAGACGTTGTGCAGCTTGATATACCGGAACCCGATCTCCTTCTGCATCCGACGGATCACCGTCTGCACGTCCGCCATCAGCAGATCGACCACGTTCCCTGCCGCGAGTACCGTGCGCCAGCTGTGCTGAAGCGGCGTCGTTTGCTTTTCGGCGTTCAGACGGACGCTGCAGGAGACCGCCTGCTGCAAAACCGGCGTCTGCGCCTCGTCGGCCAAGTACTTTTTCAGCCCTGCCATATCGTCATGCTGCTCCACCTCGATGCGCGGGGTGGCTTTTTCTTTTTCCAGGCGAAGCTTCCTGCGATACACGCTGGGGAGGGTATCATAGGCTTTTTTGAAGGCCTGTACAAAGGCGTGGGTGTTGGCAAAGCCGCTGGAGGCGGCGATATCGTCAATGGTTTTCTCCGTATGGGTCAGCGCGTTGACCGCGTGATCCAGCCGGATCTGCGTCAGATAGGCCAGGAAGGTCATGCCGAACTGCTGATCGAAAAACTTGGACAGATAGGGCGCGGAAAGATGCACCTTGTCCGCCAGCATCGACAGGGAGAAATTTTCCGTATAGTGGGCGCGGACGATGCGCGCGATCTCCGCGATCCGGGCGGCATAGCGGTGGCTCTGCTGATCCTGCGCCTTGGTGCGAAGGATGCGGAAATTGTTGTAGAACACATCCATGATCTCATAGACCAGGGAGAGATTTCGCAGCTCGAAGCCAAGCTGCTGATCGGCGTTGTTCTTGACCAGTCTGGCGATCAGGCGGCGGAGCTGCGCAAAGGCGGCGCTGTCGCCCTGCACGGCGCTGTTGCAGAAAAAGTGCGGATGCTGCGGCGTGGGCAGGGTGCGTTCAAACAGGGACTGTTCAAACTGCACGGAGATCAGTACGCAGTCCGAGCCTCGCAGCTCATGGGGCACGTGGGCGTCCACGGTGAACAGATCCTCCTGCCCGAAGGCGTAAACCTGATCGCCCACGGTGGCGCTGAGCTTGCCGCTGAGTACAAAGTCAATTTCAAAATAGTCATGCTGATGCAAGGCGGAATACCCCAGACGCAGCATCCTGCACCGGAGGGGCATGTGCGAGCTGAAATCCAGGATCTCATAGTTTGCCTGTGTCATTGTTCGCACCTCCTTTTTTCCAGTTTACCGCAGAGAGATTAAAAAATCAAGGATTTATCGGGATTTGATCATGATTTTACAGTAAATTATCGCAGTTTTATTCAGATGATCGGGATAGATTACTTTTTTATACCGGTTTTGTACGGAGGTTTTTCCCTTCATTCGCTTCCGATTCCTGTCAAAAATCACAAGCCCGGCGCTGCCGATTTGTGCGGGACTGCCAAAAATCCCGGCTTTTTCGTTCTCTCCGGCGGAAACGGCGGCGGCCTGCGGCGGGAAGGCTCCCCTGCATGCAAATCAGAGTAAAAAACTGAGGATTTCAGGAAAACATCCGGATTGGACGTTTTCTTTTTTTCTGCTAAACTGAAATCACAAAAGAGGTGAACGGCATGGAACCCATCCTTGAAATGAAGCATATCAGAAAAACCTTTTCCAGCACCGTGGCCCTGGGCGACGTGTCGCTGGAGGTCTGGCCCAGCGAGGTGCGCGGCTTGATCGGAGAAAACGGCTCCGGCAAGTCCACCATTTCCTCCATCGCAGCCGGAATGCAGAAGGCCGACGCCGGCGAGATGTTCTTCCGTGGACAGCCCTGGGCGCCCAGGAGCATGATCGATGCGCTGCAAAAGGGCGTGGGTATGATTGTGCAGGAGAGCGGAACGATTTCCGGTGTGACGGTGGCGGAGAACATTTTTCTGGCCGAGCTTGACCAATTCAAGCGCTTCGGCGTGATTGACCGAAGGGCGCTGAACAAAAAGGCGGACGAGGCCCTGCGGGCCATCGGCGTCAAGGACGTGCGCGGCAGCACGCCTCTGGCGGCGCTGGATTTTCAGACCAGAAAGCTGGTGGAAATCGCCAAGGTCGTTATGAAGCAGCCGAGCATCCTTGTGGTGGACGAAACCTCCACCGCGCTTTCTCAGACAGGCCGCGACGTTTTGTATGACGTCATCAAACGCTTCCGCAGCGAAGGCAAGGCCGTCCTGTTCATCTCCCACGACCTGGAGGAGATCATCGAGGTCTGCGATACCCTGACAGTCCTCCGGGACGGGGTCCGCATCCGGGATTTTAAAAAGGAAGAATTCGATCCCGACGCGATCCGCACCAGCATGATCGGCCGGGAGCTCAAGGGCGACTACTATCGCGGCGATTTCACGCCCTCCAGACTGGAGGAGGTCGCGCTCAGGGCGGAGCATCTGCAGTGCGGCGACGCGCTGAAGGACGTCAGCATCGACTTCCACAGGGGCGAAATCGTCGGCATCGGCGGCCTGTCCCACTGCGGTATGCACACGCTGGGCAAGCTCCTGTTCGGCGCGGAGCGGCCGGACTCCGGCAAGGTCACCACGGCGGACGGAACGAAGATCACCAATGAGACCACAGCCATGAAGCACGGGATCGGCTACGTCGCCAAGGACCGGGATCTGGAATCCCTGGCGCTCAACAGCACCATCCGGGACAACATCGCCATCGTGGGCATGGAGCGCTACGCCGTCGGAAATCTTCTCGTGACCGGCGCGAAGGAACGGCCTTATGTGGACGAGCAGATCCGGAGCCTTTCCATCAAATGCGCCGACCGGGACCAACTGGTCAACCAGCTCTCCGGCGGCAACAAACAGAAGGTCGTCTTCGGCAAGTGGATCGGCCGGGGCAGCGAGATCCTGATCCTGGACTGCCCGACCCGCGGCGTGGACATCGGCGTGAAAAAGGCCATGTACGAGTTGATGACCAGGCTCAAGCAGGAGGGCAAGGCCATTATCATGATCTCCGAGGAGCTGCCCGAGCTGATGGGCATGGCGGACCGTCTTATCATTATGAAGGACGGCGTCATCATGAAGGAATTTGACCGCAGCCCCAGCCTCTCCGACGGGGAGATCATCCAATATATGATTTAAGGAGGCAGCTATGGCACAGTCTAATCTTGCGAAAAAGAGCAGACGGCGGGAGCTGCTGGTGACCCTGCTTCCGATTGCGGCGCTGCTGATCCTGTTCGGCGCGCTCTGCCTGACGGTGAACGCCAAGGGCTACCGGCTGGACATGTACCTCAGAATTATATTCAATGAAGGCGTGGTTCTGGCGATCGTCGCCACCGGGGCCATCTTCATCTACTCCCTGGGCTCCTTTGATATCAGCCTCGGCGCCTCTACGCTGTTCAGCGCCACGCTGGGTGTGATGGTCTACAATTCGACCCAGAGCCTTCTGCTCATGATCCTCGTCATCTTCTGCGCTGCGGTGGGCTGCTCGCTTTTGAGCTCCGTGTTGGCCTCCGTCTTTCACATTCCGGTGTTCGTCACCACTGTCGCCATGATGTCGGTGCTCTCGGCGGTGGCCTCGCAGATCATTACCACCAACGGCGGCGCTCTGGGCGGGATCGGCATTCCGGCCGCGATCGTTGCACCGCTGGACAAGGTCCCCTTCAAGCTGGCAGCCCTGGCCGTCTTTGCCCTGATCTGCGTCTTTGTCTTCAACTTCACCAAGGTGGGCAGACGGCTGAAATTCCTGGGCAGCAATCCGGTCTGCGCGAAGCTCTCCGGCATCAAGGTCAACGTGTACGCGATCATCGCCTTTGTAATGGCCGGCCTGGGAGTGGGCCTCGGCGCCTTCCTGACCCTGGTCTACACCCCCTCCGTGACCCCGACGACGGCGGGCTCCATCGGCATGAATATCCTGGTGGCCATCGTCTTCGGCGGAATGCCGATCTCCGGGGGCTCCCGTTCCAGGATCTACGCGGCCATCGTCGGCGGCTTCTCCTATATCCTGCTAAACAACATTCTGAAAATCGTCATCGACAGCGGCGCCGGCTACGGCGTCTCCCAGATCGTCAGCGCGGTGTTCTTCCTGGCCGTGGTCTACGTCACCAGCATGAACTACCGCACCAGGCTTCTGCCCCGCTGATCCCGTACTCTGACGCATTTGCGTTAAATAAATAATGGAGGAATCATCATGAACCGTAAACTCACCAAGCTCCTTGCTCTGGTCCTGGCCCTTTCCCTGGTCGCCTGCCTGTTTGCAGGCTGCTCCAAGGACGAAGCGGCAAAGAACGTCAAGATCGGCGTTCTGGTCGCCGACGTCAGCGGCGAAGAAGCCCTCGGCTTCCGCAGCTACTACGAGAACTACATCGCAAAGCAGTACCCCAACGTGAGCTTCGTCTACACGGAGCAGCTCGCCGACGCGGCAGCCGAAAAGTCCGCCATCGAGAAGTTCGCCGCCCAGGGCTGCCAGGCCATCCTGTCCTTCTCCAGCTCTGACCGCGCCGTCCAGCTCGACACCTGCATTCAGAACAAGCTCTATTACGCCGTCGCCTCCGGCATGCTGGACGACGCCCAGTTCGAGACCTACAAGAACAGCGAGTACTTTGTCGGCCAGATCGGCCCCAGCATGGACACCGAGTACGAAGCCGGCTATGCCATGGGCAAATACTTCGCCGACAAGGGTGTGAAGTCCGTTGCCATCTACGGCGCCTTCATTCCCAACCCCATGCACGTCTACCGTGCCGCCGGCGTTCTGGCCGGCCTCGGCATGAGCTACGGCGGCGCCTCCGACAAGGACGCCATCGTCGGCCAGATCTTCGGCGACCAGGGCATCGACGCCGGCAAGGTCGGTGCCAACGGCGTGGAGCTCGTGGGATATTTCCAGGGTTTCGGCGACACCACCTTTGACGAGCTCTTCGGCCTGCTGGGCCAGAAGCCCGAGGCCTTCCTGAGCGTGGGCATGGCCACCACCTTCTTCACCGACGCGCTCAACGGCGCAGGTGTGGAATTCAGCGACATCGACTCCTTCACCGCCGCCAACGGCAAGGCTATGTCCGAGGGCAAGCTGGTCTACCTGGCCGGCAAATACTCCTCCAGCATCGGCCCCATCTTTGCCGCGGTTGTCAACGCGGTCAACGGCCACCCCGTGCGGGACGCCAACGGCAGCGCCCTCTCCATCAGCCAGGGCTATCTGGTCGCCACTGACGCGGACTCCTTTGCCAAGTACTCCACCGCCGACCAGGGCGACAATCCCATCTTCAGCAAGTCCGTGCTCGACACCGTGATCGGCGACAGCGTCTCCTATGACAGCTTCGTCTCCCTTGTGACCGCTGACAGAAGCTGATTCAGGACTGTTAACTGCTTTTTCCACTTCTTTTCTTCCCACGGCACGCCCGCCGGGGAGCGACACCCCGGCGGGCAGATCAAGCAATCGGAGGCACAGCCATGAAACAACAACAATCCATCGGAGCCAAACTGATCGGCACCCTGGCGATCCCGGCGATCTTTGCGGCGGTCCTGTTCGGCCTTTGCGCAGCGGGCGGGAAGCAGATGTTTGCCACGCCGGTCAGCGTGAATTACTTCGTGCTCTATGCGGCGATCGTCATGATCACAACGATGGCGCTTTCCATCAACCTGAACAGCGGACGCTTCGACTTCTCCCTGGGCGCAATGGCTGTGCTGTCCTCTGTCCTGAGCGCAAAGCTCAGCTATGCTCTGCTGGGCGGCGGCAGCGGCTCCGCGGTTTTGATGCTGCTGCTCTGCGTCGTCGTCGGCGCGGTACTGGGCCTGCTGTCCGGACTGCTCTACGTCACGCTCCGGATCCCGCCCATCATCACTTCCCTCGGCGTGACCCTGATCTATGAGGGCCTCACCTTCACGGTGACCGAAGGGAAGTACGTAAACACCGAGGTGCGGAACGCCTCTATGTCCGCCTTTTCCGGCACCTGGATCTGGTCCGCATTGGTCATCGTCCTTGTGCTGGCGCTGGTCTGGTTCCTGTTCGACCGCACGAAATTCGGCTACGACTACAAAGCTCTGCAAAACGGCCAGAAGGTTGCCGTCAACACCGGCATCCGGGAGGTCCCCAACGCCCTGGTCTGCTATGGGATCTGCGGCGCTCTCATGGGCATCGTAGGCTTCCTCAGCGCGGTCCGCAGCTCCACCATCAACGGCGGCGCTCTGAACTTCGGCTCCATCGGCATCATGTTTACCGCCTTCCTGCCGATGTTCATCGGCGGTTATATCGGCCGTTTCAGCAACGACAAGCTGGGCTACCTGATCGCAGCCCTCTGCATGTCCCTGCTCAATACCAGCTTTGCTGCTTTCTCCAACGAGATCAGCGCCTCCATGCAGTCCATCATCAACGCGCTGCTGCTGGTGGTCTTCCTGATCTATCTGAGCAATGAAGGCCTGCTCAAGGCGATCTTCCATCGAAGAAAATCCGCGTGACGCGGTGAAAGATAACACTTGCAGCCTCTTTCCCGCGAACGGAAAGAGGCTGTTTCCAAAAAGGGGCGTTCTCCATGATTGATTTATCTGCAAATCCGTTTTTTCTGGACGAAGAGGCGGTTTCCTGGGTCAACCGTACCCTGGAGTCCATGACCGACGAGGAAAAGCTCGGCCAGCTCTTTGTGCCAATCGGCTACTCCGGCGCGCCTGCATACCTGGATACGTTTCTGGACCGGTATCGGATCGGCGGCATCATGTATCGCTGCGGCGACGCAAAAGAGATGCAGCAAACCCATCGCTATCTGCAAGAGCACAGCAGGATTCCGCTGCTGATCGGCGCGAATCTGGAGGAGGGGGGCACCGGTATTGCCGTAGACGGTACCTGCTTCGGCAAGCAAATGCAGGCCGCCGCCACCGGAGACCCGGAAAGCGCCTACCGGCTGGGCAAGATCAGCTGCGCCGAGGGGCACGCCGTCGGCTGCAACTGGGCCTTTGCCCCGGTGGTGGACGTGGACCGCAACTGGCGCAATCCCATTACCAACGTCCGTACCTACGGAAACGACCCGGACTTTGTCCTCGCCTGCGGCAGGCAGTATTTGAAAGGCGCAAAAGAGGAAAACGTCCTTGTCGCCGTCAAGCATTTCCCCGGCGACGGCTGCGACGAGGTGGATCAGCACATCCTGACCTCCGTCAACGACCTGAGCTGCGAGGAGTGGGACGCAACCTACGGGAAGATCTACCGAGGCCTGATTGAGGACGGCGCCCAGACCGTCATGGTGGGCCACATCGCCCAGCCCGCCTGGCAGAAGCGCTTCAATCCCCGGCACCCGGACAGGCTGGTGCCTGCCACCCTTTCCCCGGAGCTGCTGCAGGGTCTGCTGCGGGAACGGCTGGGCTTCAACGGACTCATCGTGACAGATTCCACCTGTATGGTGGGCTTCTCCTGCGCCATGGAGCGCCGCCGGGCCGTGCCCTATGCCATTGAAGCCGGCTGCGATCTGTTTCTGTTCAACAAGGATCTGGAGGAGGACTTCGGCTATATGAAGGCCGGACTGAAAAGCGGCATCCTCTCCCGCGGGCGTTTGGACGAGGCGGTGACGAGGATCCTTGCGGCAAAGGCCTCCCTCGGCCTGCACAAGCGGAAAAAGACCGACGTCGTTCCGTCCGAAGCCGCGCTGGAGCTCCTTCGCTGCCCGCAGCACCTGGCCTGGGCCGAGGACTGCGCCGAAAGGGCTGTCACCCTGGTCAAGGACACGCAGGCGCTTCTGCCCCTGAACGCGAAAAAGACGCCGAAGGTCCTCTTGGAGATCCTGGGCGACTTCCCTTCCAACGAGCGGATTCTGAACACCTTCGAAGCGCTGCTGGGAAAAGAGGGCTTTCAGGTAACGCGCTACGTGCGCGAGCAGTTTGAGACCGCCGACTTCCGGGTAGAACACTTCAAGGAGCAGTACGATCTGGTGATCTACCTGGGCAACGTGGAGAACGCCTCCAACAAGGTGACGAACCGTCTGAGCTGGTTTACTTTCTGGGGCAACGGAAATAACGTGCCCTGGTTTGTGGAGGAACGGCCCGTGTTGTTTATCAGCCTTGCCAATCCCTATCACCTCATTGACGTACCGATGGTCAAAACCTATCTCAACGCCTATTCCAATCACGACACGATGCTGAAGGCCGTGGCGGAGAAGCTGATGGGCAGAAGTCCCTTTGTCGGGAAATCGCCGGTGGATCCCTTCTGTGGGAAGGAATACCTGGCATGGTAAAGGAGCAGGCAATGAAGTATCAAGGCATCATTTTCGACCTGGACGGCGTCATCTGCTTTACGGATGAATACCACTATCAGGCGTGGAAACGCCTGGCGGAGGAGCTGGGCGTGGCCTTTGACCGTGAAAAAAACAACCGTCTGCGGGGCGTGAGCCGGATGGCAAGTCTGGACATCGTGCTGGAGGACTACCCCGAGCCGCTGGCCGAGGCGGAAAAGCTCGCGCTGGCCGAACAGAAAAACGAGACCTACAAATCCCTCCTGGCCGCAATGACGCCGGCCGACCTGCCGGAGGACGTAAAAACCACGCTGCTTGCCCTCCGGGCGAGGGGGATCAGGCTGGCCATCGGCTCCTCCTCGAAGAACACGCCGTTTATCCTGCAGCAGCTGGGCCTTGGCGGCTTTTTCGACGCCGTTTCCGACGGCAACAACATCACGAACAGCAAACCCGATCCCGAAGTTTTTTTGAAGGCGGCGCAAATGCTGGATCTGGAGCCGAAGGACTGCCTTGTGGTGGAGGACGCGGTCGCCGGCGCCGAAGCCGCGCACCGGGGCGGCATGCAGGCCGCCTGTGTCGGAGACGCCGCAAAAGCAGGCGCGGGCGACTACAATATGAACGCAATCCAAGATCTGCTGAAGATCGTATCATGCAAGGAGAACTCCCCATGCGAAACGAAGCTTTTTTGAAAACCGCCCTGGCCTGCCTGCCGACGCCGAAGGAGAAACTCGTTCCGGCTGTCCGATGCCTGCGCTTTGAGAGAACGGAAGACGGGATCCGGGCTGTGGAGACGGAACGGAAGCCAATGAAAAAGGGCGACAAGCTCTGCTTTGACTTCGGCAATCACCAGGTCGGGTATTTAAGCCTGAAGCTGGGCTCCGCAGGCAGCCATCCGGACGCGCCGGCCTGGATCCGGCTGCAGTTCGCGGAGCAGCAGATCGAGCTCTTTGAGCGTGCAGAAGATTATCACGGCTGGATCAGCACCAGCTGGATCCAGACTGAGCAGCTCCACGTGGACGTGCTGCCCTGCACGCTTCACCTGCCCCGGCGCTATGCGTTCCGTTATGTGCAGCTGGAGGTGATGGACGTCAGCTCCAAATACCGGCTCACGGTGGAGGAGGCGCTCTGTACCGCGGTCTCCTCCGCGGACGAAGCCCGGCTGACGCCGCTGGCCTCCGGCGACGAGCAGCTGGACCGCATGGACGCCGTGGCCTGCCGCACCCTGCACAACTGTATGCAGCAGGTGTTTGAAGACGGACCGAAGCGGGACCGCCGCCTGTGGCTGGGGGATCTCCGCCTGCAGGCCCAGGCAAACTACCGGACCTACCGCAATCTCGACATGGTCAAGGGCTGCCTGTATCTGTTTGCGGCCCTGCCCAGGGAGGACGGACTGCTCAGCGCGGCCATCTTCCTGGAGCCGGAGCCGGAGGCGGACGACACCTGTCTCCCGGATTACTCCATGCTGTTTGTTCCGGCTCTTCTGGATTACTATGAGGCCAGCCGCGACTCGGATACCCTGCGGGAGCTCTGGCCCACCGCGCTGCGGCAGCTGGAGCAGGCCAACGAGCGCCTGCAGGACGGGGTCTTCCCGGACAGCGACCGGCTCGGCTGGTGCTTCATCGACTGGTCCCTGGAGCTGAACAAGCAGGCAGCCCTGATGGGCGTCTATCTCTACTGCCTGCAGGCAGGGGAGAAAATCGCCGCTCTGCTGTCCGATCCTGTGCAGGCCCTGCTCCGCGCAAGATGGGACGCAGGGCTCCGGGCGGCTCGTGCCCGCTTCTGGGATGAGACCGCAGGCTGCTTTGTCAGCGGTGCGGCGCGACAGATCTCCTGGGCAAGCCAGATCTGGATGGTACTGGGCGGCGTGCTTTCCAAGCAGGAGGCAGCCGCGCTGTTTACCCGGATGGAGGGCATGGAAGCGCTCGGGATGATCACGCCCTACGCCTATCACCACTACGTGCAGGCACTGCTGGAAATCGGGCAGGGACAGAAGGCACTTTCCGTCCTGAAACAGTACTGGGGGGGCATGGTGGAACGCGGCGCCGACACCTTTTGGGAGCTCTACGATCCGGAAAACCCGCAGGCGTCGCCCTATGGCGGCACCGTCGTCAACAGCTACTGCCACGCTTGGAGCTGCGGCCCCGCTTATTTTCTGAGAAATCAGCAAACAGGAATGTGAAAGACAATGAAATATTACCTTGCCATTGACATCGGAGCATCATCGGGAAGACATATTGTCGGCTGGATGGATGGCGGAACACTTCAAACCGAGGAGGTCTACCGCTTTCCTAACGGCGTGACCGAACAAGACGGGCATCTGGTCTGGGACATGGAGGCCCTGTTCTCCCACGTGAAGGCGGGCATCCGGGCGGCCTTTGCAGCTTATCCGGCAATCGAAAGCCTGTCCGTTGATACCTGGGGCTGTGATTACGTCCTGCTGGACGGCGACATGGAAATCTGGCCCTGCTATGCCTACCGGGATCACCGCACCGAGGCCATCCACGAGGAGGTCCACGCCGCCGTCTCGTTTTCTGAACTGTATCGTCGCACCGGCAGCCAGTTCCAGCTGTTCAACACGGTCTACCAGTTGGCGGAGGACAAACAGACTGGACGCCTTGACCGGGCCACGGATTTTCTCATGGTGCCGGAATATCTGATGTACAAGCTCACCGGCGTCAAGAAGAAGGAATTCACCAACGCCACCACCACCGGCCTGATCAACGCGAAAACCCTGGAATTTGACCGGGAGATGATTCAGCGTCTCGGCCTGCCGGAACGCTTGTTCCCCAAGCTGTCTCAGCCCGGAACCGTCCTCGGGCCCCTGCTTCCCGAAGTGGCGGAGGAGCTCGGCGGTCAGTGCCGCGTCGTCCTCTGCGCCACCCATGACACGGCATCGGCGGTGGAGGGTATTCCGATGAATCAAGGGTCATGGTCGGGTAGCGGCGCACATTGTGCGCCACGGGACACCGCACCGTATATATCCAGCGGCACCTGGTCCCTGCTGGGCGTCAAAACAAAAAAACCGCTGACCGATAAGGCCAGCGAGGCCGCCAACTGGTCCAACGAGGGCGGCGTGGGCTATAACCGCTGCCAGAAGAACATCATGGGTATGTGGCTGGTGAACCGCCTGCGTGCCGAGCTCTGCCCGGACAAGCCCTGGAGTGAGATCATCGCGGAAGCGGAGGCAAGCAGCTTTGACCGAGTCGTGGACGCCAATGATGGGCGTTTCCTCTCTCCCGTCAGCATGAAGACCGCCTTTGACCAGGCCCTGGGCCTGACCGACGAGCGGCGGGACCCCGCCCATTTTGAAATCACCAACATGCCGCCGAAGCTGCTGGCGGAGCTCCGGGGCCGCGCCTTGGGGCTCAGCACCGGCGACTACTTCGGCTGCGCCTATCGATCCCTGGCTCTCTCCTACCGGAAGGCCCTGGACGAGCTGGAGCGGAATACGGGCAGAACCTACAACAAGCTTTACATCGTCGGCGGCGGCGCGAAAAACCAATTTCTGAACCGGCTTACCGAAGAATATACCGGAAAGCAGGTAATCGCTCTGCCCATTGAGGCAACAGCCATCGGGAATCTGAAAATTCAAATCGGCTTGTAGGGACAAGCACCTGTGCCCTTTATGGGTAGTGTTTGTCCGCGGACAGCCAATGGCTGTCCCTACACCATATTACGGAGGGATTATTCCATGTCCTATCAAGAAGCAAAACAGAAATACGCCGCCCTCGGCGTGGACGTCGAGGCGGCCATCGAAAGGCTGAAAACCGTGCCCGTCTCTCTGCACTGCTGGCAGGGCGACGATGTTCGCGGCTTTGACACCGACCCCTCGAAGCCCCTGACCGGCGGCATCCAGACCACCGGCAGCTACCCCGGCAGAGCGAGAACGCCCGCCGAGCTCATGGCGGACCTGGACGAGGTCCTGAAGCTGATCCCCGGCAGGCCGAAGATGAACCTCCACGCCAGCTACGCCATCTTCAACGAAGAAACCGGCGGCTGGGCGGACCGGGACAAGCTGGAGCCCAAGCACTTTCAGCTCTGGGTTGACTTCTGCAGGGAGCGGGGCCTGGGCTGCGACTTCAATCCCACCTTCTTCTCCCATCCAAAGTGCGATCCGCTGACCCTGTCCAGTCCCAACGAGGAGACCCGGCGCTTCTGGATCGAGCACGGCAAGGCCTGCATCCGTATTTCCGCGTATCTCGCGGAGGAGTTGGGACAGCCCTGCGTGATGAACATCTGGACCGGCGACGGCTTCAAGGACATCCCCGCCGACCGGATGGGGCCCCGGATGCGCTATCTGGAGAGCATCGACGAGATTTTGTCCGAGCCCTACGATTTCGACAAGGTCAAGCCCTGTATTGAGAGCAAGGTCTTCGGCATCGGCGTGGAGGCCTACACCGTGGGCAGCGCGGAGTTCGCTCTGTCCTACGCTGCGATGAACCGGGACAAGTGCATCCCGCTCATGGACAACGGCCACTACCACCCCACCGAGGTGGTCAGCGACAAGATCCCGGCGCTGCTGGCCTTCTTCCCGGAGATCGCCCTGCACGTGACCCGGCCCATCCGCTGGGACAGCGACCACGTGGTGCGCTTCGACGACGAGACCCGGGAGATCGCGAAGGAGATCGTCCGCTGCGGCGGCCTCGAGGGTCGGGTCAACATCGCCCTAGACTACTTCGACGCCAGCATCAATCGAATCAGCGCTTGGGTGACGGGTTACCGGAACCTGCAAAAGGGCCTGCTCTTCGCCCTGCTCCAACCCAACGCCGAACTGAAACAGCTCCAGGACAGAGGCAATTTCACCAAGCTCATGGTGCTGCAGGAGGAGCTGAAGACCCTGCCCTTCGGGGAGATCTGGGACGAATACTGCCGCCGCTGCGGCAAGCCCGCCGACGGAGAGTGGTTCCCCGAGGTGGAGCGCTATGAAAAATCCGTATTGGAGGCAAGAGCATGAAAGACCTGATGACCGCTCCCTTTCTGGTGGAGTTCATTCGTACCGTTACAAACATGTACGCCCACGGCTGGGACGAGCGCAACGGCGGCAACGTCTCCGTGCTTCTGGATGAGGAAGAATTGAAGGAATACCTGGACCTGACCCGGGTCCACCGCACCATTCCGACAGGCTTTGCAGCGCCGGAGTTGGAAGGGACGTACTTCCTTGTGACCGGAACGGGCAAGTATTTCAAGAATGTACAGTATGACCCAGCCATCAATCTTGGCGTCGTCCGGCTGACGGAGGGCGGCAGGAACGCGGAGCTCCTCTGGGGCTTCACCGACGGCGGTAAATTCACCTCGGAATTCCCGGCTCACATGATGAGCCATGTGGCCCGGCTGAAGGTCGATCCCGCCAACCGCGTCGTCATGCACTGCCATCCGGCGAATCTTCTGGCCATGACCTACGTCCACGATCTGGACGAAATCAAGTTCACCCGTACCCTCTGGCAGATGTGCACCGAGTGCATCGTGGTCTTCCCCGACGGCGTCAACGTCCTGCCCTGGATGCTCTGCGGCACCAACGAGATCGGCGAGGCCACCGCAAAGAAGATGGAGACCGCCCGGCTGGTGGTCTGGGCCCAGCATGGGATCTACGGCGCGGGGAAGGATCTGGACGAGACCTTCGGCCTCATTGAAACCGCTGAGAAGGCCGCCGAGATCTGGCTGAAGATCGCCCATCTGCCCCTGGTGAACACCATCACCGACGAGGCCATGCACCAGCTCGAAGCCCGCTTCGGCGTTCAAGCCAGAGAGGGATATTTGCAGTAGCTGATCCGTCTGTTGAACAGAGGTTGCAAATTCGAACCATCAGTGTCCGATTTGTAGCCTCTGTTTCCTTATTTCTTGCGGGTTTCGAGCGTTTTGCCGTCCAATTCAGAAATCAAAAAAACGATCAATTCCAAAAGAGAAACGTCGAAATGTTTTACTTTCGAACCCCCGTTGTCGTGTTTCCGGTTTGACTATT
>JAFYAB010000070.1 GCA_017540945.1 Oscillospiraceae bacterium | reverse complement strand
TCCAACGACCTGGATCTGCGCTCCGGTAATCACGCGGTCCCGCTTCTGGAAAGCAATCAAATTCTGATGGAGATCAAGATTCCCGGTACCGCGCCTATGTGGCTGGCGCGGCTGCTGTCAAACAACAGTATCTTTCCCACGTCATTTTCCAAGTATGGAACGTATTACAAAGAATTCGTGCTCGGCGGACGATCCGCCGAAGTGAAAAAGGAGGTTGTTCTCAGTGCTTAGCTCGATCATTACCGGAACGGAAATCACCGTATCCGCATTCTTCATCTGCACAGCGGTTTCGCTTGTGCTTGGACTTGGCGCCGCCCTGCTCGGCATGTACAAGTCCAAATATTCCCGCAGCTTTGTGCTGACCCTGGCCTTGCTGCCCGCCATGGTCCAGCTCATCATCATGCTGGTCAACGGCAACATCGGCGCGGGCGTGGCGGTGGCAGGCGCCTTCGGCCTGATCCGCTTCCGCAGCGCCCCGGGCAGCGCCAAGGAGATCGGCCTGGTTTTCCTGGCAACGGCCATCGGCCTTGCTACCGGCATGGGTTACGTGGTGATCGCCGCGGTGTTCTTCACCATTATCGCGGCAGTAATGCTGCTTCTGACCCTGACCGGCTTCGGTGCGGGCGTGGACGAAGAACGTGAGCTCAAAATCACCATTGCAGAGAATCTGGATTACGACGGCCTCTTCGACGATCTTTTCCAACAGTACACCCGCAGCGCGGAGCTTGACCGCGTCAAGACCACAAACATGGGCACGCTTTATGAGCTGAGTTATAAGATCGTGCTCAAGGACACAAGCGGGACCAAGGCCTTCCTCGATGCGCTGCGTACCCGCAACGGCAACCTGAATATCGTCTGCGGCAAGCCCGTGACGAAGGAGGCCCTGTGAACAGACTCAAAAGGCTGGCGGTCCTGCTGCTGACTGCCGCCCTGCTGCTGACGGGCTGCGCGGGCGACGTCACAGAAACCGCACCGGCGTCTGCAGAAGGATCGGATCTGGAGGTGCACTTCTTCGACGCCGGCGCGGCGGACGCGATCCTGCTGACCACAGAGAACAGCGCTGTTCTGATCGACACCGGAGAAAAGGGCTTCGGCAAGACGATCCTCGCGTATCTTGAGGAAAAGAGGATCGAACAGATAGACTATCTGATTATTACCCACTTTGACAAAGACCACGTCGGCGGGGCCGCGAAGGTATTGAACAGCATCCCCGTGGGCAAGGTATTGCAGAGCAACCAGCCCAAGGACAGCGATGAATACGAAAACTATGTCGAGGCCCTGGTCAATGCCGGGGTCAATCCGGTCACGGTGCGGGAAACGTATGTCTTTACCGTGGACGGAGTCAGTTATACCGTCGACCCGCCCAGGCAAACGGAATACGATGAGGACAGCAGCAACAACTCTTCGCTGATCGTTTCCGTACAGCATGGAGAGAATCGCTTTCTGTTTGCAGGGGACGCCCAGACCCTGCGTCTTTCGGAATTCCTCGATACGAATACGACGAGCTTTGACGTCCTGAAGCTTCCCCACCACGGCAGGGACGAGCCTCTGCTGGATGACTTGCTTGCCTCGACCAAACCGACTTACGCGGTCATTACGTCCTCGGAGGAAGAACCGGAGAGCAGCACCGTGGTGGCGGCCTTGGAAAAAGCCGGAATCCAGGTGCTGCTCACAAGAAACCAGTCTGTCACGCTGTACAGCGACGGAAATATAATTTCAATTAAGGAGTGATGCAAGTTGAAACACAAAAGATGGATCGCTCTGCTGCTGGCCGTCGTTCTGACGGTCGGGGCCATGAGCGTCACCGCCTTCGCAGCAGAGAACACAGAACCCGAGGCGGAAACAACGACGGAAGGCAGCGCAGCTAAGCCCTGCCGCGGAAAGCACAGCCACAAGAACAAGGTTGCCGAGCCGGAAAACGCGATTGGCAAGGACGTCGCCAAGGAAACCGCTCTGGCCGACGCCGGTGTTAGCGCTGATGACGTCGGCAAGGTCAAGGCCCGCGTCACCAAGCTGGAGGACGGCACCGTCGTCTACCGGGTGAGCTTCAGCTCCGGGGATCTGTGGTACCGTTACAAGATCGACGCCGTGACCGGCGAGATCCTGGATAAGACCACGGAGGACGCCGCCGCGCATGAGACGGCAAAGGCCGAGCGCAAGGAGCGGAGCAACAAATCCGCTGAGAGCTCGGAGGACGGCATCGAAACCGCCGGCCGCGGCCCCCGTCACGGAAGCGGCAGGCACGGCTCCCGCGGTTCCGGAACCGACGAAGCCGCACCGGAAGCCGAAAACAACGGCGGCCGTAAGCACGGCGCCGACAGCAAATCCGCGGAACCCACCGCCGAAGAAGGCAGCTCCCTCTAAGCCATGAAGCCCCAAGCGGGACGTCGGACTGAACACCCGGCGTCCCGCTGTTTTGGCTTTTGAAAATGATAATGATTTTGTATGCAATATGTGGTACAGGCTCCTCTCGCGGAACTACACGAAAGAGCAGGCAGAGCTCGACGGGGCGCTTCCGAAAGTGAAGGACCAGCTACAAAAGCTGAAGGATCCATCGGAAACGTCAGCCGCTTTCTGGAGAACGCAAGAAAGTTCACGGAGATCCCGGCGCTCACCTGTGAAATCCTGCACACCTTCATCCAGCGAGTGGAGGTAGGAGAACGGGCAAAGCGCTATGACCGGATCGCACCACAGGAGATTCGGATCTACTATCGCGACATCGGACTGATCGACGAGCTTCCCGAGACGATGATGGCAGAACATGAAAAGCCTTTCCAAACAGAAGCGGCGTAAGCAAAGACAGCATGGCCTCTTTGTTCAGGGCGTTGGTGCAGGTGGCGTCCACCTCGCCGGCCAAGGCCAGCTCTATGACCTTGCGGACGCACTGGAAGGCCGCGTTGCCGCCCTCCACGCTGACCTTGCCGATGGGGAAGCTCCTGACGTCCTCGATCAGGTCCAGGTGGAGCACGTCGATGACGCCGGGGGCGACCTTCTCACAGACGTGGATCTCCACGTCCTCCCGGCCCACGAAGCGCTTGGCCTGCTCCAGCATTTTCGCGTCGCCCACCACGATGGGACGGCACTGCTCGTAGAGCTCCGGATGGCAGAGGGCCTTGACGGTGATCTCCGGGCCGTTGCCCGCGGGATCGCCCATGGTGATGCGATGATGGGTTTGCTGCTCATTTCGCGTCCTCCTTTTCTCAGCACAGACCCTTGGCGGCAAGCTCCGCCAGGACCTGCTTCAATGCGGCGATGCCCTCTTCGGGAACGTAATGGAAGGGGGCGCGGCACTTGCCCACCGGATACCCCAGCAGGGCGACGGCCTGTTTGATGATGGTGTTGGGATTGCCGAAGCGGAACACGGTCTGCAGGGCGGCGATGGCGTCCTGGGCCTGCTGCGCGCCCTCCAAGTCTCCCGCAACGAAGCGGTCGTAGATGGAGGCCAGGGCGTTCGGCCAGATGTTGGCTCTGCCCGCGATGCCGCCGGCGCCGCCTTCCTTCAGGCAGGTCAGGATCGCGCCGTCGTTGCCGGCCAGGATCGCCACCTCCTTGTCAAGCTCCCGGGTCAGACGGATGTAGGCCTTGAGGTTCTCCAGGTCGCCGCTGGAGTCCTTGGCGCCGACGATGTTGTCCACGTCGCGGCAGAGGTTCCGGACGGTCTCCGGCAGCAGCCTGTTGCCGGTGCGGGGCGGGATGTTATACAGGATGATGGGCAGGTCCACGGCCTTCGCCACCGCGGTGTAGTGGTCGTAGAGCTCCTTCTGGGAGACGGCGGCGAAGTAGGGGGTGACGATGGAGAGGGTGTCGGCTCCCAGGGCCTGGAGGACAACGGCGGGAATCAGTCCAAGGCCGCCGCCCAGCTGGGCATCAGCCGCAGCACCCTCTGGCGCTATCTCAAGCAGCTGGACGAAAAACGCCTCGTCTGATCGGCCCCGGGGCGGCGCCTTACGCGGCTCCGTCGATCCCTGCGGCGCAAGGATCGACCGCCCTTTTTTCCTCTTGCAAAACGGGAGTTTTTCATGTATAATTCTGTTCTTGGAAAAGCCGCGCCCGGATACTCCCTTGCGGCCCTCCTCCCGGGATCCCGATCGGGAAGCCGCAACCCCGCGCCCTCACAGGCGCAAGACAGAAAGGACCTCCGCTCATGCTGTTATATATCGATCCCGGAACGGGAAGCATGCTGGTCACCGTGCTGATCGGCATTGCCGGCGCCGCCGTCTATGCCCTGCGCGCACGCTTCATGAAGATAAGGCTGAAAATCGGCGGCGGAAAGGCCAAAAGCGACGCCCAATCCGTACCCTTTGCCGTTTTTTCCGACAACAAACGGTATTTCAACGTCTATGAGCCGGTGCTCCGGGAGATGGACGCCAGGGGCAAGCCGGTGCGCTATCTCGCCGCCTCGGAGGACGACCCCGTCTTCCACTGCGGCCTGGAGCATGTGACGGCGGAATACATCGGGCCGGGAAACAAGGTCTTTACCCGGCTGAACAGCCTCAAGGCCACGGTTCTGCTCTCCACCACCCCGGGACTGGACGTCTATCAGTGGAAACGCTCCCCCGGCGTGGGCTGGTATGTCCACATCCCCCACGCAGCCAGCGAGATCATCCTCTACCGCATGTTCGGCGTCGACTACTACGACGCGGTGCTGCTGTCCGGTGGGTATCAGGCGGAGGACATCCGGGCTCTGGAGCGCCTGCGGAAGCTGCCGGAAAAGGAGCTTCGCTTCATCGGCATCCCCTACATGGACGAGATGGCAGAGCGGCTGCGGCGGGAGGGCCCGGCGCCGGAGCATCCCCGGACGGTGCTGCTGGCCCCCTCCTGGGGCAAGAGCGCCCTGCTGGGCGTGTATGGAGCCCGGATCATCGAGGTCCTGCTGGCCACGGGCTATCATCTGATCATCCGGCCCCATCCCCATTCCTTCACCGTGGAGAAGGAGCTGGTGGAGGGGCTCATGGCGAAATATCCCGACTCCGGGCGGCTGGAATGGAACCGGGACCGGGACAACTTCGAGGTGCTGCGCCGCAGCGACATTCTGGTTTCGGACTTCTCCGGCGTGATCTTCGATTTTACTCTGGTCTACGACAAGCCGGTGATCTACACGGATCCCGACATCGACCTGGCGCCCTACGACGCTTGGTGGCTGAAGGACCACACCCTTTGGACCGCCACGGCCCTGCCGCGGCTGGGGCTGGCCCTGACAGAGGAGAACATGGAGGACCTGAAGGCCCTCATCGACCGCTGCCTCAGCGATCCCCGCTTCGTCGAGGGCCGGCAGGCCGTCAAGGACGAGACCTGGAAAATGGCCGGCGAAGGGGCGGTCCGGACCGCGGATTACCTGTGCGAGTGCTATGAGCGGCTGACCCGGGAAAAGGAGGCGCAGCAGACATGACGTTTTTCTCCATACTCGGAACCTTCTTCCTGGGACCGCTGAAGCTCCTCTTCGAGACGATCTTCCATGTGGCCTACGGCTTTGTCAGCAGCCCCGGCCTTGCCATTATCTTCCTGAGCCTGGCGATGAACGTGCTGGTGCTCCCCCTCTACCGCCGGGCCGACGCCATGCAGGAGCAGGCCAGAGACACGGAGGCGAGGCTTCACGAGGGCATAGCCCACATCAAGAAGACCTTCTCCGGCAACGAGCGGATGATGATGCTCCAGACCTACTACCGGCAAAACAACTATTCGCCCACCAACGCCTTCCGGGGCTCCGTGTCCCTGCTGCTGGAGATCCCCTTCTTCATGGCGGCCTATCAGTTCCTGTCGCAGCTGGAGCTGCTGCAGGGCATGTCCTTCGGTCCCATCGCGGACCTGGGCGCGCCGGACCGGCTGCTCAGCCTCTTTGGGCGCCAGGTCAATCTTCTGCCGCTGCTGATGACCGGCATCAACTTCATTTCCAGCGCCATTTATCTGCGGGGCTTCCCCTTGAAGACCAAGATCCAGCTCTACGCCATGGCCCTGTTTTTTCTCTGGTTCCTCTACGACTCCCCCTCCGGTCTGGTGTTCTACTGGACCTTGAACAATCTCTTTTCTCTGGGGAAAAACATCTGCTGTAAGCTGCTTCCCGCTGTGCGGCATTCCGAAAAACGCCGTCAGCGCCGGGAGGCCGCCATGCGGCGTGCCCGGCCGAACCGCAGACTGTTCCTGACGGCCGCCGCTTTCCTCACGGTGCTGACCGGACTGCTGATCCCCTCCACCTATATCGCGGCCAGCCCGGACGAATACGTGGACGCGGCGTATTTCTTCAATCCCGTGTGGTTTATCGTCAGCGCGGCTGCCCTGGCTGCCGGCAGCTTCCTGCTGTGGCTGGGGGTCTTCTACTGGCTGGCCAGTCCCCGCGGAAAAGTGATCTTCGAGCGGGCAGCCTGCGCGGGCTGCGCGGTGGGGATGACGGACTATCTGTTCTTTGGCACAAATCTCGGCATCCTCTCCAATACGCTCCAATTTGAGAACGGCCTGGTATTCTCCGCCGCCGAGATCTGGACCAATCTGCTTGTGGCGGCGGCCGTGGCCGCAGTCGCAGTCCTGCTGGCGGGAAAATGGCCCAAAAAGCTGGGGCTTGTGCTGGCGGCCCTGACGCTGGCGATCACCGGTCTGTCCGGAGTCAACACGGCGAAGACCGCAAGCTCCGTGAGCGGGATCTGGCACAACGAGAGCGGGACTGCGCCCTCCTTCACGCTGAGCACCACCCAGCAGAATGTGGTGGTACTCTTCCTGGACCGGGCCTTGGGCGAGGATCTGCCCTTTCTGGTGAACGAAAAGCCGGAGCTGAAGGAGTCCTTCGACGGCTTCACCTATTATTCCAACGTGATTTCCTACGGCGGGCACACCAACTTTGCCGCGCCGGCTCTCATGGGCGGCTACGAATACACCCCCGTGGAGCTGAACAAACGCAGCGACGAGCGGCTGGTGGACAAGCACAACGAATCCCTGAAGGTCATGCCGGTCCTATTCGCGCAAAACGACTTCGACGTGACGGTGTGCGACGCGCCCTACGCCAACTACCGCTGGATCCCGGACCTTTCCATCTATGACGAGTACCCGGAGATCCACAAATACCTGACAAAGGGCTTTTTCAGCGACACGACGGCCAAGGAACAGGCGGCGGAAAACAACAAGCGCAATTTTTTCTGCTTCTCCCTGATGAAAGCCCTGCCCGTGGCCCTGCAGCCCGCCCTTTACGACGGGGGCAACTACCACCGGGCGGCCCGGGCCGCGGAGGAGCCGGCCTCCTCCCAGATCACCGAAAGCATCTCCACCGCCGCCGGGATCAACAAGAGCTTCCTGGATTCCTACGAAGCCCTGGCAAATCTGAAGACCATGACCCGGATCACCGGGGAGGAGAAAAAGCATTTTCTCTTTTTCTACAACGACCTGCCCCACGAGCCGATGCTGCTCCAGGAGCCGGAGTACCTTCCCGCCGCCCAAGTGGACAACCGGGCATATGACGCGGCGCATTGGGACCGCTTTACCGTGGACGGAGAGACCCTGAAGGTCCATGACCTGCGGCAGATGACGCACTACCAGACCAACATGGCGACGATGCTGCAGCTGGCGGCCTGGCTGGACTATCTGAAGGAAGCCGGGGTCTATGACAACACGAAGATCATCCTGGCGGCCGATCACGGCTATTACCTGTATCAGACCGAGTGCTTCCTCCACCCGGAATACCGTTATGTGGGAGGGCACTATATGGACATCGGCAATTTCTTCCCCCTGCTCATGGTCAAGGACTTCGGCGCCCACGGCTTTACCACCAGCGACGAATTCATGACCAATGCCGACGTGCCGACCATCGCCTTTGACGGCACGGTTGACAATCCCGTCAATCCCTTTACCGGCAAGGCGATCAACAGCAGCGAGAAGACGGCGCACGATCAGTTTATCGTCAGCTATCACACGGGCTGGGATACCGAATTCAACAACGGCAACACCTTCCTGCCCTGCCCCTGGGCTGTGGTAAGGAGCGACATCCGGGACCGGAACGATTGGCGCTTCATCGAGGAGCCCACCGTTCTGCAGGCGCATCAAATGCCGTAACAAACGGGGCGCCGCCCCAAGGGCGGCGCCGACAGGAGGAGAAGTCATGCAGTATCAAGCCGACAACGCGATCATTATGGCAGCCGGGACCTCCAGCCGCTTTGCCCCCCTGTCCTACGAGCGCCCGAAGGCGCTGATCGAGGTCCGGGGCGAGGTGCTCATCGAGCGGCAGATCCGGCAGCTGCGGGAGGCCGGGATCCCGGAGATCATTGTGGTCACCGGCTACAAGGCGGAGCAGTTCCGATATCTGGCTGACCGTCTTGGCGTCCGCCTCGTGCACAACCCGGATTACCTCACAAGAAACAACAACTCCAGCATCTGGGCGGCACGCGCTTTTCTGCGGAACAGCTACGTCTGCTCCGCGGACAACTATTTCTCCGAGAATCCCTTCACCCCGGAGGCGGAGGACGCCTATTACGCCGCCGTCTACGCCCCGGGCGAGACCCGGGAATGGTGCATGACCGAGGGGGCGGACGGTTACATCGACTCCGTCACCGTGGGCGGCCGGAACGCCTGGTACATGCTGGGCCATACCTTCTGGAGCGCAGCCTTCAGCCGCCGCTTTCTGGAGATCCTGGAGCGGATCTACACCCTGCCCCGGACCGCGGACCAGCTCTGGGAGTCCATCTTCATGGAGCACCTGGATCAGCTGAAGATGAAGATCCGCCGCTATCCGGAGAATGTCATTTTTGAATTCGACACCCTGGACGAGCTGCGGGTCTTCGACCCCAGCTATGTGGGCGACACCCGCTCGCAAATCTTGCGCTCCGTCGCGGCTCAGCTCGGCTGCACGGAAGCGGACATTCAAAAAGTCCGCCCTCTCCGGGCGGACGACAACGCGGCGGCCGGGATCCGCTTCCTGGCCTGCGGAAAAGAATATGACTACGCATACGAAACCAAGATGTTAAAGGAGATCTGATAATGGGAAGCATCGCAGAACGGGATATCCCGCAAATTATGAAGCTGCTCCGCGAGGTGGTCGGAGCGGAATCCTGCAAATCCCTTGCCCGCATGGGCGGTCTGACCAACCACAGCTACCACGTGATTCTGGACGACGACCGGGAGTATGTGATCCGTATTCCCGGCGAGGGCACCGAGGAGATGATCGTCCGGGAGGACGAGCGGAAGAGCACGGAGCTGGCCTGCCGCCTGGGCATCGACGCCCGGATGCTCTACTTCGGCCCGGACGGGTCCAAGGTCACGGAGTACGTGAAGCACGCGGTCACCCTGTCCGCCGCCGCCTTCCACGACGAGGACCGGGTCCGGAAGGCTGCGGCGATCTTCCGCACCATCCACAGCTGCGGCGCAGACACCGGCGTCCCCTTCGAGGTCTTCCAAATGGCGGCCACCTACGAAAAGATCATCCGCGATCAGAAGGTGCCCATGTTCGGGGACTACGAAGAGCAGAAGGCCAAAGTGATGGCGATCAAGGCCCAGGTGGACGCCGTGATCCCGCCCCGTCTCGTGCCCTGCCACAACGACCCCCTCTGCGAGAACTGGGTGGAGGGCGACGGGAAGCGGCTCTATCTCATCGACTGGGAATACGCCGGGATGAACGACGGCATGTGGGACCTGGCGGACCTCTCCATCGAGGCCGGCTTCGACGAAGTCTGGGACGAGCTGCTGCTGCGCTCCTATCTGGAACGCGAGCCCTCTGTGGACCACAGACGGCACTTCCTGGCCAGCAAGCTCTATGTGGACTTCCTCTGGACCCTCTGGGCCAAGACCCGGGTGCCCTTCGACGGCCAGTCCATGGAGGACTGGGCCTGCGAGCGCTATGCGCGGATGAAGAACAACATCACGGCCTACGAAGCGCTGTAAGGGGAGGCGAAGGGATATGCTTTCCGGGATTCTCGCGGCCGTCACCTGGGCCCTCGAAACAGTAATCATCGGCATCGCCCTGGCCATGAGCCCCCTGGTCAACAGCCTGGGCGAAGCGATCTTCCTCGCGCCCTTCATCAGCACCTTCCTGCACGACGCCTGTTCCGCCGTTTTCTCCTGGATCTATAACGGAGCCCGGGGCAAGCTGGGCGGCGTCTTTCACGCCCTGTTCAGGACCAGGAGCGGCAAATGGGTGGTCATCGCGGCCATCATCGGCGGGCCTGTGGGCATGACCGGCTACGTCATGGCTGTGACCTACATGGGTGCCTCCATCGCAGCCATTGCCAGCGCCATCTTCCCCGCCATCGGCAGCGTGCTGGCCTGCATCTTCCTGAAGGAAAAAATGAAGTGGTATCAGTGGCTCTTCCTGGCCCTGACCATTCTGGGGGTCTACGGTCTGAGCTATTCCACGGAGCTGGCCCCGAAGAACTATCTTCTGGGCATTCTCGGCGCCCTGCTCTGCGCCTTCGGCTGGGGCATTGAGGCGGTGATCCTGGCCAAGTGCCTGAAGGACCCCGAGGTCACGGACGAATACGCCCTCCAGATCCGCCAGACCACTTCTGCCATCTTCTATGGGGCGGCGCTGCTTCCCATCCTGGGGCTCATGGGCTTCCGGGAGGGCGGCCTCAGCCCCTGGGCCTTCACCGCCGGGCTGTTCCGGGGCACCGGCTGGCTTCTGCCCACCATCGCCATCGCCGGCCTCTTTGCCACGCTCTCCTATCTCTTCTACTACAAGGCCATCGCCAGGATCGGCGCCTCCAAGGCCATGGCGCTGAACATCACCTACACCGCCTGGGCTATGATCTTTGCCCTGATCTACGATCTGATCCTGCACGCCCTTGACGCGAGCCACGAGATCGCCTATCCCTCCGTGCTGACCCTGATCTGCGCGCTGGTGGTGCTGGTCTGCAGCATCTTCGCCGCCGCGGACTTCCGGGAGCTTTTCAAACGGGACGCCTGACGGCGGCCCCGCTCTTTCCCGCATTTCTTCCGCCGGATTTTTTAATTGACTTTCTCGGGTTTCACTGGTAAAATGAAACCAGCTGTTCCTGTGCCTCAGGAAAAAGCCAGGCCGCGGGATGCGGAACGCTTCGGCGGCCGCCCGGGGGCTTCGATATGGGAAACATGTGCGATGGAGGGATCATCATGGATTATTTCAGCTTACAAAACGGCAGCGACATCCGCGGTGTGGCAATGGCGGGGATCGCCGGGCAGAATGTGAATCTGACGGAGCAGGCCTGCCGGGATATCGGCCGGGGCTTTGCCCTGTGGCTGCGGGAGCGTCTGGGAAAGGACGCGCTGCGCGTGGCCGTGGGACGCGATTCCCGTCTGACCGGGCCGGCGCTCTCCGGCTGGATCGGCGAAGCGCTGGCCGCTGAGGGCGTCGCGGTGACGGATATGGGCATGGCCTCCACGCCCGCGATGTTCATGAGCACCGTCACGGAGGGCTTCGCTTTCGACGCCTCCGTGATGGTAACGGCAAGCCATCTGCCCTTCAACCGCAACGGCTACAAGTTCTTTACCCAGAAGGGCGGCCTGGAAAAGCAGGATATCAAGGCGATCCTCACGCTGGCAGCCTCCGACGCCCATACCGAACTGCCCGCCGCGGCTGTGACCGGCGGCAGCTTTATGCCGGTATACGCCGAGCTCCTGTGCCGCAAGGTGCGGGAGGCCACCGGTCTTGAGCGTCCGCTGGAGGGCCTGCGGATCGTGGTGGACGCCGGCAACGGCGCCGGCGGCTTCTATGCCGCCCAGGTACTGGAGCCCCTGGGCGCGGATACCACAGGCTCCCGCTTCCTTACGCCCGACGGCCATTTCCCCAATCATATTCCCAATCCCGAGGACAAGACAGCCATGGCCGCCATCACAGAGGCCGTCGTGCAGAACAAGGCCGATCTGGGCATCATCTTTGACACCGACGTGGATCGGGCGGGCGCGGTGCTGGCGGACGGCAGCGAGCTGAACCGCAACCGCATCATCGCCATGCTGGCGGCCATCCTGCTGCGGGAGCATCCCGGCACGACCATCGTTACGGATTCCATCACCTCCACCGGGCTGGCGGCCTTCATCGCGGCCCACGGCGGCGTGCATCACCGCTTCAAGCGCGGCTACCGCAACGTCATCAACGAGTCCATCCGGCTCAACGCGGAGGGCCACGACAGCCAGCTGGCCATGGAGACCTCCGGGCACGGCGCGCTGAAGGAAAACTACTTCCTGGACGACGGAGCGTATTTGGTCACGCGGCTGTTGATCGAGCTGTCCAAGGGCCGCAGGGAGGGCTATTCGCTCCAATCCCTGATCGCCGACCTCCAGGAGCCCGCGGAGAGCAGCGAGTTCCGCATGAATCTGCAGCTGGCGGATTTCCGGCCCTATGCCAGCGAGATTCTGAAGCAGCTTCATGCCTTTGCCGCCGCGCAGCCCGGCTGGACCCTGGCGCCCAACAATTATGAGGGCGTGCGCGTCAACCTCGACGGGGACCACGGCAACGGCTGGTTCCTGCTGCGGATGAGTCTGCACGATCCGCTGATGCCGCTGAACATCGAATCCGACAGCGTGGGCGGCGTCCGGCGCATCGCGCGGGAGCTCTTCCCCTTCCTCGCCCGCTTCGACAAGCTCGACACCGCGAAGCTGGCGGAATTCGCCCGCTGATTCAGGGAATCCCGTTGTTCCGCGGAACCCTCTGCGATCCGCGCGATCAGATTTCAACGAAATATAGACGACCCTCCGGCAGCGATTGCGGCTGCGGGAGGGTCGTTTTTTGTACCGCCGGCGGGGCTTTTCGGCCCCGCCGGCTTTTTCATGCCGGGTCACGGCTTCGGTTTTGCGGCGCTGTCAAAGCGATGCAGCTGCCGCACCAGTTCGATATAGTCCCGGGCATAGCTGGACAGGTAACTGCCCTTGCGGGAGGCGGCTACAAATTCCGTCAGCACCCGGCCCCGGCCGATGGAGTAGCAGTCCAGCTCAAAGCGCTCCGCCCGGTGGCGCAGGTGGGGCTCGAAGAGGAAGGAGACGCCGTAGCCCCGGGAGACCAGGCCCATGATGGCCGGGAGGTTGGAGGTGTAGACCGTGTTCTCAAAGCGCAGCTTCCGCTCCTGGAAGAGGGCGTCGGTGATCTGGCGGGTCCGCTGCTCCGGCTGCATCAGGATCAGGGTCTCCTTTTCCAGCAGGACCGGATCGAGGATGGGCCAGCCGCCGGGATTGGGCTGGGCAAAGCGGCCGATGGGGTGCTCCTTGCAGGTGACGATCAGCAGCTCCTCCTCGTCCAGAGGCTCGTAGCAGAGCATGGGGTTTTCCACCGAGGGGCGGGAATAGAAGGCCACGTCCACCTGGCCCTCCAGCAGCCGCCGGTCGTTCTCGTCGGAGTTGCCCTCAAAGAGATTGACCTTCACGTTGGGGTGCAGCTTCCGGAACTCCGGCAGGGTCCCGGGCAGCATATAGGTGCAGCGCATCCGGGCGAAGGCCAGGTTGAGCACGCCCACGTCGTTTTTGAGGATGTCTGCCAGCTCCACGTCCAGATCGGCCTTCAGCCGACGGATCTGCCCGGCGTAGTCCACGTAGCGCTCCCCGGCGTAGGTCAGCACGTACTTGTTGCCCAGGCGGCGGAAGAGCTTCAGACCCAGCTCGCCCTCGAGGGCGCTCAGAAACTTGCTCAAAGTCGGCTGGGAGACGTAAAGGGCGTCGGCGGCCTTGGTGATGTTCTGGTGCTCGGCAATCGCCAGCACATAGCTCAGCTCGCGGAAATCCATGGATATTCCCCCTTGACTGTTTTTTTCTATCATAGCATATCGGAGAACAAATAGCAATTCATTCTTCATCATTTTCATAGTGTATATTCCTTTTGAGAATGATTGCTGAATAATGCGAATAAGCCAAACGAATTGCACAAATCAAGCTTTGCAGATTTGTGCAATTCGTTTTAGTATGCACAAAAAGAATGCCATATATGAGAACAATGAATTTCCGTTCTGCTTTGGAATGTGCTATGATTCAGATAGAGAAACCCGCTTCCAGGGCTTCCCAATCAATCAACTCCCAACCGTATCACGGAACATCAGGAAAGGAAGTCAAGAACATGAAAGAAGTCAAAAAGCTCCCCGTTACCATTCTCCGCGGCGGCACCAGCAAGGGCGTCTACATCCTCCAGGCGGATCTCCCCGAAGACAAGGACGCCTGGGAGCCCATTCTGCTCCGGCTCATGGGCAGCCCGGACCGCAAGCAGATCGACGGCCTGGGCGGCTCCCAGTCCGTGACCTCCAAGGTCGCCATCATCCAGCGGTCCGCCCGGCCCGACGCCGACGTGGACTACACCTTCGCCCAGGTCTCCGTGGACAAGCCTCTGGTCAGCTACAAGGGCAACTGCGGCAACATCTCATCCGGCGTGGGCCCCTTCGCCATTGAGAAGGGCCTGGTGGAGGCGAAGGACGGCATGACCCCCGTCCGCATCTACAACACCAACACCGACAAGATCATCGAGGCCGAGGTCATGACCCCCGGCGGCGCGGTGGCCTATGAGGGCGACTTCTACATCGCCGGCGTCCCCGGCACCGCATCTCCCGTCAAGCTGAAGTTTGTGGACCCCGCGGGGACGCTCGGAAAGGGCCTGCTGCCCACCGGCAGCGCTGTGGACGTTCTGGAGGTTCCCGGGTACGGACCGGTGGAGGTCTCCATCGTGGACGCCGCCAACCCTCTGGTCTTCGCCCGGGCGAAGGATCTGGGGCTCAGCGGCAAGGAGCTCCCAGACGAGCTGAACGCCGACGCGGAAAAGCTGGATCTGCTGGAAAAGGTTCGCGGTCTGGCCGCCGTGAAGCTGGGTCTGATCGAGGACTACACCCGCTCCGCCTGGGACACCCCGGGCATCCCCAAGATGACCTTCGTGGCCGAGGCTGACGACTACGTCAACGGCGACGGCAAGGAGATCAAAAAGGAGCAGATCGACCTGCTCTCCCGGATGATGTCCATGCAGAAGACCCATCCCAGCTACGCCATGACCGGCGCCATGTGCACCGCGGCGGCCGCCGTGGTCCCCGGCTCCATCGTGCAGCAGGTCCTGCCTGCCAACGTGGACACCCAGTTCATCCGCATCGGCCATCCCGGCGGCATCCTGGAGTGCGGCGTGGACTACCGCGACAACGGCGCCTGCCCCATCATTGACGATACCTTCGGCTTCCGCACCGCGAACCTTCTGATGGAAGGCGTCGCCCGGATTGCCCTCTGAGAGAAAGAGAGGAACTGAAATGAAACTGCAACCGAAAAGTAAGATTTCCAAGCTGGCGGTCCTGCTGCTGGTCCTGCTGATGCTGGCGACCCTGATTCCCAGCGTATTCGCCAACGACGCTTCCGCCGAGAGCTCCGTGCCCGGAGAAACCATGGTCGCCCTGGGCGAAGCGCCCCTGGACGTCGCGGCTCCCGCCGACACCGAGAAGGCAGCCGACGCCGCCCCCGCGGGCGACGACACCACCACCATCGGCGCCGAGGAGGCTGACGAATGGACCTGCAAGGTCTGCTCCACCGCCAACGTGGGCGGCGACGCCTGCAAGAAGTGCAGCGCCTCCCGTCCCAACACCACCCTCTCCATCATTGCCCTGGCGGTCCTGGTGGTCGTTATCGCCATCGGCTTCATCAAGAAGGTCAACCTGGGCTTTCTGGCCATCGGCGCGGCCTTCATCCTGTCCATGATCGCCGGCATCGGCCCCAAGTACGTCACCAAGGCCTTTGACTCCGATATGTTCGTCACCCTGGTGGGCGTCACCTTCCTCTTCGGCATGGCCTCCCAGAACGGCACCCTGGATCTCTTCTCCAAGAAGGTCGTGGCCCTGGTGGGCAAGCGCACCGTGCTGATCCCCATTCTGATGTTCTTCCTCTCCGCCTTCATCTCCGCCATCGGCCCCGGCCACATCGCCGCCGGCATCCTGATGACCACCTTCGCGGTCTATCTGGCCTTCGAGATGAAGATCAACCCCATCACCACGGCCCTCTTTGCCAAGCTCGGCGCCAACGCCGGCTGCGCCTCTCCCCTTTCCCTGACCGGTCAGCTGGGTCTCAAGCTCACCAACAACCTGGTCAGCGACGTCACCAACGCCGACATCGTGGATCAGCTGGGCTTCAACGGCCTGCACTTCTTCATGGCGACCCTGGTCTCCGGCTTTATCTTTACCCTGCTGCTCTACATCTTCAGCAAGAGCTACAAGGTCAAGGCGGATAACCCCCTGAAGCTCAAGGACATTCCCAAGTTCAATTGGAAACAGTGGTGCACCATCGGCGCCATCGTGATGATGGTGGTGCTCTGCATCGGCTTCCAGATGAACACCGGCCTCACCGCCTTCGTTATGGCCGCCATCCTGGTGCTGCTGGGCTGCGCGGACGAGAAAAAGGCCATCAAGGGCATCCCCTGGGGCACCCTGGTCTTCATCTGCGGCGTGGGCGTGCTGGTTGCTGTCATCGACATGATGGGCGGCATCGACATGATCTCCGGCCTGCTGCAGAAGCTGATGGGTCCCAGCACCGCAACGCCTGTCATGGCGGCTACCTCAGGCATCCTGTCCTGGGTCAGCTCCACCACCGGCGTGGTCATGCCCGCACTGTTCAAGATGGTCCCCGGCATTCTGCGGTCCTTCGGCGAGCACGTGAACTACATGGAGCTCATCTCCGCCATCACCGCCACCTCCTTCGCGGCCGCCATCTCCCCCCTGTCCACCGGCGGCGCCATCATCATGTCCTCCTACTCCGCCTCCAAGGAGACCACCAACGAAGAGCTCAACAAGATCTTCAAGTTCCTGTTCCTGCTCTCCGTGGCCAACGTCCTGCTGAACGTCCTGCTCTCCTGGATCGGCGTCTTCTCCCTGGGCGGCCTGTTCTGAGTTGGAACAGGAGCTGCCTGAAAAAAACGCGAAGCTTCAAACAAACAAAGGGCGCACCGCATTGCGCGGTGCGCCCTCAGATTGTCAAAAAACTCTGAAGCGCTTCCCATACAGGCTGATCAGGACAAAAGGGAACGGGGAACAGGCAAAAGGAAACAGGAGAACGCCGTAGGGGCAAACATCGATCATCTCACAATATACAGATACGGTGCGTAATACGCACGCCGGGATTACATTTCG
>JAFYAB010000069.1 GCA_017540945.1 Oscillospiraceae bacterium | reverse complement strand
GCCCTCCCTGTGGACCGGGGAAAGGGCCGATGTGGGCATCGGCCCCTACGGAGCGACTCTGTCGTCGATACCTCCCCTCATCCGGCGCTTCGCGCCACCTTCCCCCCAAGGGGAAGGCATCCCGACAAATCCGAATATGACGCTTTCTATGGATTGAACACATATTTGTCCAGCCGCCGGAAGGCCTCTTCCACGACGTGCCTGGGCAGGGCAAGATTCATGCGGATGCCCCAGGGATCCAGGAACATGCCGCCGTCCTGCCAGGCCACGCCCACGTCGGTGCCCAGCTTCTGCAGCTCGTCCATGGTCTTCCCGTGGGCTTTGCACCAGTCCTCGCAGTGGAGGAAAAGCATATAGGTGCCCTCGGGCTGCATCAGGCTGACGCCTTGGAAGCGCTCCCGGATAAAATGACAGGCGAACGCGATGTTCTCCGTCAGCACTTCCCGCAGCTCGTCCACCCAGCGCTGCCCGGCCTCACTGTATGCGCCGATCAGAGCATGCATGGACAGCACGTTCATGGAGTTGTAGTGGCTGAGAGAGCTTTCCTTGGCCTGCCGATCCCGGAGCCAGTCGTTGTAGATCACGTGGTAGCTGCCGATGAGTCCCGCCAGGTTGAAGGTCTTGGAGGGGGCGTACAGGGCTGCCGTATGCTCCCGTGCCCAGGGGCTGACGGATTGGGTGGGGATGTGCTTGTGCCCCGCCAGGGTCAGGTCGGACCAGATCTCGTCGGAGACCACCCAGACGTCGTGCTTCCGGAAGATGACCATAGCGGCCTCAATCTCCCAGTGCTCCCAGACGCGGCCGCAGGGATTGTGGGGGCTGCAGAAGATCGTGGCATGGATGTGATGCTCCACGATTTTGCGCTCCAGGTCCTCATAGTCGATGCGCCAGACGCCCCGCTCGTCCCGGAACATGGGGTTGTGGACGATCTCGTAGCCGTTGTTCTCCAGCACATGGGTGAAGCCCACGTAGGTGGGACTCTGTACCAGCACCGGGTCTCCCTTGGAGCAGAGAACGTTCAGGGTGGAGATCACCCCGCCCAGCACGCCGTTCTCGTAGCCAATGTGCTTCTTTTCCAGACCCTCCACGCCGTTTCGGAGACGATGCCAGTTGATGATGCTGTCGTAATAGGCGTCGGAGGCCTCGAAGTAGCCAAAGGCCGGGTGCTCCGTCCGACGGATCACCGCCTCCTGTATGGCGGGACAGGCCAGGAAGTTCATATCCGCCACCCACATGGGGATGGCGCTGAAGCCATCCTTCGGTCCGGCAGGCGCGAAGCCGCCGGGCTTGCCGATCATATCCAGGGCGATGGCGTCCTTGCCCCGGCGATCCGGCATGGTCTGAAAATCATAGTACATGAAGGGACCTCTTTCTGTTTCTCGTGTTACTTCTCGTCGTCTTCATCCGGGAAGACGACGGCGACCTTGCCGCATTTGCCGGAGGCCATCAGGGCGTAGGCCTTGTCCGCCTCGTCCAGGGTGAAGCGGTGGGTGATGAGCTTGTCCGGATGGATGCCCCCGCTGGACTGCCCATTTGAGGCAGATCAGGGCTGGATGGACCCCGTGGGCCGCGGCGATCCCACGGATTTCCGGGGTTTCCAGGTCGCTGACGTCGTCGGCGGCCCGATCCCGCTCCGGCCGGGAAGGAGAGCCCAGGGGACAGTAGCCGATGGGTTGGATGCCCTGATCCAGGGTGAACTGGAAGAGCTCGCCCTGCTGGAAGCTGGGGTGCAGCTCCATCTCGTTCAGCACCGGCTTGATCCGGGCGTCCCGCAGGATCAGCTTCAGCTTGGGAATCGTCACGTTGCTGACGCCGGGGCAGCGGACCAGGCCCTCGTCTGTCAGCCGCTCCATGGCGGCCCAGGCCTCCATGAACTCCTCGTGGAGATAGGGTCGGGCGTCGGGGCTGCGGGAATCTCCGTTGACGCCCGGGGCGTGGTAATTGGGGAAGGGCCAGTGGATCAGATAGGCGTCCAGATAGTCCAGCCGCAGATCCTTCAGGCTCTTCTTGCAGGCAGCGATCAGCTCGTGGGGCTTGTGCCGGTCATTCCAGACCTTGGAGATCACAAAGAGCTCGCCGCGGCCCAGCCCATCCGCAAAGGCCTGCTGAAACACGGGACCGATGAGGTCCTCGTTGCCGTAGCAGGCGGCGCAGTCGATGAGACGATAGCCGGTCCGCAGGGCGCCCCGCACCGCCTCCGCGATCTCCGCGGGGCCGTATTTATCGGAGCCGAAGGTGCCCAGGCCGATGCCAGGCATGACGACCCCGCTTGCCAGACGCCGCACCGGCACGCTTGCAGGATCCACCGCGTTCTTCCACGGCTCAAACATCAGAATCCATCCCGTCCTTTATTTGCCAGATGATCTGTCTCTCATTTTACGATAAAATCCCGAAAAAGGCAACTGAAAAACCCGTTTTTGGTTGTCACCGGGTCCCCTTCAAAGCGCTGCCGTTCACATAGAGCGTATGACCGTTTGCGAGCACGTTTGCCGCGCTGCCGTGGAATTCCGTCACCCAGCTGTCGCCGCTGAGCGTCCAGGTGGAGCTGTCGTCCAGCGTGACGCTCACGGTCCCCGGCGTGGTGGAAACCGTGTCGCCCTTGGCGTTGACAATGCTTCCGTCGATGGAGCCGGTGAAGTCGGAGCCGTCCCGCAGCTCCAGCGTCAGCGTCGAATCGTCGCCCACCTTGATGACGCCGGTCAGCTTCTGGGCGACGGCGTTCATGGCCGCGATGTTGGATGAGCCGCTCCAGCCGTCGGCGCAGACGGAGAGCAGGATGTTTTCCGCGTCCTCATTGGTGATGGCGACCCCGTTCAGGCGGATGACCGCGTTGGTGTTGGTCACGTGGAAGACGTGGCCGCTTTTGCTGGTCAGGCTGCCGCCGGTCATGGTGAAGCGCGAGGTGCCGCTGTCGGCGTCGCCGGACATGGACTGATAGAGCATAATGCTGTCCAGGAAGTAGGCGTTGCTGTTGCGCTCCCTGTTGTTTGCGCTGAGCGTACAATTTGTCAGCTCGATGGAGTTCTTGCCCTCGATGCAGACTCCCTCGGAGAGATTGGAGATCAGGCTCGCGTTCTCCACGCGGATCTCCGCGGTGGAGTAAATGGCAGGGGAGCCAAGACCGTTGGTGACATAGCTGCCGCCGTCCACATAGACCTGGCCGCCGCCCCGATCGGTCCGAATGGCCGCCGAGGATCGGCCGGAAGTCTCCGCGTCCAGGTCATAGGCGTAGGTGACGCCGCCTCCGGTGGTCATGACGCCGCCGGAGCCGCCGCCGGTGGTACGGATCCGGGTGTCCCGGATGACGAGGGTGGTGCCGTCGCCCTCCGCCCCGTTCCGGCCGCCGTTGCCGCCATAGCAAAACACCGCGTTGGCGCCCTCGGCGTCCGAGCGGATCGTTCCGCCGGTGATGGAGGCCGCGGCGCCGTCCTTCACCAGGACCGCGGCGTTGAGCCCGTAAAAGCTGCAGCTGTCTCTGCCGTCGGAGTCTCCGGTTTTTGTGACGGTCGGGTCCTTGACCGTCACGGCGTCGTCCGTTTCGATCAGCAGCGCGCTTTCGTCCGCAGTGCTGCTTTCATAGCGTTTGCCGCTCTGGGTTTCGGCGGAGCGGATGACGGTCGCGCCGGTGTAGTCGATCTCTGTGCCGGCGCCAGGTCCGCCGGGACCGCCGTTCCCGTCCGGGGGAGGTCCTGGGGGATTGCCGCCGGGTCCGCCGTTCCCGTCCGGGGGAGGTCCTGGGGGATTGCCGCCGGGTCCGCCGGTTCCGTCCGGGGGAGGCCCGGGAGGATTGCCGCCGGGACCGCCGGTTCCGTCCGGAGGCGCTTCGGGAGCTGTGCCATCAGGCGTTCCCGCCGGACGATCGCCCCGGGGCGCCGCAGCTGTGCTGCCCTCCGGAGCCTTCCGGGTATCGCTGCTTTGTTCGGCTGTCGCTGCTTTTTTCGCTTCCTCGCCTGTCCCGCAGCCGGCCAGCAAAGACAGAAGCATCAAAACCGCCAGCAGGACGCAGAGCGTCTTTTGTCGTTTCATCAAGTTTCCCTCCGTATCAGATTATGGTTGCCTGCGCATGCCTGCATCATACAGCGGGAACCTTAGTTCAACATGAAAATGCGCCTGCAAGGGGCGGGCCCTTTGTTCACAGTCCGCAGCTTCTTTTCTCCTCGGGGCGTTTGTTGCTGAAGCCAGTGCGGATGTTCAAACTGCTCAGTGCAGCCCGGCGGCGTTTTGCAGGATCGTCCAGAGCTCGCCCATGGCGTCGAAATAATGGGCGGGGAAGACGTTGTCCCCCGCGGCGTAAATCGAGGTGCCGTCCGTCAGGGAGAGCTCCAGCCAGAAGCCTTCGCCATCCAGAACGCCCTGCTGGGATTTGTTGAAGCCGTTCCAGCTTGCCAGGTCGTATTTCTCGACGACCGCATAGATCGCGTCCGCAGTCTCCTGGTCCATGGGACAGGATTCTTCCTCGTTGACGGTCAGCGTGAAGCCCTCCGCCCCCAGGGTAACGGCGTAGGAATCGTAGGCGATACTGCCGTTGCGGAAGACAGTCAGACCGGAGATGGTCCGGATCGCCCGGAAGGTCATTTTCAGATTCTCATGAACCGTGAGCTGATAGAGATGGGCCTGAGGCTTTATAATGGGAGATTCTCCGAGCACGAGCAGCCTGGTGGTCCCGGGCTTCAGGGCCCGGAAGCGAAAGACCATGTCATAGGGCGAGCCGCTTTCCTTGTCGTGATTGCGGCTTTTATACTCCCGCTTTCCTTCGACTGCCGCCAGCGTCGGATCGTCGAGATAGGCACGGAACTGGGGCCCGCCCCCGTCGAAGGAGGAAAAGCGCAGCTCCGTTTCATTGGAATCCGACGTTGTATCGACGCCGGATTCCGAGGGATGCTCTGTCCCGGGGTCTTCCGGGGTCCGGGATCTGCAGCCGACGAAAACCAGCAGCCCCATTGTCAGAATTGCCAACAGTACCCAAACAATCGGTTTCATAGCGCACCTGCTTTCTTCCTGAATCTGTCAAGATGGATATATGCCTGTTTGGCGGCGCGCACTGTGCGCCGCTACAAACCGCGTGTTTCGATGATTTCCAGCCGGTCCGGCTCCGCATGGCAGGGGAGAGACAGGATCCGGACGCCCGCCTGCTCCGCTTCCGCCAGGGCCGCGGCAAAGACGGGGTCGGTCTCTGCGTTGGGCAGTACGGTTTTCATGCCGTCCGCCTGCATGACGAAGGCCACGGCGGCGTGCCAGCCCCGGGAAAGAGCGGCGGTCAGCTCCTGCAGGTGCTTTGCGCCGCGCGCAGTGGGTGCATCCGGGAAAAAACCGATCCCATCCCGCTCCAGGGTGCAGCCCTTGACCTCCAACAGCCAGCGCTCCGCGCCGCGCTGCAGGCAAAAGTCGATGCGGGACTGCCCGAAGCGGTATTCCGGGAGAATCCGGTCAAAGCCCTGGCCCTCCAGCCATTCCCGGACCACCCGGTTCGGCGCCTGACTGTCGATGTTGAAGAGGACGCCGTTTTTCTTCCGGACAGCGATCAGGTCGTATTTTGTCTTTCGCGCCGGATGCTCCGCCCGGGTCAGCCAGACCTCCGCGCCGGGAATCAGCAGCTCCCGGCAGCGCCCGGTGTTCTTCACGTGGACCCGTTCCTCCACGCCGTCGACCACAACCCAGGCGGTAAAGCGGTTGGGTCGAGACAGAAAGATCCCGGGGCGTGTATTTTCGTATCGCATGGCTTGATCTCCTGTGTCTCGAGATGGGCGTACCTTACAGCGGCAGCAGCAGTCCCAGACCGAAGCTGAGACAGTTGGCAAGAAAGCACAGCAGCAGCAGCCGTCGGGAGGGGCCGAAGGCCTTGGCGTAGATCCAATACTCCGCCGCCACAACGGTCAGCTCCCCCGCGGCGATCCAGCCGGGACGGTAGGGGAGACCCAATGCAAAGCTCGTGTTCAGCAGCAGATTGGTCAGCATGTTGGCGCAGACGATTACCGCCAGATCACGCTTCCCGCGATAGCCGAAGCAGGCCAGAAACGGCGTTTCGATCAGCACCGTCAGCAGGCAGGCCAGCGCGAGCAGCTTCATTTATCCCGCTTCCTCAGCAGGCGGGAAAGGAGAAAGCCCACCATCAGAACCAGCACGCCGACTGCCAGATACAGCGTCGTGGGAACAGGCTCCGCCTCAGTTTGGCCGGGGGAAGGGGCGACGGCCTTGGTGGCCGCAGGCGGGGCGGCTTCTGTCTGCTCGGCGGTGGACTCGTTGGGAGAGACAATGTCGAGGGGCGCGGTGAATTCGATGGACCCGGCTTCCAGCGTGCTGTCCGGGGGCAGGATCAGATCGGCGGAGACCGGCGCAGCCAGGGCGGCGCAGCAGAGCAGGGTCAGCAGGATGCAAAGCAATTTCTTCATGGTGAGCTTCCTTTCTACGATTCAGTGATACGATTATTTGCGCTTCTTCAGCAGCTTGTGGAGGATTACACCCAGGATCAGTACGGCAATAGCGATCAGCAGGTAGATCCAGCCATCGCTGTAGAAGAATCGCCAGCCGGGGCTCAGGACGTCGCCATAGACGGGCGTTGCCAGGGCCATGCAGAGAAGCGCGACAGTCAAGACAAGCAACAACTTTTTCATAGGGCATCTCCTTTTGCAGAATACAGGATGGCAAAAAGACCGAAGAGGAAGCAGAGCGGCAGGAAGACCCAGCGAGCCTGCCCGGTCAACGCAATGTATCTCCCGGCCAGGGTCCCCGGCCAGAGGGCGGAAGCGGCCAGCCCGAAGGCAAAGCCGGGAGCGTCCGGCATGCAGCGATAGAGCAGCCAAAGCGTGACGGGCATGGTCAGATTCAGGGCAAATTGCCCCAGCATAGAGGGGAGCATCCAGGCCCCGCAGAAGCAGATCAGGATCGCCGCCAGGGGCACCGAGAACCAGGCGGAGCGCCGCGGCCCGATCCGGTCGCAGAGATAGCCGCCGGCGGTCTTGCCCGCGAAGACGAAGCCCGTGGTGATCAGGGTCAGCAGCGGCGTGGTCTGCCAGGGGAAGCGTACCGCGGAGCCCCCGACGGCCCGCACCGCGACGGCGGCTGTCAGCAGCGCCGCCGCGAGCAGGGGTGTTTTGCCCAGCCGCCCGCAGGGGCGCAAAGGCTCTGCGGCCGGCTCCTGTGGGCTGCAGCGCGGGCAATCGGTCTGTTTTTTGTCGCTTCCTTGAACAAACACGGACGCGATCCCAACGATAGCCAGCAGTCCGGCCAGCACCGGCCCCAGCGCCGGGAACAGAGAACCGACGGTGACGCCGATGGCCCCCGGGGCCACGAATACGCCCAGAGGCGCGGCCTTTCCGCCGCTGCGCTCCAGGGTCTCGGTCCCGGCAGCCACGTGGAACACGCTGTTGCCCAGGCCGATCAGCGCTACCCGCGGCAGGGCTGGCAGAGGCAGGGCAAAGCCCGCCGCGACGCAGAGCATTGCGGCGGCAGCGGACAGCCGATATCTCTTGCTCCTGTCCGCGGCGAGGCCCACAAGGCATTGGGTAGAAAAGGCCAGCGTGTTGTACAGCATGAACAGCTCAGCTCCGCCGCCCTGCGCCGTCAGCTGGCCGAACAACGCGGCGGCGCAGACCCCATCCACCAGCAGGTGAGCGAAAGAATGAATCCACAACAGCATGATGATAGCTCCGTCCTCTATTGCGCCTTCTCCCGCAGCAGGGGCAAAGCGGGCAGCAGTACCAGCACCCCCGCCGCCAAGGCCGCCAGGAAGATGCCGGCGTGGGGAATGAAGGAAAGCGTGCCGTCGCTGCCCACCACGGTTTCCGCGTTTCGCAGGACCCAGGCGCCGATCCACGGTCCGATGACCCCGGGGATCAGAACCTGACCCACGATGCGCAGACCCTGGAACATTCCCGCCCGGTTGGACGGGGTGTGGTCCCGAACCATGGCGCCAAAGACTGCCATGCCGGAGAGATAGCCGCTCATCATCAGCAGAGAACCCAGAAAGACCGGCACCGTGGAGCGGGTGAGCCAGAGCAGGACATAACCGCCGAAAAGCATCCCCAAAGCAGGGAGCAGGGTCCCGCGGAAGTGAAGCTTATCATAGAGCTTTCCGTAGAAAAAGGTAACGACGGCTGCCAGAATAATGGCCGGAGCCATAATCAGCACATAGTTCTCCATCCCCAGGCTGACCTCGTAATAGAGGATCAGATAAGGCATGAAGATCTGAATGGAGATTCCAAAGACCGCAAAGGCCGCCAGGGTCAGATACAGCGCGGGATTCTTCCGCACGACGGAGGGTCGGAAGCCATAGATGACGTTTCGGAGGATATTCTGATTGGCGGAGCTGTCCACATCCGGTTCCTGAATCAGGAAAAAGCCCAGTACGCCGATGCCCAGCACCGTGATGCCGATGACCGTGTAGATGGTCACCCAGGAGGAGGCCTGATCCAGGTCAAAGCCCATGAAGCCGCCGAAGACCACCAGGATCGCCAGCAGGGGCATCATGGCGTTGACGCCCTCCGCCGCTCCGCGGTTGGTCTCGTCGGTAGAGTCCGTCAGCCAGGCGTTGAAGCAGGCGTCGTTGGCGCTGGAGCCGAAAAAGGTCATCACGCAGTCCATGACGATCACGAGGCTGACGCCTGCCGATGCCGCGGAGACCGCGGCTGGGAAGAGCTTAGAGATGACGTCTGTGCGGATCAGGGCAAAGCTCCAGATGGAGATACCCCAGAGGATATAGCCCCCGCACATAAAGAGCTTCCGTTTGCCCAGCTTGTCCGAGAGAGCCCCGATGAAGATCGTCGTCAGCGTCGCCGCCACAGCTGAGGCTGCCACCATTGTGGAGATGGCCCCTGCCGAGGCGTGGAACATCTTGTAGATGAACACGTTGAAGTACATGTTCTCCACCACCCAGGCAATCTGCCCCACCAGACTGAATACCGTCAGCACCGCCCAGAACTTCGGACTGAGCCTCGTCCGCTTCATTTCGTTCCCACCCTTCCGAATTCGCGTTTTTCTATATTATACAATCAATATCGTAAAAAGGCAACGGTTTCCTTCCAGGCAAAAGGGGTTCCCCGCAGAGAAAAACAGCGCTTGCGCTTCCGAAGGGGGTGGAGTATCATAGAGATATCTTTGGCTGTTTTGAGAAAAAAGTTATAAACGCGGTCATATTCCGCTTTGCGTTCCGGCTATATGGGTGAGGGGACCTTCAAGGAAGAAGAAAGGAGACAGACAAATGACGGACGAAGCCATTATCGGCCTGTACTTTGACCGGGACCAGCAGGCCATCGCGGAGAGCGAACTGAAATACGGCGGCTTCTGTCGATACCTGGCCGAAAATATCCTGCAAAGCCGGGAGGACGCCGAGGAATGCGTCAACGACACCTGGCTGACGGCCTGGAACCGGATTCCGCCCACCCGACCGGAACGGCTCAAAGCGTTTCTGGGCCGGATCACCCGGGATCTCTCCATCGACCGTTGGCGGAGCAATCGCGCCAAAAAGCGCTATGACGGGACGGAGCTGCTGCTCTCTGAGCTGGAGGACTGCGTTCCGGCCGCCCAGAATGTGGAGGCGGCGGCGGAGCTCCGGGAACTGACTGAGGCGATCGACCGTTGGCTGAAGGATCTGGAGACGGAGGAGCGGGTAGCCTTTGTGCGCCGCTACTGGTACGGCGAGCCCGTGAAGGATCTGGCAAAGCACTTTGCCGTCTCCCCAAACCAGATGGCCCAACGACTGCGGAGGCTGCGGCTGCGGCTCCGTCAGGCTCTGGAAGCGAAAGGGGTAACGTTATGAAATCGAAAGCTGAAGTGATGTATGATGCCGTGACCGGCATTGACGAGCGCTATTTATCGGAGGCGGAAGCGCATCCTGCCAAAACCCGAAACACATGGAGGCGATGGGCGGCGATTGCAGCCAGTCTGGTTCTTGTGGCAGGGTTAGGAACGATTCTGCTGCTGGGTCGGGGGCCTGCGTCTACGGGAGGCGGCAGCGTCCGCCGGGACGGTTATTATTCTGTCTATTTCGGGCCTGTGCTGCCCATGACCGCTCTGGGGGATCTGGACGGACTGCTCGCCGCCCGCGACGTGAGCTATGATTTTACCCGTTTTGAGGACGGCGGCTATCCCGGCGCGGCCCTGCTAACGGACCGCTATGTGTTGCGCAATCCGAGCGAACAGGACAAGACCCTGAAACTCTGCTATCCCGTGTCCGGCAGCTTGGCGGATGCGACGCTGAGCAGCCTGGCGTTCCGTGTGGACGGGGCTGCCGTTACGCCGGAGTTCCATATCGGATACAATGTTCCGGAAAGCAGGAACTATCTCAGCTCATGGAACGAATACCGCCAGTTGCTGGAGCGTCCCGGCCATCTCAGCGCAGCTCTGGCGCCGGAGGCTGAGCTGACGCTGCCTGCCGTGGTCTATACGCTGGTGGAGGAGAGCCCCGGGACGAAGGCGGAGGAACAGGTGAATCTGCGATTCCGGGTGGACCCGGCCAGAACCGCGGTGTTTGCCTCGGGCTTTACCATGCATTCCGTGAACGCGGGCAGCGGGAGCGTACGGGTCGGCTTCTATATCGACCGCCGGGAGAGCGCCAGCCGGGAGCCCTGCCGCGTGGTGCTGGTGGGCGGCGATCTGGAGACGCCCATCCTGGACGATCCCCTCGGCGGCGGCGGGAGCTGGCGGCTGGAGCGGCGGGAGACCGGCCTGGCCGAGGTCCTCGAAGAAGATCTGGCCTGGTACATGCAGAGCGCCGAGCCCGGCCTGTCTCATGCGGACAACGCCGCCGTGGCCCGGCTGCTGGAGGAGGAGGGTCTGCCCGTGCTGCAAAACAGCACCGGGCTCGGCGCCACGATCGGGCTGCTGACCAGAGCCCACAACAGCCCGCGGGTCATGTACGAGAGCTTTGAAGTCACGATACCCGCCGGCGGGAGTCTGACGGTGGAGGCCAGACAGAAAAAAACCGCAAGCTACCAGCTGGGGGGCCGGAACTCCGGCGGCGGCGATACCATGGGATATGATCTTGTGACGCAGGCCGGCTCCGAGCTGGTTTTCACGGAACAGAGCGCCTCCGTCACCGGCTTGGATTCCGTGCAGATCGGAGACAACAATTTCGGCTTCGACCCGGAGCACGGTATTTGCGCCGTCGCCCTGGATCCGGAGATTCCCTGCTATTGGATGCAGTTGCGGAGCAAATGAGGGTTCCCGAAAAAAGGGATCTCAGGATCGTTTTACGATCCTGAGATCCCTTTTTTCAGACCGGCTCGAAAAAGGTGTCCGGCCTTGCGGGGTCGAAGAGCTCGTTGGCCCACATGAGCGTGATGAGGTTTTCGGTCTCGCTGAGATTGATGATGTTGTGGGTATAGCCGGGCAGCATGTGGACCGCTTGAATGTGCTCGCCGCTGACCTCAAATTCCAGGACCTCATCTGTGCCCAGCTTCCGCTCCTGGATCAGCCCATGGCCGGAGACCACGATGAAGAACTCCCATTTGGAGTTGTGCCAGTGCTGGCCCTTGGTGATGCCGGGCTTGGAAATGTTGACGGAGAACTGGCCGTGATCGGCAGTCTTC
>JAFYAB010000023.1 GCA_017540945.1 Oscillospiraceae bacterium | reverse complement strand
GGATGGCGGTCTTCTCGTAGCCGAGCTGCTCGATCCAGGGCAGAGCCCAGATGTGGCCGTTCTCGTCGGTGCACATGGTGCGGTACTCGGGAGCCTGCTCAAAGACCTTCTTCAGGTTGGGCATGTACTTGTCGATGTACTCCTCAACGTTGATGATAACGCCCTGCTTGGCGTACTTCAGCAGGTCGGTGTCGGAGAAACCGGCGGAGAACACGAACTCGGGGAGGGTCTTCAGGTTGGACATTTCGAGGGAGATCTTGTCGCCCCACTGGTCGCTCTGGATGGCCTTCCAGTTGACATGGACGTTGGTCTTCTCCTCAAGACGCTTGAAGATGGTGCGGTTGTTGGGCTCGGCCTCGGAGCCGACGGGATAGTTGGTCAGGCCGGAAATCTCAGCCTTCTCAGCCAGGGGGAACTGCAGGGTAGCGGGATCGACGTCCAGACCGGACTGACCGCCGGAGGTGCTTCCACCGCCGCCGCAGGCGACGAACACGCCGGCAATCATAAGAACGGCCAGCAGAAGCGCGATGGACTTGGTGAGCTTACGCATGTTTTTTCTCCTTTCAATTCTTGAAGAGCTTATTCATCAGCCCTTGACGGCGCCGGCCATGATACCGTTATCGAAGTACTTCTGGAAGAACGGATACATGATCAGCAGCGGAAGGCTGGAGATGATGATGGTGGCATACTTCAGCAGCTCGGCCATCTGGGCGCGCTGCGCGGTGGACTGCATGTCGGAGACCATGCCGGGATCCGGCTGGTTCTGAATCAGGATGGAGCGGAGGACCAGCTGCAGAGGCTGCTTGGAGGCGCTGTTCAGGTAGATCATAGCGTCAAAGTAGCTGTTCCACATGCCGACAAACTGCCACATGGAAATGGTGGCGATGATGGGAGTACACACGGGCAGGAGGATCCTGAAGAAGTAGACCATTTCGGAGGCGCCGTCGATGCCGGCGGCTTCCTGCAGATCCCGGGGGATGCCCATGTAGTAGGTTCTGGCGATGATCATGTTCCAGACGCTGAAGGCGCCGGGGATCAGGATGGCCCAGATGGTGTCCAGCATACCCAGGTTGTTGATGAGCAGGTAGGTGGGGATCAGGCCGCCGCCGAAGAACATGGTAATCACAAAGATGGTGTTGAAGAAGCCCTTGAACTTGAAGTCCGAACGGGACATGGGGTAGGCAGCCAGCAGGGTCACGACCACGGAGATGATCGTGAACAGCACGGAGTAGATGATGGCGTTTTTGAAGCCGACCCAGATCTGTGCGTTCTCGAGAACGCGCTCGTAGGCGGTGGTGGTCCACTTGCTGAAGTCGAAGGTCAGGCCGCTGTTCTGCAGGGTGATGGGGTCGATGAAGGAGGCCAGGATGATGTAGACCATCGGAAGAATGATCGCCACCACGAACAGGCCCAGCAGGATATAGCCGATGGTCAGCAGCGCCTTGTCACCGGTAGGGAGCTTGGCGAATTCGCCTTTTTTCTTTGGCATTTTCTGTTTCATAAGCTCCCTCCTCTCAGATGCCCTTGCCGTCATTCATCTTCTTGACGATCGTGTTCATGGAGATCAGCAGAATGACGTTGATGACGGTGTTGAACAGACCGACGGCGGTGGAGAAACCGTAGTCGCCGTCCAGAAGGCCCTTCTTGTAGACGTAGGTGGAGATGATTTCGGAGGTCTGCATGTTCATGTCGGTCTGGAGGGCGTAGGCTTTCTCGAAGCCGATGCTCATGATGTTGCCCACGGACATGATGAACTGGATGAGGACGGTGTCCTTGATGGCGGGCCATTCCACAGCCTTGATCTGCTGGAAAATGTTGGCGCCGTCAATGACAGCGGCTTCCTTGAGCTCCTTGGATGCGTTGGACAGTGCGGCGGTGTAGATGATGGAGGCCCAGCCTGCTCCCTGCCAGATACCGGACGCAATGTAGATCGTGCGGAAGGCGCCGGGCTCTGTCATGAAGTTGGTGTGGGTGCCAAGCAGGGAGTTGATCATGCCGGTGGGGGAAAGCAGGATGCGGACGATACCGCAGAGCACGATGACCGAAATGAAGTTCGGCATGTAGAGGACCAGCTGGATCTTTTGCTTGGTTTTTTTGCTGAGAATGCGGTTGAGCAGGAACGCGAGCAGGATCGGGATCGGGAAGCCCCAGAGCAAGCCAAAGATACTGAGCTTCAGGGTGTTCATCAGGTAGCGCATGAAGTCCGGAGACGAGAGGAAGCGCTTGAAGTTGTCAAAGCCGATCCACTCGCTGTGGAACAGACCCCGGATGGGGTTGTACTCTGTGAACGCCATGGAAATTCCGCCCATGGGGATGTAGCGGAAGATCACCGTCAGCAGGAAGGCCGGCGCCATGAAAATGACGTACAACTGCCAGTGCTGCTTCAGGTAGACCAGTGTGTTGTGGCCGCGTGAGCTCCCCTTACCTGCCAGCGCACCTGCCGGTGGGGAAACTTTTTTCATCGAATTCCTCCTTTTCTGTGTGTAAGATCCCCCTGCTCTGCGGCAACGAGCACGCCGAAAAACATGGAGAATCCTGATAATCTCATCCTATCACCTTATTGTGCATATGTCAATATTTAATTTGCAGTTTGCACACAAAATAATCGCTTTTGCACCTGTGCGATGCCTTGTTTTTTGGTTTATGTGCGTTATCTCCCGGACGGGTTGACCTGTGTGCCGGAAGAGAAAAGAGACTGAATTGTACATATGGAGACCATATTGACATTTGCACAAAAGTGTGATAATATTATATAATAATGTTCTATGGTGAGAGGTAAACATCATGAAAGCGAAAGTGACCATTCAGGACATCGCCGATGCCCTTGAGATTTCGCGCAACACGGTTTCCAAAGCTCTGAACAACAGTGAAGGCATTGCGGCCGCTACCAGAGACCGGATCCTGGCGAAGGCTGCGGAAATGGGCTATCGGCAATTCTCCTTTATGCAGACACTCTCCGCCACGGGTCTGCAGCCGCCGACTGCGGAGCCTTTGCCAGGCAGCAGCGGGGAAATTGCCCTGCTTACCACCACACAGTTCAGCGACTCCCATTTCGCCGTCACAATGATCGACCGGCTTCGGCGCGAGCTGGCACAGTTCGGCTACTTACTCAAGAGCTACTACGTCAGCCGCGAGAATATCACGCAGAAGCAGCTTCCCTATCCCCTCCCCAAGGGAAACACGAAGGCGTTCATCTGCTTTGAAATGTTCGAATGGGATTACTGCGATATGCTGTGCGCCATCGACTACCCGATCCTGTTTGTAGACGGCCCCAGCAGGCACAACGGACGCAGGCTGCAGGCGGACCAGCTCATTATGGAGAACATCGGCGAGCTGACGCGGCTGATCGGCGGCCTGATCAGGCAGGGTGTGCAAAAATTCGGCTTTATCGGAGATTTTGACCACTGCCAGTCGTTCTTTGAACGCTTCATCGCTGTGCCCAACACGCTGGCGATCACGGGGCAGCCTTTTATCAGCGACTTTATAATTAAAGAAAACCATCCCATCAACATCTGCCACGCCGTTTCATCCCTGAGGGAGCTGCCGGATTGCTTCGTCTGCGCCAACGATGAGATTGCCGTCAGCCTGATCCGGATCCTCAATAAGCTCGGCAAATCCGTGCCGGAGGACGTGCTGGTCTGCGGCTTTGACGACTCCGTGGACTCCCGCACCGTAACGCCGCCGCTGACTACGGTCCACATCCACACGCAGATCATGGCCTTTTCGGCGGCGCAGCTTCTGATCTCCCGCATCAAGAATCCGGATCTGGATTTTCGCACGGTCTATACCCAGACCGATCTCGTGCTCCGTGATTCCACGCGGATCGGAAAGGAGGATGCGGCGCAATGAAGTTCCTCTCCTATGACAGCAAATTCAGCCAGGTGATGCTCCGCATCTGCTATACCTGCTGGCTGAACCTGATCTGGTTTGCCTGCTCCATCCCGATTGTGACCGTCGGCGCCTCCACCACGGCGCTGTACTACGTCATGCTCAAGCTGGCCCGGGGCGAGGAGGGCAACGTCACGACCATGTTCTTCCGCTCCTTCAAAGAAAACTTCAAGCAGGCCACGATCCTCTGGCTCATCATGCTGGCCGGCGGCATCTTCCTGGGCCTGGACGGCTATATTCTGGCCAATCTGCGGAAAACCGCGGCCGGCCCTCTGGCTGTCTTCTGGACGATTCTGCTGGCGGTGGTCATCGCGGCCGCGGTATTTTACGTCATCGTTCTGATCTACCTCTTCCCCCTGGTTGCCAGCGTCCGCAATACGAACCGGGCCATGCTGAAGAACTCCTTCCTGATCGGCGCGCACTATCTGTTCTGCACGATCGTGGTGTTTTTGATCCACTTCGCGGTGTTTTTCGTGACCGTTCGCTTCTTTACGCCTCTGATCCTGCTGGGCGAGGGCCTGAGCGCCATGCTCAGCTCCATCTTCCTCCGGCGGGTCATCGACGCCTGCACCTATGATCCCGACGAGGAGGATGAGGATGAAGACGAAGCGGAGACCGGCGGCGAAGACGGGGAATCCGAGAGATGAACCGCACTGAGAAAGATTTCAAGGACGCCCGTGCGGCCTACCGGCAGCTCACCTTCCCGCAAAAGCTTGCGCACATCTGGCTCTACCACAAATGGCCCATTATTCTGGGACTGACTGCCCTGATCATCCTGGGTTCCGTGGTCTACCGGATCCTGACCAAAAAGGACCCGGTGCTGTATCTGGCAATGATCAACGTCTCCCTGAACAGCGAGCTGGAGGAGGCTGTGACGGTCGGCTTCCTGAACGGCGCCGGCTTTGACGCGGATCGGCAGGAGGTGCTGCTCTACCGGGATCTCTATCTGGCTGAAGATACGGACGAGACGACCCATCGGAGCGCCTACGCGACCCGGATCAAGCTCATGGCTTCCGTGGAACAGCAGCAGCTCGATCTGATCCTGATGAGCGGCCAGTCCTATGACATTCTCTCCTCTCAGGGCTATCTGCTGCCCATGGAGGAGCTCCTGAAGGAAGAACCGGAGCTGGCGGAAGCCCTCTCGCCGTTCATCACGGAGAATGAGGTGACCATCGAAGACAACGGGATCGAGTTCCAGCTCAGAGAGGCGGAGGAGCATGTGGTGGTGACGGAGTCCGCTGCCAACGCCCTGCGCCTGGATTCCTTCCCTCTGTTTGCCGGGCAGTTTGCGGATCCCCTCTATCTTGGGGTCGTGGCCAATACGCCGCGCCGCGACGCCTGTCTGAACTATCTCCGGTATCTTTCGGGAAACTGACAGAAAACTGCAGCCGCCGCGTTCCAAACGGAATGCGGCGGCTTTTATGCGGTTTATGGGATCAGCCGGGGAGCTTCATGGTGATGTTCTGGAAGCTGGCGCCGCAGCCGTCGGCAAAGACGCAGATGTGTGCGCCGTCGGTGGAGTGGGAGATGCGGCAGCTCAGAGCCTTCGTCCTGTCGATGTAGAGCACCACGATCTCGTTTTCACAGACCAGCTTCACGTGGTGGACCGCGGATTCCTTGAATGCAAAGCGTGTCAGAGCCACGGGATCCATATCCCGGAGATCTTCGATTTCATAGCCCTCATAGTGGATCTGATCCCGACCGGCGTCCAGACACAGAGCAGTATAGGTGGGATCCTTCTCGCTGCCGCCGAAGGCAAAGCCCACGCGGCCGTCCCCGTCGAGCGTCACATCGCATTCCAGCAGCACGGACGCAGGTCTGGTCCCCATGTCGGCCAGGGCGTAGACGTCGTCCTTCGGCGAGAGAGTGATGTTGTTGTCGCTGATCTTGACGCCGCCCTCCTTCTTCACCGCCCGGAAGGGCTTGTCCGCGGTGAAGTAGTCAGCGTAGGTCTCCGGCGCGTCGACGCCGAGGGTCTTGTCCTCATGCTGGACCAGCTGGTGGTTGAGTACGCTTCCTGCCCACTGATAGACGCCGGAGTCCCCGCTCAGGCCGGCTCTGCCGAGCCAGCCGCAGAGATAGGTGTCGTCGTTCATCCGGGCGGTCTTTGCCGCGTAGAACACAAAACCGTTGCCGCTCATCTGGCCCTGGCCGTCCAGGATATTGTCCGCCGGGGCGGTGAAGGGGCCGTTCATGGACTCGCCGATGGCGTAGTAGGTGACGCAGTCCCAGCTGTAGGTGAGGTACCAGGTGCCGCCGATGTTGAACAGGTCGGGGCACTCCAGCATGTACTGGGCCATGGGGGCGTAGATGGGACCCTGGAATTCCCAGGTTTTCAGATCCTCGGAGGTATATTTGGCCACGACGCCGCCCAGGACGTTGTCTCTGGCCGCAATCAGCAGCCAGTAGCACTGATCCTCCTCTACCCAGAACACCTCGGGATCCCGGAAATCGTCATGGGAATAGTTCTCCGGGGCGAAGAAGGTGTCCTCAGGCTGTTTGGTCCAGGTCTCACGGTCAGGGCTGGTGGCGTGCATGACGCACTCGCGGCCCATTCCGCCGTTGCCGGTGTCGTTGTGGCCGGTGTAGAACAGATGGTACAGGCCGTTTTGGTCCTGCATGACGGAGCCTGTGCCGAGGGCTGGATCCGGCTCGGACATCATGCCGTAGTTCAGAGCCATGCCGAGATCCTCGTAGCCCACCAGATCGTCGGTCCGGTAGCGATAGATCGGATGGTAGCCCTGGCCGTTGTGGTCGGTGTCATAGAGGTAGTAGAGCTCCAGCATGCCGTCGCCGGTGACGAAAGGCATGGTGTCGCCTACGTATGCGCCTTCCGGCGCGGGGAAGAGCTGATAGGGGACCGCGGCATAGGGCTCGTCCGGGAGGGTGCCTGGTCTGCCGCAGGCGGTCAGCAGCAGGGCTGCCAGCAGCACCACCGCCAGAATTCCGGTTTTCTTCATAGCGGGAACGTCCTTTCTGAATATCGTTTTGGGTGGAATAAAACAGCACGTCTTACATTTACAAATATAGCTGTGCAAATGCACAATGTCAACCTGTTTTTTCAAATTATCTAAATGATTTTGCACACATCTCCGCCCGGCGTGATAAAAGGGGCCGAATGCCCGGGCGGGACTTTCCAGAGATCCCGAAGAACCGTCCTGCAGCGGGAAAAAGAATTTGACATTTCTGCGCGCCTATGATAAAATTCTATATTATTATATAGTATTATATAGTATTCCGATGGTTGTATGAATAATTGCTGAGGGATGAATCATATGAAAGTCACGATTCAGGACATCGCGGATGAGCTTGGGATCTCCCGAAACACTGTTTCAAAAGCGCTCAACAACAGCGAAGGAATCGCCGCCGACACGAGAGAAAGGATCCTCCGAAAAGCTGTGGAGATGGGCTACAAGCAGTTTTCTTACGTCCGGTCCATGTCCGAGCTGAGCTTGGAGCCCCAGGAGCGGTCAGCCGCCGGGCCGACCGAAGCCGGCGACGTCGCGCTGCTTACCTCCTACCATCTCGAGGGCTCCCACTTTGCCCTGACCATGATCGACCGCCTGCGCACGGAGCTGGCCAACTTCGGCTACACGCTGACACCCTACTACGTCTCCCGGGAGGATCTGAAGCATAAGCAGCTCCCCTATCCGCTTCCGACCGAAAACACGAAGGCGCTCGTCTGCTTTGAGATGTTCGATCGGGATTATGACGACATGCTGTGCGCTTTGAATATGCCGCTGCTCTTTGTGGACGGACCGAGTCCTCATAACGGCCACACGCTCTCGGCGGACTGTATCCTCATGGACAACGTGAAAGCTCTGATGGAGCTGGCCCATGAGATGCTGGAAAACGGGAAAGAACGCATCGGCTTCATCGGTGACGTCACCCATTGCAAATCGTTCTTCGAGCGCTACAGCGCGATGCTTCTCGCCCTTTCGCGGGCACACAAGCCCACAGACAGCTTATGCTTCATCAACAGCAATGATCCGATCGAACTCTATTTCGTGCTGTCGAACCTGGAGGAACTGCCGGATCTGTTCTTCTGCGCCAACGATTCCGTTGCGATCGATACCATGAATATTCTCCAAAAGCTCGGCAAATCCATCCCGGAGGACGTAATGATCTGCGGCTTTGACGACTCGGAAGAATCCCGGCATGTATCGCCCACCCTCACCACGGTCCACATCCACACGCAGTCCATGGCCTACGTGGCGGCGCAGATGCTGATCTCCCGCATCCAGGAACCGACCCTGGAAACCCGGACGGTCTACCTGAACACGGATCTGATCCGGCGGGAATCCACCCGGCTCCGTACCGGAAACACGGGGAACTGACGGACCCGGGCGCTGACGCAGAGAAGGATATCAATCTATAAAAAGATGAAACACAGGATTTGAACACCTCGTACGGCGCGGCTCGGTATGACGGCAGACCGCGCGGTACGGGGTGCTGCGTTTTTGATTTACAGAAGCCGGAACGGATCCCCCGGCGGCGCCCGCTCCGCGCCGCGCCGGCGGCAGGACCGGTTTTGAAATGCCCGGAAGATTGCATACACCGGGGCCGCTGCATACGCCTCCCGAAAGGGAGTGCATACACCTTGCATACACCCCCGAACAAAAAACAGTCGGACTCCAACGTGATCGGAAGCCGCGCCGGAAGGACGCTTCGGATCTATGATGTTTCCGCCGAAGAAATCCGGAAAAAAGAGCTTCCGCCGCATCTGATCCTGGAGCAAACGGCCGGCATCCTCTGTATTGAGATCTTTGACCGTGATTATCTGAAAATGCTTTGCGATCTCAGAATACCGGTCCTCACTGTGGACGGCTTTGCGGGCATGTCTTATGAGCTGGCACAGTGCGACTATGTATCCATGGAGAATATCGCAACGTCGAAGGCGCTGACCGAACATATGCTGCGCCAGGCCGCGAAAGCGATCGGCTTTGTAGGTGATTGCCGGCACTGCAACAGCTTTTATATTCGTTGGCAGGGCTATCGGCTTGCACTTTCGGATGCGGGACTTCCCTATGACCCGGCCTGCTGTATCCTGTCGGACGACGCGGAGCCCTACGGTGATCCGGTTTGGGTGGAGACGAAACTCCGAATGATGTCAAAGCTTCCGGACGCTTTTTTCTGCGCCAACGATTTTCTCGCCTTGCATCTCATGACCGCGCTGAAGCATATGGGCCTCTCGATCCCAACGGACGTCATGGTTGCCGGATTCGACGGTTCCCCGGAGTCCGCCGTGGTGACGCCGGCATTGACGACTGCCAGCATTCCAAGTCTGAGCATCGACCGTATGGCCGCCGCCAGCCTGTTGAACCATATTGAACAGCCATCGCGCCCGCCGCTTATCTCCCTTGCTGCCACCACCCCCCCCATCTACCGCGCCAGCACAGATCGGCAGTCTCTGAAGGAATAACAAAGTGAAGGCAAAACAAACACGCCGGACAAATACGGGCTGATCTCACCCGTAGTTGTCCGGCGTGTTTGTTCTTTCCTGTATGGAATCGGCGTCACAGACCGGGATAATCAAAAAACCAGACAAATCCAAGCGCCCCGCCGACCGGTCGGGGGTTCGGATTTGTCTGGTTTGGTGCCGGTAGCCGGAGTCGAACCGGCACGCCATCGCTGGCGGCGGATTTTGAGTCCGCTACGTCTACCAATTCCATCATACCGGCGGGTACAGGGGGATTATAATATATGCTTGCGGGAAAATCAAGCGTTATTTTTCAGCGCCGTCATGCCGACTCGTTCTGCTTGGTCTGGATGTACGCGGGGATTTGGGCGGGCTGGAGCTCCAGGGCGCCGGCGAATTCGTCGTACAGCAGGCGTTTGGCCTCCCGGAGGAAGGTTTCGTCGACCACGTGGAGGGCCTTCCCGTCCGCCTGGCGCAGCTCCTTATGGGCGTTGAGGGTTTTGATGAGGACGATCAGATCCCGGCACTGGTTGCTCCGGAGCAGGGCGTCGAAGCTGGCTTTCCGGGACTGGGGGTCATCCTCCCAGGCGGTGGGGATCTCGTCGATGTCCGCGATCAGCTGATCCACCTCTTCCCGGGAGAGCACCGGCCGCATTTTCGCCGTCAGCCGGTCGTTATCCACTGGGACGTAGATCAAAGAGCTGTTCTGATAGACCGGCTTCAATACGTAGTACTTTTCCCGGGTGCGGCCAACGCGCATGGTGGTGATATCCTGAATCAGGCAGACGCCGCTGCCGCCGTAATGGATTTTTTCGTTGACACTGTACATGAAGCGCTCCTTTCACCGGGGAAGCCGACTATCCACCTGTTTATTATATCACATTTTTTTTCGAAATCCAAGTAAAAATCTATGCTTTTCCGCAAAGTTTTTTCAAAAACCTCTTGTCAAGCGCGGCAAAATCCTGTAAACTATAAGGACAATTTTGCGGAAATGAGGTTCTCACACCATGGAATGGCTGGAGCTCACCATTGAATCCGCGTCCCGCGGCATCGGCCTGCTGGAGGCGGCGCTGACGATGAATGGCTTTGACAGCTTTATCATTGACGACGAAGCGGAATTTCATACCTTTTTGGAGACCAACCGGGATTACTGGGACATCGTGGACGAGGAGCTGGAAAAGAGCCTGGACGGGGTCTCCCGGGTACGGCTCTATCTGGAGGACGGCCGCGGCGCCCCGGAAGAAATCGCCCGCCTTCGGGAACTGCTGGCGGGGCTGCCGAAGGCCTATCCCGACGCGGGGCTGGGCAGCCTGGAGCTGCGTCTGGCCAACGTGAAGGACGAGGACTGGGAGAACAACTGGAAGCAGTTCTATCAGCCCATCCCCATCGGGGAGAAGCTGCTGGTGGTGCCAAAGTGGATGGAGCCCGACCGCTCCGAGGGCCGGATCCCCGTGCTGCTGGACCCGGGCATGATCTTTGGCACGGGCGCCCACGCCTCCACCCAGATGTGCATGCTCCGGCTGGAGGAGCTGATCCGGGGCGGCGAGGAGGTCCTGGACCTGGGCAGCGGCAGCGGCATCCTCTCCATCACAGCCCTCCGGCTGGGCGCGGCGCACGCCACCGGCGTGGACGTGGACCCCAAGGCGGAGGACATCGCCCGGGAGAACGCGGCCATCAACGGGCTGGGCCCGGACCGCTTCACCGCCGTCACCGGCAACGTCATCACCGGCCAGGCGGCCCTGGCGGAGCTGTTCTCCAAGACCTACGACATCGTCTGCATGAACATCTTTGCCGACGTGATCATCCCCATGGCCGCGGTGCTGCCCCGCTTTATGACGGAGAAGACCCGCCTGATCTGCTCCGGCGTGCTGGAAAACCGCTATGAGGAGGTCCGTGCCGCCATCGAGGCCGCGGGTTTGCGGATTACGGGGCTCCAGATCCTGAACGACTGGTGCTGCTTCACGGCGCAAAAGGGGGAGTGAGCGTGCGATCCTTATCCTATCGCTCCAGGACCAGACTCAAAAAGGGCCTGAAGCTCGTCCTGGCGGGGCTGGGAGCGCTGCTTTTGCTGGCGCTGCTCTTCGCGGTCTTCCTGGGCCGCTATGTGGTCTACACCCCAGAGGGCGCCCGCCTGGACTTCAAGCGGAATACGGCCCGGGACGTGGAGCTTCCCGACGCTCAGCCCACGCCCTCGTCCCCCATCGAGAGTCTGGAGATCGAATTTGCCGACCCGGGCGAGCGAAACCGGGAGACCACGGCTGTCAGCGGCGTCTACATCGACCTGGAGATGCTCCAGGACCCGGAGGCGGTGCTGGAAGCGGTCAAGGAGCTCAGCGCGCCCTGTACGGTGTTGATGGATCTGAAGGGCGGCAACGGCTCCTTCTACTACAGCACCGGCATCGACGGCGCCCAGCAGGCCGCCATCGACATCGGCACCGTGGACGCGGTGATTTCCTATCTGCGCAGCCACGGCTTCACCATGGTGGCCCGGATCAAGACCTTCCAGGACTCCAACTTTGCCCTGAATCACATCGTCAGCAGTCTGCGGACCGCCAGCGGCGCGCTCTGGGTGGGCAACGGCTTTTACTGGCTGGATCCGGCCAGCGATACGGTGGTGGCCTATCTGAAGCAGATCGCCCGGGAGCTGGCGGAGAAGGGCTTCAAGGAGATCGTCTTCGACGATTTCCGCTTTCCCAACGGCACCCAAATCGTCTATACCTCCGACAAGAACCGCTCCGATCTGATCGCGGGGGTGGCCACGGACCTGCTGAATTTCTTTGCCAGCAGCAACATCACCATCTCCTTCGGCAATCCCAACGCGGACTTTGCCCTGGCCGGCGCCTCCCATGTGTACCTCTCCGGCGTCACGGGCTCCGGCGTCAGCGCCGCGGTGAAGGGCTATTCCCGGCTTTCGGATCTGCAAAACCAGCTGGTTTTCCTCACGGGCTCCAAGGACCGCCGCTTTGACGACTACCAGGTGCTGCGTCCCCTGCTGAGCAAGGTCGTGCAATGAGAAAGCCTTGACTTTCTCTGCGCGGCGTGCTATAATCCCAAACGTACATCAATAAATCATCAATGGAGGGAAACTCATGATCCAGATCACCACCCTCGAGACCCGCAATCTCTGCCAGAGCGCCAAGAACGGCGGCTGCGGCGAGTGCCAGACCTCTTGCCAGTCCGCCTGCAAGACCAGCTGCGGCATCGCCAACCAGAACTGCGAGAACGAGAAGAAGAACTAATCAAATGTAAAAAAGCCGCCGTTGGCCGGCGGCTTTTTTACACCTTATCCGTAGGGGCCGATGCCTACATCGGCCCTTTCGTCAAGTACGGAGAAACCTATATGATCCATCAATACAAACTCAACGGATACAACATCGTCCTGGACGTCTGCTCCGGCTCCATCCACCTGGTGGACGAGATCGCCTACGATCTGATCACGAGCTGGGAGACCGAGGACCGGGACGCCCTGATCGCCCGGCTGGCGGCGCGGTACGCCGACAAGACCGACGAGGCGGAGCTGAACGGGGCCTGGGAGCAGATCAGCGCCCTGAAGGAGGCCGGCAAGCTCTTCACCCCCGATACCTACGAGCCCATGGCGGGGCAGCTGAAGGCGAAGACCTCCGGGGTGATCAAGGCCCTCTGCCTCCACGTGGCCCACAGCTGCAACCTCAACTGCTCCTACTGCTTCGCCTCCCAGGGCAAGTACCACGGGGACCGGGCCCTCATGTCCTTCGAGGTGGGCAAGCGGGCCCTGGACTTCCTGGTGGAGCACTCCGGCAGCCGGAAGAACCTGGAGGTGGACTTCTTCGGCGGCGAGCCGCTGATGAACTTCCAGGTGGTGAAGGACCTGACAGCCTACGCCCGGTCCATCGAGAAGGAGGCGGGCAAGCGTTTCCGCTTTACCCTCACCACCAACGGCATGCTGGTGGACGAGGAGGTCATCGACTTCGCCAACCGGGAGTGCCACAACGTGGTCCTCTCCCTGGACGGCCGGAAGGAGGTCCACGACCGCTTCCGGGTGGACTATGCCGGCAAGGGCAGCTGGGAGCGCATCGTGCCGAAATTCCAGCGCTTCGTGGAGGCCAGAGGGGGCAAGGGCTACTATATGCGCGGCACCTTCACTCACTATAACCCGGATTTTCTGAAGGATATCCAAGCCATGCTGGAGCTGGGCTTCACGGAGCTCAGCATGGAGCCCGTGGTCTGCGCCCCGGAGGATCCCGCGGCTCTGACGGAGGCGGACAAGCCCGTCGTCATGCAGCAGTACGAGGACCTGGCGAAGCTCATGCTGGAGCGGGACCGGGAGGGCCGGCCCTTCACCTTCTACCACTACATGATCGACCTCACCGGCGGCCCCTGCATCTATAAGCGGATCTCCGGCTGCGGCTCCGGCACCGAGTATATGGCCGTCACCCCCTGGGGCGACCTCTATCCCTGCCACCAGTTCGTGGGGGAGGAGAAGTTCAGGCTGGGCGACATCTGGACCGGCGTGACAAATCACGAAATCCAGGACCGGTTCGCCGCCTGCAACGTCTACGCCCGCCCCGAGTGCCGGGACTGCTGGGCCCGGCTCTACTGCTCCGGCGGCTGCGCCGCCAACGCCTGGCACGCCACGGGGAAGATCACCGGCACCTATCAGTACGGCTGCGAGCTCTTCAAAAAGCGCATGGAGTGCGCCCTGATGCTGGCGGCGGTCCGCCAGCTGAAAGGCGATCCTTCCCGCCCGTAGAGCATACGAAAGCCACCGGAACGGCAAAGCTGTCGTTCCGGTGGCTTTTTGTTTCCCTGCCCGCGGTCCGCTCAGAAACGGACGGTCCGCGGGGCCTCGGTGAAGGAGGAGAAAACGGCGGTCCCATGGGTGAAATACAGGACCTCGGTGTTGTCGTCCTTCTCGTCGTACATGCGGCGCAGCATGGGATAGGCGTCCAGCATGTGCTTTTTGGCCTCGATCCGCTCGTCGGGCGTCAGTTCCCCGGAGACCCGGAGCCACCTGCCGTCCATAAAGGCGCAGAGCTCGGCCTTGGGATTGGCGTGGAGCTGGTGGGAGACGGGCTTGACCTTGCCGGTCTGGATGTAGAGCTTTCCCTCGAAGAGCTCCGCGGTGCCGAAGGGCCGGACCCGGGGCTGGTCTCCCTCCACGGTGGCGAGATAATAGGTCCCCGCCTGCTTGAGGAATGCAAGGATTTCTTCCATTGTACGTACCTCCTGTTTGTATTGTTGGTTTCAATTATCAGATTTTCTCGCTGTTTTCTGCACGCCCCAGATGCCCAGCAGGATCAGCAGGATGCAGACCAGGCTGAGCCGGGAGAAGGGCTCGTGGAGCACCAGGACCCCCGCAAAGACCGAAACGGCGGTGGTGAGGTTGGCAAAGACCGTCTCCCGGGCCAGGGGCAGCTTCGTCAGGGCGTAATTGGAGAGGAAGAAGCTCAGGACCGAGCAGCCCAGGGCCAGGAAGAGCACCGACAGCAGATAGGGCATCCCAGCAAGGGGAGCGACATAAAGCTTGAGATCTCCCTTGCACTGGATCAGAGCCAGCGCCGTAAAGACTACCGCCCCCATGCCCGTCATGGCGTAGGTCCGGGCGAAGGGGGAGACCCGGCCGGAGATGCCCCGGGCCAGCAGGGAGTAGGCGGAGCCCGCCAGCACCGCGATCACGAGGCAGAGCACGCCCAGCCAATCCAGGGTGCCGGAGCTGCGGGTCATGAGGCCGATGCCGATGACGCCGCCCACGGAGAGCAGGCTGAAGAACAGCTGTCCCGGGCTGGGCCGCTCCCGGAGGATGGGGGCCGCCGCCAGGGTGGAGACCACCGGGATCATGGCGATCATGACCCCGGAAAAGCCGGTGGTGGAATGGAGGATTCCGTACTGCTCCCCCAAAAAATAGACCACCGGCTGGGCCAGGCCCAGGGCCAGCAGGGGAAGCAGGTCCTTTTTGACCCGCCGCAGTCCCGCAAGCTGCCGGGGGAATAGCTGCATTACCAAAAAGGAGAGCAGAAAGCGGTGGCTCAGCAGCACGAAGACCGGGGCCGCGTTCAGCCCCGTCCGGGAAGCCAGGAAGCTCAGACCCCAGCAGACGTGGCAGACCAGGGAGGCCAGCAATCCTTTCATCGCCTCACGATCTTGGGTTGATTTCATCGCAGCTCCTTTCTTTTCGCAGCGGCCGCAGCGGGCTTCCGGAACGGAATCATTCGAACTGGCTCGCGTACAGTTTGTAGTAGAAGCCCTTTTGCAGCATCAGGCTCTCGTGGGTGCCCTGCTCCACCACGTCGCCGTCGTTGACCACCAGGATCCGGTCGGCGCTGCGGATGGTGGAGAGACGGTGGGCGATGACGAAGCAGGTCTTGTCCTTCATGAGGCTGCGGATGGCCTTCTGGACCTGGCGCTCCGTGTTGGTGTCCACGTTGGAGGTGGCCTCGTCCAGGATCAGCATGTTGGTGTCGTAGAGCATGGCCCGGGCGATGGTCAGCAGTTGCTTCTGGCCCTTGGAGATGTTGGTGCCGTCCTCGGAGATCACGGTGTTGTAGCCCTGGGGCAGACGCATGATGTAGCTGTGGATCCGGGCGGCCTTGGCGGCCGCCGCCACCTCCTCCATGGTGGCATTCTCCTTGCCGTAGGCGATGTTGTCGAAGATCGTCCCGCAGAAGACCCAGGTGTCCTGGAGCACCATGGCGTAGCTGCGCCGCAGGCTTCGGCGGGTGTATGTCAGATGATCCCGCTCGTCCACCAGGATCCTTCCGTCCCCCGGGTCATAGAATCGCATCAGCAGGTTGATGATGGTGGTCTTGCCGGCGCCGGTGGGTCCCACGACGGCCACGGTCTGGCCGGGCCGGGCCTCCAGGTTCAGGTCGTGAAGAATCGTTTTCCCGGGCGTGTAGCCGAAGCTGACGTCCCGGGCCTCCACATGGCCACGGCAGTCCTTCAGGTCTTCCGCTCCGTAGAGATCCCCGGCCTCCTCGGGCTGGTCCAGAAGCTGGAAGACCCGCTCCGCGGCGGCCAGGGCGGAGAAGATCTCGTTGATGATGTTGGAGATTTCCGTGATGGGGCCGGAGAACTTCCGGCTGTAGAGCACGAAGCTGGAGATCTGGGCCAGGCCCACGATCCGGTAGAGATAGAGCACCGCGCCGCCCAGACCGATGGAGGCCAGGCCAAAGTTGGAGATCATGCCGATGGTGGGTCCCATGGTCATGCCCATGGCGGCGGCGTCCCGGTAGGCCTCGGCGGCAGTGCGGTTGATGCCGCTGAAGCGGTGGGACATCTCCGCCTCCTGGGCGTAGGCCAGGATGGTCTTTTGTCCCGTGAACATCTCCTCGGCGAAGCCGTTCATCTCGCCGTAGGCTTTGCTGCGCTTGGCGTAGAGGGGGCGGGTCTTTTTGCTCATGCGGCGGGTGAAGAGTATGGAGACCGGGATCGTGAAGAGCATGCAAAGCACCAGCGGGGGAGAGATGATGCACATCATCGTAAAGCTGCCCACGACGGTGATGGTGGAGGTGAGGATCTGGATCACGTCGGTGGACAGGCTGGTGGAGACCACGTCGATGTCGTAGGAGACCCGACTGATGATGTCGCCGGCCTGGTTGCGGTCGAAGTAGCCCACGGGCAGGGTCATCAGCTTGTCGAAGACGTCCTTCCGCAGGTTCCGCGCCACCCGCTTGCCCACCCGGGCCATGCCGATGTGGACCAGGAAGCTGAGGACGTTGGAGCCCGCGTAGGCCAGCAGCATCAGCAGGGCGTAGCGCAGTACCGCGTCCATATCCACCTGGCCGAGGCCCCGGCGGAAGCCGGCCTCGGCCTCGCCGATGGCCCTGCCCGCGAAGCGGGGCCCCAGCAGATTGCCGAGATTGCTCAGGAGAGCGCAGCAAAGCAGGGCCAGCACCGCCGCGCGATAGCGCAGCAGATAGCCGCCGATGCGCCGCAGGGCGCCCCTGGCGTCCCTGGGCTTGGCCTTCACGCCTCCCCGATCCCCGGGACCCGGCATAATCATCCCTCCTTGCCGTTGACTTTGTAGGGACAAGCATTGCTTGTCCGGTTTGCGCAGCAAACAATCGCTCGCCGAGCGATCCTTCGCAACCGGCAGCTTTCTGTGATTTGCCTTCGGCAAATTGCATTCGTCCAGAATGCCGGACGTATCTATTCAGTAGCCCCCTTCGTCGTAGGGGCGGATGCCCACATCCGCCCTCGCTTGCAGGCAAAAATCGGTAGGTAGGGCCGATGTAGGCATCGGCCCCTACGGGCGACTGAACAATTACTGCCGGACAAGCAATGCTTGTCCCTACGGCGTATTTCTGATTGAAATCGATCACCAGGTTCTTTTCTGTCGTTCAAATGGCAATTTGAACGACACCGAAACTTTCAACTTTCAATTTTCCATTTTCAACTATGACATGTCTCCCATCTGAATATCGCAGATTTCTTTGTATGCCGGACAGCGCGCCATCAGCTCCTCGTGGCTGCCCAGTCCGATGCAGCGGCCGTTGTCCATCACCAGGATCCGATCCAGCTGCATCACGCTGGAGACCCGCTGGGCGATGAGGATCAGGGTGGCGTCGGGGTGACGCTCCCGGATGGCCCGGCGCATGGCGGCGTCGGTGCGGTAGTCCAGGGCCGAGGAGCTGTCGTCCAGCACCAGGATCTCGGGCCTGGCCGCCAGGGCCCGGGCCACCAGGATCCGCTGCTTCTGGCCGCCGGAGAGGTTGGCTCCCTTGATGGCGGCGGCGTAATCCAGGCCCTCGGGGAGCTGGTCGATGAATTCCGCGGCCATGGCGTCCTCCGCCGCGGCCCGGATCGCTTCCTCCGGGAGGCCCCGGCCGAAGTCGATGTTGCCCCGGAGACTGTCGCGGAAGATCATGTCGTTCTGGAAGGCGGTGCCGAAGCGCTGGCGGAGCTCGTCCTTGGGCCAGCTTCGCAGATCCCGGCCCTCCAGAAGGATCCGGCCCGCCGTGGGATCATAGAAGTGCATCAAAAGGTTGATGATGGTGGTCTTGCCGCAGCCCGTGGGTCCGATGACGCCCAGGCTTTCGCCCCGGCGCAGGCTGAAATGGATGTCCTCCAGGGCCTTTTCCCGGCTCTCGCCCACGAAGCCCTCCTGCTCGGCGCTGTCCGCCCCGTAGCTGAAATCCACATGCTCAAAGCGGATAAAGTCCTCGGCTTCCTCCGGCGCGGCCTGGGCGCCCTCTGCGACAGGCGCCTCGGTTTCCATCTGCAACACCGCGTCGATGCGGTCCGCGCTGGCGCTGGCCTTGCTGAGGGAGACGAAGATGCGGTTGAGGCCCATGACGCCCATGGTGATCATGTTGAAATAGGTCAGAAAGGCCAGAATCACGCCGGGCTTGATGAGGCCGGCGTCCACCCGCCCGGCCCCCAGCCAGACCACAAAGGTCAGCCCCGCGTTGAGGCAGAGCTGCATGAAGGGACCGGGGATGGCCATGACGGCGGCGGCCCGGATGTCAGTGCGGGTCATTTCGTCGTTGGCTCCGGCGAAGCGGCGCTTCTCGTAGTCCTCCTTGCTCAGGGCCTTGACCACCCGGATGCCGGTGATGCTCTCCCGCATGATGCGGACCACGTCGTCCAGCCGCTGCTGGACCCTGGCGTAGAGGGGGATGCCCCGGGAGGAGATCAGCAGGATCATCGCGACCAGCACCGGCAGCAGCACCAGCAGCACCATGGACAGACGCAGATCCATCAGCATGGCCACCAGCACCCCGCCCACCAGCATAATGGGGGCCCGGACGCAGAGACTCTGGAGCTGCTGCACCGCGGTCTGAACGTTGTAGCTGTCGCTGGTCATGCGGGAGATCAGGCTGGGCAGGCCCACGGCGTCGAACTGGGCGCCGGTCAGATTGACGGTCTTTTCAAAGAGCGCCTGGCGCAGCGCATAGCTGATCCGGTGGGCGTTGCCCACTGCCCGGCGGTTGGCCATGACGTTGAAGCTCCGGCAGAGAACGGCGGCCGCGAACATGGTCAGGCCCCAGAGGATCACCCGCGGCAGCTCCTGGGCGGGAACCACATCGTCGATGATGTGCTCGAAAATATAGGGCAGCAGCAGCTCGAACACCGAGCCCAGGAATTTGAGCCCGATGGCCAGGGCAACCGCCCGTTTGTAACGCCCGAGACAGCGGAAGATCAGCTTCATAGGCCGTTCACACTTTCTGTGATTTTATGCGATTATACCATAATCCAAGTCAGAGTGCAAGCGGCGCTTTCGGAAAAAACCGTTGCCTTTCCGGAGCCGATGGTGTATAATAAACTATAATACAATCAAAAAAAGACGGGAGGCGGACAACATGAAGTACGAACGGTTTCAAATCCTGTCGTCCGCCCGTCAGGAGCTGTTTTCTCCGGACAGTCCCGCCTGGGTGAGCCGGGTCCAGCTGAGCCTGGACCTGGAGAGCGGGAAACGCCTGCTCCAGACCCGGCTGGTCAACTGCTCCGAGAAGCAGATCCGCCAGGTCTTCCTGCGGGTGATCTGCCTGGGTGCAAGGCGGGAGCGGCTGGCCCAGCTGGAGCTGGTGCCCATGCCCGGGCTCGCCGCGGGGCCCGGCCGGGTTTTCGGCGACGACAAGCCGGTGGAGATCCCGGTAAAGGGGACCGTATTTGCGGAGGTCTTTGCCCAGCGGGTCCGCTTTGCCGACGGCAGCGCCTGGGACGAGGCCGCGGTGGGGGAATATCTGGCTTTCACGGCGGTGCCGGTCCGGCCTGCGGACCCCCACTATGAGACTCTGAGCGCCCGGGCCCGCTCCGGGAACGTGCGGAACGACTGCTATTTCCGCAGCCAGCAGGGGCTTTGGGTCTGTACCTGCGGCCTGCCCAACAGCCAGCGGAGCCTGCGCTGCGTCCGCTGCGGCGCGGATCGGCTCTGGCTGGAAAAGCATATGGATCCCAACCTGATCGACGCGCCCCCGCCGGAGAAGCGGCCGGAGCCGGCCCCTGTGCCCGTCCCCGCCGTCACGGTGCTTCCCGCCCCCGTCCGCAGCGAGCCCGCGCCGCCCCCCACCATCATCGTTCAGACGCCGCCGGAGCCGGAACCGGAGCCGACGGAAGACCCGGGCGACCGGGCGGGGCGGATCGCCGCCCTGGTGCTGGCCTTGCTGCTGTGCTTGGGGATCGGCGCCTTCTGCGCCGTCCGTTATCTCAAGCCCTGGCTGCGCTACCGGGAGGCGCTGCAGGAGCAGGCGGCGGGCAACTATGAGCAGGCTGCCGCCATATTCAAGGACCTGGGCGATTACCGGGACAGCCCGGAACAGATTCGCCAAAGCCTTCTGCGGAAGGGCCTGAGCCTCATGAACCGGGAAAAATACCAGCAGGCCATGGAGATCTTTGAATCCGTGGACCGACAGGAGCCGCACATCGCCGATTGCCTCTACGCGATGGGGGTCCTGGCCTACAACGACAAGGACCCGGAGACGGCGCTGGAGTACGTGGAACAGCTGCGCGACCGCTTCCCCGACTATGAGAAGACCGGGCAGCTGGCGCAGTACTGTTATTACAGCCTGGGCGCCCGATCCGCGGAGGCGGCGGGGCAGAGCGGCGGGCTGGAGCAGATCAATGCCTATCAGACCGCCATCGACTGGTTCGTCCAGGCCTCCGACTACGAGGACAGCGGCGAGCGGATCCGGGAGTGCCAGTACCGCATTGCCCGGGCTTATTGGGAGCAGGGCGATCAGGTGGAGGCGGTCCTGCGGCTGGACGGGATCCAGGACTACAAGGACGCCGCGGAGCTGCGGCATGAATGGATGTACGACTATCTCCGGGACAACCTGGATACCTATCCGTACAGCGCTGTGGCGCCCGACTGGCTCAACGAGCTGGTGGAGATCGACTATCCCGGCGCCTGGGAGCTCTATAATACGATCAACGAAGCGGCCTGCAGCTTCTACATTGTGGACGCCGAGGGCGTCCGGCTGCAGGAAGCGGTCCACGATCTCTCCGAGGTCTATATTGCCTATTATGTGGAGCCGGATCTGCGCTTCGGCGCGGTGCCGGTGCTGGCCTGCTACGAGCTGCCCGACGGACGGGAGGGAGCGGCCTTCCTGAACGAGGACCACAGCGCCGAGGGCAGACGGGCCTGGAAGGACATCCCCTTTCTCACGGACTGTGAAACGGATGGGACCGTGAGCCTCCGCTTCTATGACGCTCGGGTGGGGGAGAGCGGGACCCCTCTGGCTGAGCTCAATTTCTCCTATGTCCGTACCGCCGAAGCGTCGGCCATGCCCGAGGACGAAGCCCCGGCGTCCACGGGGGAGCAGTCCCCCGACACCAGCGGAGGCTGACGCCATGAAGCTGGATTTTGCCCCCATGGAGGGGATCACGGGCCGGGATTTCCGGGAGCTTCACGCGGCCTGCTTTCCCGGCGTGGACCGCTACTGGCTGCCCTTCCTCTCTCCCGCCGCATCCCACCAGCTGACGCCCCGGCAGAAGCGGGACCTGGAGCCCGGAGCGCTGGGCCGGGAACGGCTGGTGCCCCAGGTTTTGACCCGGGACCCGGCGGACTTCCTTTGGGCCGCCTCCGCCATCGCGGAGCTGGGCTACGAGGAGCTGAACCTGAACCTGGGCTGTCCCTCCGGCACCGTGGTGAGCAAGGGCCGGGGCGTCGGCCTGCTGCGGGACCCGGAGGCTCTGGACCGCTTTTTGGAGGCGATTTTCGCCGCGGCCCCCATTCCCGTTTCCGTCAAGACCCGCATCGGCCTGACGGACCCCGCCGAGTGGGAGACCCTGCTTCCGATCTTCGCCCGCTATCCCATCCGCGAGCTCACGATCCACCCGCGGACCCGCCGGGAGCTCTACGGGGGGAAGCCCCACTTCGACGCATTCCGCCGGGCAGCGGAAGCTCTGTCCTTTCCCCTGCGCTACAACGGGAACCTTTTCAGCCCCTCCGCCGTCCAAGGATTGTCGGCGGCCTGTCCGGGTCTGGACGGCGCCATGCTCGGCCGGGGCCTGCTGGCGGACCCGGCCCTGATCCTCCGCTGCAAGGGCGGGACCCGGGACCGGGAGCGCCTGATCGCCTTCCACGAGGAGCTGGCGGCCCGCTATCTGGCCTCCATGCACCCGGACGGGGCGGTGCTGCCCAAGTTCAAGGAGCTGTGGATGTATCTCTCCCTGCTTCTGCCCGATGAAAAGGCCTGGAAGCGCCTGCGGAAATGCGCCAAATGGGCCGAGTTCCATCCCCTGGCCCTGGGCCTGCTGCGGGATTCGGAATTCCTGCCGGAGGCGGACTTCGCCCGGCTGAACCAGGCGGACGTCCTTATGAAATCCTGAAGGCTGAAACACATATTCTATAAAAAGGAATAAATGATAAGGAGGAAAAAAAGATGTTCTGTACCAACTGCGGCAATCAGATCCCGAACGAGGCGCTGTTTTGCCCCCACTGCGGGACCAAATGCGGCAGCCCTGCGGAAGAAGTTCTGCGGGCGGAGCCGATCCAGCCTGATGTGCAGCCCGTCGTTCACCCCGACCCTCAGCCGGCCTGGCAGCAGGCCGCTCCCGACCAGCAGAGCTGGCAGACACCGAAACCCATGGAGCAGCCTGCTCCCGAGCAGCAGAGCTGGGGCGAGCCCCAGCCCGTTGAGGTCAGGAAGCGCTCTCCCAAGAAGGGCATCCTGATCGGCGTGGGCTGCGCGGCCCTGGCCGCTCTGATCGGCGGCGGGATCTGGTTCCTTTCCCGGGGCGGCGATCCCGCCAAAAAGCTGAAGCAGGCGGCGGAAAACAGCCTGAAGGATCTGAAGGCCTACACCGAGAGCCTTCCGAACCTTCATACCATCGCGGAGGACGTGGAGAAGCTCTCCGGCGCCGAGGCCATGCATATGGGCTTTGAGAGCACGAATACCCTACACTTCGGCAGCGGCGAACAGGAGCAGACCATTGAGATGGGCGTAAAGCTGAACGGCGACGCGGACAAGGGCAAAAAGCAGGCCATGGTTACCGGCACCTACTCCGCCCAGGGCACGGAGATCCCCTTCAGCATCTACCTGGACGAGACCCAGCTCCAGGCCGCCTCCTCCGCTCTGCTGGAGGAGGGCGAGGCGGTGTCCGTGCCGCTGCAGGACCTGCCAAAGCAGTGGAACGCCTCGGCCCTGGCGAAGCTGACCGAATTCCAGCTGCCTGAGGACCTGGATCTCAGCAATCTGAAGGAGGCGGATCTGGAGGCGGGGCTGAAGAACGCCTACGGGGAGGACTGGACCACCTTCGCCCAGTCCGTGGAGGTGATCCGCTACGAGGGGACGCCCCACTTCAGCGACAAGGGCACCACCTACAGCCTGAGCTGGGACCACGACGCCCTGAAGCGCATGGCGGACAAGACCGGCGAGGTGGACATGGACAAGCTCATTGACATCCAGGATTTTGAGGACCTGCAAAAGCTGGATCTCAGCGACGTGGGCGCCAAGGCGGCAATCTACCTCCTGGGCCAGATCGACGAGCATGTGAAGGATCTTCAGTTCTTTGTGGCGAACGACAAGCTCGTGGGCGTCTATATGAGCACCGACGACGAAGACGGCAGCGAGGAGCTGGAGCTCCGCCTGTCGGGAGAAAAGAACCCCTGGGAGCATCTGCGCTGCAGCTATACCAAAAACGAACAGGACAACCGGACCGTCGAGGCGGTGGACGTCACCCTGCAAAACGCCAACGGCCAGCTCCGACTCGAGGTGAACACCAGCCACGAGGACAGCGACGGGGAAGAGTACAACTGGGAAGATGGCCCCTATACGCTGATCTACAACGACGCCGACGGACGCATTCGCTATGAGGAAGACGGCGAGGATCTGACCGGCAACGTGGATCTGAGACTGGTCCCCGCGGAGGGCGGCTTCCGCTTCTCCTTTGAGACCGGCTACGAGAGCGATTCCTATTCCATGAAGAACCTGATGGCGTTCTCTGTCAGCAGCAAGCTGGGCAGCATCGCCCCCCTCAGCGCCCAGCCCATCGACCTGCTGAAGCTCTCCGAGCAGGAGCTGCAGGCGCTGATCCTGCGCATCCAGGAGAAGCTGCAGGCGCTGGAGAACTGAGAAAAAACGGGCCTTGCCTCAGGCCCCTCCGCCGCGGCGGAGGGGCCAAATTTTTTATGAAATTCTCAACAAATTTTCTTGACTATTTTCGTGAAATCTGCTATAATGTCAATCTGCGTGGGCTTACTGCGCCCATCTTTGCCCATTACCGGGCCTGCGGAGGTGCCAAATTGCTGAGCGAGCTGAAGAGTTTTCCCAAGGTCGTGGGCGTCAAGCAGCTGCGCAAGGCCGTCGGCAGAGATGAGATCCGCCGCGTTTTCCTGGCGGAGGACGCCGACCCCGCCCTCACCGATCCCATCGCCGAGCTGGCCTCGGATCATGCCGTCCCGGTCACCCGGGTCCGGAGCATGAAGGAGCTGGGCCAGGCCTGCGGCATCGCCGTCGGCGCGGCAGCCGCTGGGCTTTTGAAATCGTAATCCCCGGGAGCGGGTGTTTGAAACGCCGCTTCCCTGGATATAATAAACCGGCAAGACCGGAATTCTACAGAAAGGAGACAACTATGCCTACTTTTAACCAGCTGGTAAGAAAGGGCCGCGAGCAGGCCACCTACAAGTCCACTGCTCCCGCTCTGCAGAAGGGCATGAACACCCTGAAGAACCGCACCACCGATCTGTCCTCCCCCCAGAAGAGAGGCGTCTGCACCGCTGTTCGTACCACCACCCCCAAGAAGCCGAACTCCGCGCTGCGTAAGATCGCCCGTGTCCGCCTGACCAACGGGTATGAGGTTTCTTCCTACATCCCCGGCGAAGGCCACAATCTGCAGGAGCACTCCGTGGTCCTCATCCGCGGCGGCCGTGTCAAGGACCTCCCCGGTGTTCGTTACCACATCATTCGCGGCACTCTGGATACCCAGGGCGTCCAGGGCAGAATGCAGGCCCGTTCCAAGTACGGCGCCAAGAAGCCCAAGGCCAAGGGCGTTGCCAAGAAGAAGTAATCTTCCCGTTTGGCCGAACAATCCTGAAATGCTTGTCTTGTGCGCAAGACAGAACCTTGCCATGAGTTTATATAGATAACCTCACTGGCAAGCACCGACAAAGGACGCAGATTCCTTTGAAGTACCTATGAAATCATTTTTATATGAAGGAGGGAAGCGAAGTGCCCAGAAGAGGTAACGTTCCGAAGAGAGAAGTTCTCCCGGATCCCATTTACAATTCCGTTCTGGTGACCAAGCTCGTCAACAGCATTATGCTCGACGGCAAGAAGGGCGTAGCGCAGAAAGTCGTCTACGGCGCTTTTGAGCTCGTGGAGCAGAAGACCGGCAAAAACGGTCTCGAAGCCTTCCAGCAGGCCATGGAAAACATCATGCCCGCCCTGGAAGTCAAGTCCCGCCGCGTGGGCGGCGCCACCTACCAGGTCCCCCTGGAGGTCAAGCCCGACCGTCGGCAGACCCTGGGTCTGCGGTGGATCACCACCTATGCCCGCAAGCGCAGTGAGAAGACCATGAGAGAGCGCCT
>JAFYAB010000068.1 GCA_017540945.1 Oscillospiraceae bacterium | reverse complement strand
ATGCAGATCACCGATCCCATTGCGGATATGCTGACCCGCATCCGCAACGCCGGCATGGCCCGGCACGACACCGTGGACGTTCCCGCGTCCAAGATGAAGACCTCCATTGCGAAGGTCCTGCTGAGCGAGGGCTACATCAAGTCCTTCCAGCTCATCGACGACGGCACCCAGGGCGTCATCCGCATCACCCTGAAATACCTGCCCGGCAAGGAGAAGGCCATCACCGGTCTCCGCCGCGTCAGCAAGCCCGGCCTGCGCGTTTACGCCGGGGCCGAGGAGCTGCCCCGCGTCCTCAAGGGTCTGGGTATCGCCATCATCTCCACCTCCAAGGGCATCATGACCGACCGGCAGGCACGGAAAGAGCACGTCGGCGGCGAAGTCCTGGCGTTCGTATGGTAAGGAGGGCCTGAATTATGTCTAGAATCGGCAGAGCCCCCATCCCCGTCCCCGCCGGGGTGGAAGTGAAAATCGACGAAACCAACCACATCACCGTCAAGGGCCCCAAGGGCAGCATGGAGCGCAAGCTGGCGCCCCAGATGACGGTGGAGCTGAAGGACGGGGCCATCCACGTCAGCCGTCCCAACGACAGCAAGGAAAACCGCAGCCTCCACGGCCTGACCCGGACCCTGGTGGCCAACATGGTCCACGGCGTCCACGACGGCTTCGCCAAGACCCTGGAGGTCAACGGCGTGGGCTACCGTGCCAGCAAAGAGGGCAAGAAGCTGGTGCTGAACATCGGTTACTCCCACCCCGTCGAGGTGGAGGAGACCGAGGGCATCACCATCGAGGTCCCCAACGCCAACACCGTGGTCATCCACGGCATCGACAAGCAGCGCGTCGGCCAGTTTGCCGCAGACATCCGCGCCAAGAGACCGCCTGAGCCGTACAAGGGCAAGGGCATCAAGTACTCTGACGAGGTCGTCCGCCGCAAAGAAGGCAAGACCGGCTCGAAGTAAGGGGAGGTGCGCATAAATGATCAACAGACCTGATACCAGAACCGCCCGCATCCAGCGCCACAAGCGCGTGCGCGGCAAGATCTCCGGCACGGCTGAGCGCCCCCGCCTGAGCGTGTTCCGCAGCGAAAAGCACATCTACGCCCAGATCATCGACGACGCGGCGGGCAAGACCCTGGTCGCCGCCTCCTCCGTGGAAAAGGGCTTTGAGGGCCTTGGCGGCAACAAGGAAGCGGCCCGCAAGGTCGGCAAGACCGTGGCCGAGCGCGCGGTGAAGGCCGGCATCGAAGAGGTCGTGTTCGACCGCGGCGGCTATATCTATCATGGCCGCGTGCAGGAGCTGGCCGAGGGCGCCCGCGAGGGCGGCCTGAAATTCTGAGGGGAGGAGGAAACAGATCATGGCATACGAGAGAAGCAACAGACGCCGCGGCGAAGAGGAAGTCCAGAGCGAATTCACCGAAAAGGTCGTTTCCCTGAACCGCGTCAGCAAGACCGTCAAGGGCGGCCGCGTGGCCAAGTTTGCCGCGCTGTGCGTCGTCGGCGACGGCAAGGGCCGCGTCGGTTTCGGCACCGGCAAGGCCAACGAGGTCTCCGAGGCCATCCGCAAGGGCCTGGAGGACGCCAAGAAGCACATCGTCAGCGTGACCCTGGAGGGGACCACCATCCCCCACGAGGTCATCGGCGAGGCCGGCGCCGGCCGCGTGCTGCTGATGCCCGCCCCGGAAGGCACCGGCGTTCTGGCCGGCGGCGCTGCCCGCGCCGTGCTGGAGGCCGCCGGAATCAAAAACATCCGCGCCAAGTGCCTGCGTTCCCACAATCCCGCCAACGTCGTCGCCGCCACTGTGACCGGCCTGAAGACGCTCCGCAACGCCGAGCAGGTCGCCGTCTACCGCGGCAAGAACGCTGCCGAGATCCGCTAAGGAGGGCTTGAACATGGCTAAGAATCTCAGAATCAAGCTCGTCAAGAGCCTCAACGGCAGACACGACAAGCACATTGCCACTGCCTATTCCCTGGGCCTGCACAAGATCGGCAACGAGACCGTGCAGCCCGACAACCCCCAGACCCGTGGCAAGATCGCCAAGATCGGCTATCTGGTCAGCGTGACGGAAGAAGACTAAGGAGGGACAGACAGATGAAACTCAACGAACTCTCTCCGGCTCTGGGCTCCACCCACGTGGGCAAGCGCAAGGGTCGCGGCCACGCCACCGGCAACGGCAAGACCGCCGGGCGCGGCCACAAGGGTCAGAAGGCCCGCTCCGGCGGCGGCGTGCGCGTCGGCTTCGAGGGCGGCCAGATGCCTCTGGCCCGCCGCATCCCCAAACGCGGCTTCCACAACATCTTTGCCAAGCCCCTGGACGCCATCAACGTCTCCGCCCTGGAGAAGTTTGAAAACGGCGCGGTGGTGGACCGCCAGGCCCTGCTGGACGCCGGGATCCTGGGCGCGTGCCGCTACGGCTTCAAGGTCCTGGGCATGGGCGAGCTGACCAAGAACCTCACCGTGAAGGCCAACGCCTTCTCCGAGAGCGCGAAATCCAAGATCGAGGCCGCCGGCGGAAAGGCGGAGGTGGTCTAACGTGCTGCAGACGATTCGCAACGCATGGAAGGTGGCGGAGCTGCGGAAGAAGATCCTCTTCACCCTGCTCATCCTGCTGCTCTACCGCGTCGGCAATGCAGTTCCCGTCCCCTATGTGAACCTGGAGGCCCTCTCCACCTGGTTTGAAGGCTGGAGCAACTCCATCCTGGGCCTGTTCAACGTGATGAGCGGCGGCGCGCTCTCCAGCGCCACGGTCTTCGCGCTGTCCATCCAGCCCTATATCAACGCCTCCATCATCATCCAGCTTCTCACCATCGCCATCCCCGCCCTGGAGCGCATGGCGAAGGAGGAGGGCGAGGAAGGCAAAGAGAAGATCAACAAGATCACCCGTTACAGCACCATCGCCATCGCGCTGCTGCAGGGCTTCGGCTACTATATGCTGCTGCGCGCCAACTCCGTGGGCTCCGTGCCCCTGCTGACCTCCAACGGCATTTGGGAAGCCGTGGTCATCATCACCACCTTCGTGGCCGGCAGCGCGCTGGTCATGTGGATGGGCGAGCAGATCACCGAGTTCGGCATCGGCAACGGCATCTCCATCATCCTGTTCGCCAGCATCGTCTCCCGCTTCCCCACCGGCGTCGCCAACGCCATCAGCAACATCGCCTCCGGCGCCCTGGCCTGGTGGGTCTACGTCCTGCTGCTGCTGGGCGCGCTGCTGATGATCATCCTGATCGTCGCGGTGAACAACGCCGAGCGCCGGGTCCCCGTGCAGTACTCCAAGCGCGTGGTGGGCCGCAAGATGTACGGCGGCCAGAGCACCCACCTGCCCATGAAGGTGAACATGAGCGGCGTGCTGCCGGTCATCTTCGCCCAGTCCATCGCCAGCCTGCCCGGCACCATTGCCAACTTCACCGGCAGCCAGATCACCTGGTTCGACACCAACAGCTGGCTGTACGCGCTGGTCTATTTCCTGCTCATCATCTTCTTCAGCTACTTCTATTCCACCATCCAGTTCAACCCCATTGAGGTCAGCAACAACCTCAAGCGCAACGGCGGCTTCATCCCCGGCTATCGCCCGGGCAAGCCCACCAGTGAGTTCCTGCAGAAGGTCCTGAACAAGGTCACGCTGTTCGGCGCCATCTTCCTGTCCATCGTGGCGGTGACGCCCTACATCATCGGCATTCTCAGTCCCACCGCTTCCCGGTCCGGCATCTCCCTGGGCGGCACCTCCATCATCATCGTGGTGGGCGTCGCGCTGGAGACGGTCCAGGCGCTGGAGAACCAGATGCTGATGCGCCACTACAAGGGCTTCCTGGAATAAGAGGAGGAGCATGATGAAGCTGATTCTGCTCGGCGCCCCCGGCGCCGGAAAAGGCACCCAGGCGGAGATCCTGGCAAAAATGCTGGACATCCCCACCATCTCCACCGGCAACATCCTCCGTGCGGCCATGAAAAACGGCACCCCCGTGGGCCTGAAGGCCAAAGAGTATGTGGAGAGCGGCAGACTGGTCCCGGACGAGGTCATCATCGGCATCATCCGGGAGCGCCTGGCCGAGCCGGACTGCGCGCACGGCTATATCCTGGACGGCGTCCCCCGCACGATCCCCCAGGCCCAGGCCATGGAGGACGGCGGCATCGACATCGACTGCGCCCTGTCCATCGAGGTGGCCGACCAGACGATCATCGACCGGATGAGCGGCCGCCGGACCTGCCCGGACTGCGGCGCCAGCTTCCACGTGGTCGCCAACCCGCCGAAGACGGAGGGCGTCTGCGACAACTGCGGGGCCGCCCTGACCATCCGCAAGGACGACGCCCCGGAGACCGTCCGCGCGCGTCTCGTCACCTATCACGCCGAGACCGAGCCGCTCAAGGACTTCTATGCCAAACGCGGCAAGCTGGTCAGCGTGGACAATCAGCCCGGCATCGCCGAAACCACCCAGGTCATCGTGAAAGCGCTGGGGCTTTGAGCCGGAGATTCTATGGCGATCGTCATCAAATCTTCCAGAGAGATCGAGCTGATGCGCCAGGCGGGGAAAATCGCCGCCGGGGCGCGCAGCATCGCCCGGCAGATGATCGAGCCCGGCGTCACCACCCGGGCAATCAACAAAGAGGTATTCCACTTCATCAAAAAGTCAGGCGCTGAGCCCACCTTTCTCGGCTATTCCGGCTATCCGGCCAGCGCCTGCATCTCCGTCAACGACCAGGTTATCCACGGGATCCCCGGTGCGCGCAAACTCCAGGCCGGCGACATCGTCAGCGTGGACGTGGGCGCCACTTATCAGGGATTCGTCGGAGACTGCGCCGGGACCTTCCCCTGCGGGACCTGCGGCGAGGAGGCCCTGCGCCTCATCGCCGTGACCCGCCAGAGCTTCTTCGAGGGCATCCGGCAGGCCAGGCCCGGCAAGCGGGTCTCGGACATCTCCGCCGCCGTCCAGCAATACGCCGAGGGCGCGGGCTGCTCCGTGGTCCGGGACTACGTCGGCCACGGGGTCGGCGCCCGGATGCACGAGGACCCGGAGGTCCCCAACTATGTGCAGCGCGGCAGAGGCAGTCCCCGTCTGGTGCAGGGCATGACCATCGCGGTGGAACCCATGGTCAACATGGGCACCTGGGAGGTCAAAGTCCTCTCCGACGGCTGGACCGTCGTCACCGCAGACGGCAGCCTGTCCGCACACTATGAAAACTCCATCCTCATCACCGATGGGGAACCGGAGATCCTGACAGTTGCAGACGACCACTGGTTATAATTCTCAAGGAGGGTAAACAGTCTTGGCGAAAGATGATGTAATCGAGCTGGAGGGCACGGTGGTGGAATCCCTGCCCAACACCATGTTCCAGGTGGACATCGGCGGAGGCCACACCATCCTGGCGCATATTTCCGGAAAGCTTCGGATGAACTATATCAAGATCCTCCCCGGCGACCGGGTCACGGTGCAGATGTCGCCCTATGATCTGACCCGCGGGCGGATCACCTGGCGCACGAAGTAATTCACAATAGGAGGTACAGATGAAAGTCAGACCGTCTGTCAAGCCCATGTGCGAAAAGTGCAAGATCATCAAGCGCAAGGGCGTCGTCATGGTCATCTGCGAGAACCCCAAGCACAAGCAGAGACAGGGCTAAAGCATTCGTTTTCGACCCGCTTCGCTGGGCTCGAAAACGAGAGGGCTGCGCTCCGCGAGCGCACCCTGCGGGCACACTCGCTTAAGCGAGAAGGATTTTTTGCGCGGCGGAGCCACGCAAAAAACAATTCAAATTTCTTTTCGCCTGCGGGCGAAAACTCTGCGAGGCTTTTTCTGGCCTTGCGGCCCGTCCCGGCTGTCTTATACCGCAGCCCGGAGGGTTGGGTTACTGCGACCATGCGATCGTAAGACCCGAGGGTATAAAATCAATGAAAGGATTGATTGAGAAACATGGCAAGAATCGCCGGCGTTGACCTGCCCAAGGATAAGAGGATCGAGATCGGCCTGACCTACATCTACGGCATCGGCAGAACCAGCGCGAACAAGATCCTGGCGGAGACCGGGATCAATCCCGACACCCGCGTGAAGAACCTGACCGAAGAGGAAGAGGCCAAGCTGCGTGAGTGCATCGACCACTATGTGGTGGAGGGCGACCTGCGCCGCCAGACCGCGCTGGACATCAAGCGCCTGATGGAGATCGGCTGCTATCGCGGCACCCGTCACCGCAAGGGCCTGCCCGTCCGCGGCCAGCGCAGCAAGACCAACGCCCGTACCCGCAAGGGTCCGAAACGCACCATCGCCAACAAGAAGAAGTAAGGGAGGGATATGTAAATGGCAGCGAATACCAAGGGCAAGAAGGTTGTCCGCACGCGCCGCAGAGAGCGCAAGAACATCGAAAAGGGCCAGGTGCATATCAGCTCCTCCTTCAACAATACCATGGTCACCATCACCGACCTGGGCGGGAACGCCATCTCCTGGGCTTCCGCCGGCGGCATGGGCTTCCGTGGCAGCAAGAAATCCACCCCCTTTGCCGCGCAGACCGCGGCGGAGACCGCCGCACGGGCGGCCATGGAGCACGGTCTGAAGACCGTGGAGGTCTATGTGCGGGGCCCCGGCTCCGGACGTGAGGCCGCCATCCGCGCCCTGCAGACCGCCGGTCTGGAGGTTACGATGATCAAGGACGTGACGCCCATCCCCCACAACGGCTGCCGTCCTCCCAAGCGTCGTCGTGTCTGATCAAAGGAGGTAGAGAACAATGGCAAGAAGTATTCAGCCCATTGCCAAGCGCTGCAAGGCGCTGGGCATTTCCCCGGCCAGCCTGGGTTACGCCAAGAAGACCACCACCCGCGACCCCAAGGGTCAGAAGGGGATGCGCCGCAAGCAGTCCGAGTACGGGATGCAGCTGCAGGAGAAGCAGAAGGTGAAGTTCATCTACGGCGTCCTGGAGCGCCAGTTCCGCAACTATTTCGACATGGCCCAGCGCCGTCCCGGCCAGACCGGCGAGAACCTGCTGAGCATCCTGGAGTCCCGTCTGGACAACGTGGTGTTCCGTCTGGGCTTCGCCATGACCCGCGCCGAGGCCCGCCAGCTGGTCAGCCACGGCCACTTCACCGTCAACGGCCGCCGCGTCAACATCCCCAGCTTCCTGGTGAAGCCCGGCATGGTCGTCACCCTGAAGGACTCCAGCAAGTCCCTGGAGAAGATCAAGGCCAACATCGAGGACAACGCCTTCCGTCAGCCCCCGAAGTGGATCGACTATGACGCCAACAACATGATTGCGAAGATCAACGCCACCCCCGCGAGAGAAGACATCGACATGCCCATCGAGGAGCACCTCATCGTCGAGCTGTATTCCAAGTAATTGGAAGACCCTCAGAACGCTTGGTAAGCTGAACCGACCGCGTGCGAAAGCACGCCAATGCTCAGGAGCCGCGATGGGGACTTCTCCCAGCCTGGGCGACCGTCTCCACGCGCTTCCTCAGCCGAAACTAAGAAGGAGGGTAACAATACCACATGATTGAAATCAAAAAGCCCCGCATCGAGTGCATCGAGACTCCGTCCGATGAATCCTACGGCAAGTATGTCGTGGAGCCCCTTGAGCGTGGCTACGGCACGACTTTGGGCAACTCCCTTCGCAGAGTGCTTCTCTCCTCTCTTCCCGGCACCGCCGTCACCGCCATCAAAATTGCGGGGATCCAGCACGAGTTCGCCACGATCCCCGGCGTCAAAGAAGATGTCACCGAGATCGTCCTGAACGTCAAGGGCATCATTGCCCGTCTGCACTGTGAGGGCGCCAAAACGGTCTATCTGGAAGCCTCCGGCGAGCGTGAGGTCACAGCGGGCGATATCCGCGCCGACAGCGACGTGGAGATCCTGAACCCCGAGCACCACATCGCCACCCTGGGTCCCGACGCCTCCATCAGCATGGAGCTGAGCTTCAACCACGGCAGAGGCTACGTCACCGCAGACCGCAACAAGAACCCCCAGGCCCCCATCGGCACGATCCCGGTGGACTCGATCTACAACCCCGTTCTGAAGGTCAACTACACGGTGGAGAACACCCGCGTTGGCAATCAGACCGATTTCGATAAGCTGACCATCGAAGTCTGGACCGACAAGACCATCACCGCCCGCGACGCCGTCTCCCTGGGCGCCAAGATCCTCTGCGACCACTTCACCATCTTCACCGACCTGAGCGAGAACATCGGCTCCCGCGCCACGGTGGTGGAAAAGGTGGAGGCCCAGCGGGACAAGGTGCTGGAGATGACCATCGAGGAGCTGGACCTCTCCGTCCGCAGCTTCAACTGCCTGAAGAGAGCCAACATCAACACGGTGGAGGACCTGGTCGGCAAGACCCAGGATGAAATGATCAAAGTGCGCAACCTTGGCCGCAAGTCCCTGGAGGAAGTCGAGCATAAGCTGGCTATGATGGGCTTGAGCCTGGCAAGCGACGAGAACAACTGATTAGGAGGAAGACCGAAATGCCCGGTACAAGAAAGCTCGGCAAGACCAGCGACCAGCGCAGGGCCATGCTCCGTCAGCAGGTGACAGATTTCCTGGACACCGGCCGCATGGAGACCACCTACACCCGCGCCAAGGAGATCAGCGCCATGGCCGAGAAGATGATAAGCCTTGGAAAGAAGAAAAACCTGGCCGCCTACCGTCAGGCCCTGGCCTTTATCACCCGTGAGGACGTGGCCAAGAAGCTCTTCGACGAAGTCGCCAAGACCTACGAGTCCCGCGAGGGCGGTTACACCCGCGTGACCCGCATCGGCCCCCGCCGCGGCGACGCCGCCGAGATGGCCGTTCTGGAACTGGTTTGAACCATAAAAAACGCCTGGAAAAGTCCAGGCGTTTTTTTATGGCGAGGGATGTTCTGCTGCCGTGGGAAGCTTTGTTGCGAATGGGAAGTTTTTGAAGAAAGCAAGGCAGACCGGCAGCCGCAACCGTAGGGCGCGCCGACCCCGGCGCGCCGGCAGCAATACCCACGTCACGGCAACCCCAAGGCGAATCCGCAGCCGCCCCATTGTAGGGAAGGGGCTTGTGTCAAGACCCACATGGTTTACAGATTGTGCAAACACATGGTTTACACATGGGGGTCACAAATTCCTGCAAAATGATTTGGAAGGAGGGCGTAGCCCGACTGGAAAATCATTT
>JAFYAB010000067.1 GCA_017540945.1 Oscillospiraceae bacterium | reverse complement strand
TGGCAAATTGGAGTTGGAATAACTCCTTTTTGCTTCGATTTTACAGCTTTTCTTACGTTTTTTGCCCTGTTTTCCAGTCATGAATGCCTGAACCGCAGATTTCATCCTCTGAAACCTGCGGTTCTTTGACAGACTGAAAAAAAGAGACATGCTGCCGCATGTCTCTTTTTTGGTGGACCTTAGGGGGATACTCCGGGGCTTCGCCCCTCCGTGACACTGCGGATCCCCCGGCGTACCGCCGGGGCTGCCTGCGGCAGCCGCCGCTGCCGCGGCGCCGGATCCTTGTGTTCGAACCGGGGCTTCTCTCCGAGCCCTGAGCTCCACCACAGGAAAACCCGCCACTTTCGTGGCGGGTTTTCCTGTGGTGGACCTTAGGGGGATCGAACCCCTGACCTCCAGATTGCGAACCTGGCGCTCTCCCAGCTGAGCTAAAGGCCCGTGCAGAAGATATATTAGCACACTCATTTCAAAAATGCAACAATTATTTTCACAGTTTCCATAATTTTCGTTTTATTCCGGAATCTCTCCTTTCGCTTATTGACTTCTGCTCCGCCTTCGCTTATGATTATTTTGTAAGAACCCCTGCTTTTCCGGAAAGGAGGAACTATGCTGTATCGGATTCTCAGTATCTTGATCGGTTATGCGTTCGGCTGTTTTCTGACCGCGGAGATCGTCGCCCGGAAATATGCCGGAAAACCCGCCTCTGAGCTCGGAGAGACCGGAAATCCCGGAATGGCCAATATCATGGCTTCCCTTGGCTTTGTTCCCGGCATTTTGACCCTTCTCGGCGATCTGTTGAAATGTTTTGCCGCCATGCTGATTTCCTGGCTGCTTTTTCGGGAGATTGACTGGATCGTCACCATGTACGCCGGTCTTGGCTGTACTCTGGGGCACGATTTTCCCTTCTGGCGCAAATTCCGGGGCGGCAAGGGCGTTGCCACCAGCTCTGCCGTCATCGTTTTCTATGACCCGCTCTGGGGCCTGCTGGCGAATATCGCCGGCATGCTTGTGACCTTTGCGACCAAATATCTCTGTATAGCTGGCCCGGTGATTCCCCTGTTTTTTATGCTTTTTATGTTCCTGAAAAACGATACGGAAGCCGGTATCCTTTCCATCGTCCTCTCCGCTTTGGCTCTGTTTTGCCATCTGCCCTCCGTCTTTGGCATTTTCAAGGGCACCACCAGCCAGACCGATGTGCTGGGGGCGATCATGAAGAAATTCGGAAAGAAGTGAGGCGCTGATCATGCGGGACTTATTGGAACGCTCTATCACCCGTCTGCAGGCCGGAGAGCGCGTGGTTTGGTGCGTAATTCTGTCTGCGGAAGGTTCTGCACCCCGGGGACCCGGCGCAAAAATGGCTGTGTTCGAGGATGGTACAAGCGTTGGTACCGTCGGCGGCGGTGCAGTGGAATACCATACTGTTGAAATTGCTCGTACTTTGAACGACGGAAAAGGGATCGTACGGGATTTCGATCTGTTCAGCGGCGGCTCCGAGGCTACCGGGATGGTCTGCGGCGGGCACGTTCAGATCGGTTTTCTGCCATTGGGACCCAGCGACGCAGAGCAATTGCGGTTCATGCTGCGCTTATGGGAGGATAAGCTTCCGGATTGCCGTGGGTGGCTTTTGAAGCTTGCGTTTCTGCACGAGGGCTGCACAATCAAGCTGCAACGATCGGACGCCGACCTTTTGCACGGAGAGAGCGAGCTTTTTCCCCGTGCCCCCACTGTACTTGAAAAGGACGACGGGCTTCTGTATGTGGAGCCTGTCAGACCTAAGGAGCGCGTCTATATTTTTGGCGCGGGTCACGTAAGCCAGGCGCTGGTCCCTGTCCTGCTTCCCCTGGATTTTTCGATTACTGTCGTCGATCCGCGGCCGGAGCTGACCACATCCCGGCGTTTTCCGGGCGCTTCGCTGCTCTGTGCGGCCTTTGATCCCCTCCCATCCTCCGTAAGCATCAAAAAACAGGATTATGTGGTGGTTATGACTCCGGGACACGAAAAGGATCTGTCTGTTCTGCGCCAGGTTCTGCGGACGCCTGCTTCCTATATTGGCTGCATCGGCAGCCGCAAAAAGACTGCTTATGTCAACCAAAAGCTGCTGGAAGAGGGATACTCTGAAGCGGAAATCTCCCGCATCCACGCCCCCATCGGCCTGCCGATCCTGGCAAAAACGCCGGAAGAGATCGCGATCTCCATAGCCGCTGAGATGATTTTACACCGGGCGGAAACAAAATAGCTGCAAAATGCAGAAAACACGCCTTTCGCAGGAAAAGGCGTGTTTTCTTTATGTTTATTGCGTTGCGTAGCGGTTTTTGTTTTATCTTTCGTTCAGGTATTTCGCAGCGGAGTCTCCGTAGATCAGCATAGCGTTTGCAAGGGCAATCTCCTTATCCCCGCCGTTTTCCCGCAGCGCATGGATATACCCCTCCACGGACCAGATGATCGGTGTGCCATAATCGTTTCCATCCACCAGGACCTTGATCTCATATGGCTTGCGCATGTTCTTCGCGCTGACGTTGCTGAATTTTGCGATATATACCTTTGCGGACACCGCGCTCATGGGCAGCTCAACAGACGATCCGTCCGGATCCGTGATTCGGACCGAAACCTCTCCCTGGGCGTTGCGTACCACAGCGCTCAGCGACAGAATGACGCGGTTCTTCAGCGAGACCGAGCTGTAGAGCGTTGGGCCTTCGGGGCTGTTGGTCTGTTCCGCAGGCGCTTCCTCCTTTGTTGCGTACTGTTCCATGGCCGCGGCCTGCTCGGGAGTCAGCTCCTCATTGACCAGGTGTTCCGTGTCGAAATCGAAATAGATCTGGGCTGCAGCGCCATAATTCAGAAGGTCAGCGCAAAGGACACGCTGAGAATCTCTGCCTTCTTCCATCAGGAGCTCCAGCAAATAGCTGCGGATGCTGTCCTCACAGGCTTCGCCCACAATTTCGTTTTCTCCGGCGTCGAGGCCCACAAGCCGGGCTCTGACGGTCACGCCCATTTCTTTTGCGCTGACGCCATCATATACCGCAAACCAGTATCCTTCTTTCCATTCCAGGTCGTAATCCTGCGCTTCGCCGTAACAGCTTTTCGCAAGGACATTGCCCTCGGCGTCAAGCTTTTCGATCTGTAAATACCAGGAATCAAAGGACTCCATTGCGTCTGCCCGGAAATTATAAACGATGCTGAGTTCTGCGCCGATGCTGATGGATTTGTAGATTATCGGGAGCTCTGGCACAGGATCCGGTACGACGGAACGACGCAGGCTCAGATCATCGATGGTTCCCCAGCCGCCGGCGCCATAGGCCAAATGCACGCCCACAGTGACGGAACAGGTCTCGGAAACGGTAAAGCTGACTTCCGGGTGCTGCCATACCGCCCAGCCGGCCAGAGCAAAGCTCTGCGTCTCGCGTTCTCCGTTCACATCTGCGTAGAGATACATATCCGTGGAGCCCTTTCCGTCTCCCTGGGCATAGAGGGAGAAGCTGTAGACGCCGGGCTCCAGCGTCAGGCTTTGGGAGAGCTCCATCACACCGCCGCCGCTGTTGTACCAGTGTACGCTTTTGCTTCCGCTGTGCGGATCGTCTCCCGTACGGCTGCCGCCGGAGAGGCTGTACATGCTCATGTCTTCCAATTCAAAGCCGGGGTTCTGGAGCAGATTGGGGTAATTGACCGTGACGACAGCAAGCGTTTCCGCGGTACCCAGATCGTAGGACAGCGTAACGACGCCGTGAACGGTATAAACGCCGGGAGTGTTGACGTCTGCCGCTGCCAGCTCTTCATTGTTCCAGCTCACTGCCTCGTCCTTTGCGGCACCCACATTGTAGCTGACCTTCACGGTGGCGGGCAGATTCAGGCTTTCTCCCAGTTCGACGGAGATTTCAAGCTGTTCGACAGATTCCACCTGCTTCTCGATCAGCTCCTCGGTCCCAACCATCATATACTTCCAGGTCCAGAGAGAATCCAGCGCCTTTCCGGTAAAATCAAACATGGCCTGGTTGTCCACAGCGGAACCGCCGTACCAGCGTCCCGCGTCGTTGGGGTCGTATTCCGCGGCATAGGAAGAAGCCCAACCGGAGCCGAACTGTTCCCATTTCTCCTTGTTTGCTGTATAAATGGCTTCGTCTCGCGCTCCGTTCTCGTCATAAGCATATTGGACGGGGATCCATGCGTTCTCCCAGTAGAAGACGCCGACGCCGGCTTCCCCCACCGCCTTGATGGCCTTGACTGCGGAAACCAGCTCGTCCGCCTGCCCCTGCCGGGAGAAGGAATAGGCAGCGTTGCCGTCGTTGTTGCCAACACGGACGGTGTTTTCATGGCCGTCGCCGTCGTCCAGGGTCCAGGCCCAGGAGGTTTCGGCTACGATCACCTGCTTGCCATAGGTTTCGGCAACCTGTTTCAGTACGGAAGTCAGATTGGCGGTGCTTCCGTGCCAGTAGGGATACCAGGAGGAGGCAAACACGTCGTAGTCCACATTGTAATTGCTCAGATTCTGGGCCTGGGATGCGTAGTTGCCGGAGCGCTCCGGATTGGTAAAGTGGATTGCCACCAGGATCGGATGCTCGTATTCCTCGGCGATCCGACGAACGGCTGCGGAACCCGCGGAGAAGATCTGCGCCTTGTTGGCCCAGCTGGATTCTCCGCAGATGGAATTGGTTGTTTCGTTGCCCACCTGGACCATGCCCACGTCCACGCCGCCGTCCAACAAGGTTTTCAGGCTGGTGTAGGTGAAGGCGTCCACTGCTTCGACCTTCTGCGCGAGGCTGTATTCACTCCATGCCTTGGGGGCCTTCTGTTTGCCGGGATCTGCCCAAAAGTCCGAATAGTGGAAGTCGATCAAAACCTTCATTCCGGCGTTGGTGGCCCACTGTCCCATGGTCAGGGCCGCGTTCACATCGCAGTTGCCGCCGCCGTAGCCCCGTCCCTGGGCGTCAAAGGGATCGTTCCAGACGCGGAGACGGATATAGTTGAATCCCGCATCCGCCAGCAGATCAAAAAAGCCCTGGTTTGTCAGCGCATTGCCGTCGTAATCATAGTATTTCGCGCCGGAGTTCACAATGGAGAGATAGGAAGATACGTCCGTACCGCGCATGAAATCCGCAGACTCGACGCCCTGGACCTTCTCCACCGCCAGGGTGGGCGTGTGATCCAGCTCGATCTCCGGTTCCGCGACAGCGCCGGTTCCGAAAAGCTTCAGATCGTCCAGATGGGCCCAGTAGCCCGCAGGGATCGTTCCGGAGATGCGGAAGGAGATTTCAGCGCTTTGCTCCAACGTGAATTCTTCCGTCTGATACGGCTGCCAGTCATCCCAGCCCTGCGTGACGATGTGCTGCACCATGGGGAAGGATTCCTCGCCCCTGTTGACGCCGACTGAAAGATGACCGTCTCGGTTTTCCCCGTCCATCCGATATGTAAAATAATAGGTTCCTGCCGTCAGACGGACAAAATACCGGGCGGCAACGCCGGACTCTTCTGTATCGCTGGCCCAGAGGTTGAGTACATTGGTCGCGTTCACGGCAGAGTATTGGTTGTTGAGAATGGGATCATCCGGCAGGCCGCTTAAGGTCCATCCGGACGTTCCGTTTTCAAAGTCTCCGTTGGAGATCGCGATCTCCCGTACGGGAGCAGGCTCCTCATAGATGGCGCCCGTGCCAAAAAGTCTCAAATTATCCAGATCGCCCCAATACTTGACCGGCCCGGTCCCGCCGAAATCAAAGACGATCTCTGTTGGCTCGCTCAGAACAAAGGAATCGGTCTGGATTGTGTTCCAAACATTCCAGTCCACGGTGGTGACAGAGTGTTCCGCCTCTGCCAGGACGCTTTCCCCCGCTTTGATGCTCCAACGCAGATTGCTGTCCTTTCCTTCGCCGCTGATGTCAAAGCTGAAATGGTATTCTCCGGCGGTCAGCCAGACGGGATAGGAAGCATGGATCTCCACCTGCTCGGTATCATGCGCCCAGAGATTCAGGGTCCAGCTTGGATTCGGAGTATTCCATTCATTGCTGCGAACCGGATTCTGGGGCAGTCCCGTGAGAATCCAGTTCGCGGCGTCGCCGTTTTCAAAATCGCCATTGGGAAGAAGGATTTCCGCTGTTTCTTCCGCCCCTGCAAGGGGCAGGATGCTGAGCAGCATGGTCAGGCTGAGCGCGATTGCCAAAACGCGGCGCAACAACTTTTGCATAGTGATTCCTCCTTTTTATTATTTCTGTTCTGCTTGTTTCAACACTTTCTGATAGGGCATGAGCATGCCTTCGGTCATTTTGTTTCCCAGCTTGCGGCTGAGCTTTTTATTTTTCATCATGCCGCCCACCAAATACATGGCAAGCATCTTTCCCCGCTGTTTTTGCGGAAAGTCGTAGAAGCCCTTTTCCCGATAAAAACGGTGATCCTCCCGCAACAGGCCCTGCATCTGCCAGATCAGGTCCCTGAAAATCTTCATGCCTCCCACGCCGTAGAAATTGGCCGGCTGGCGGAAATCCGTGGAGAGCATATAGGAAAGGCTTTTGGCCAGATTGCGGATCTCGGCGTCGGGGTCCCGCTGGTCTGTGGCGATTCCTGCCAGCGGATTGCCGCCCACCTGGGCCCGTGCTTCGATCAAGGTGCGAAGATTCGCTTCTTGGTCCAGCGGACCGGACACCAGGTAGCCAACCGGCTTGCCCATGGTGACGGTGCGGTGACCGTTGCAGAACTGCCGGTCGTCATAGAGCTTGAAGCGGGAGCCCATGGAGTGATCCCGGATCGTGAAGGCGTAGACCGTGGCGTCGCCGGACTGAATGGTCTCCCGCAGGAATCGGTCAAAGCCGTCCTTGTAGACGCAGGTTCCGTCCGCGGCGCAGTGGAAGCAGCCCAGGCAGCCTCCGTCGATGCGGGTCCCGGCCAGGTCGATCAACTCCACATTACAATCCGAGGTCGCCGAAAAAGCGTCGATCATGGCCCGCAGCCGGCCTCCCTCGTCCCGGGAGAGATCCGTCACCAGGGTGACGGTTTTCTGGCCCTTGGGCGCCGCTTCCGGGATCGCCGGCGCCGCGCCCTGCCAGGTCGCGTCCCCGGCGGCTTCGCGGCGGGGCGGCTCTGAAACACCCTCCTTCATGCACCAGAATACGTGGCGCAGAAAGGCCCGGGCCTCCCGTCTGCCGTCTTCACGGAGCAGGTCTTCCATATCGGCGGAGAGGCCATTGATACAGCGCAGTCCCAGGTCCTCACAGTTGTCCCGTATGAACTGATGGGCAGTGATATCGTAGAAGTGCTTGGAGGTGGTAATCTGGGTGGCCCACTTCCCTGCCAGGTCCACGCCGTGCTCCTTGACGAGTTCCAGGAAGCGGTGGAGCTGCGCCGGGACCAGGAAGGTATAGACCGGATAGCTGAACAGGATCAGATCCGCCCGCTCCAGCGCCGCGGCACAAGTTGAAAAATCTTTCTCATAAGCGCGAATACGCTGACCCACGTGGAGGTATTCAAAGCGGACCTTTTCGCACTGTTTTTTCAGATACAGCACCGTTTGCAGAGTGATGCTGTTTTCTCCCTTCGGGGAGCCGTTGAGGACCAGGACTGTCATGGTTTTGCCTCCGAATATGGTTTTTTTGTTTATCGGGATACTCGCCATCGAGAAGCCACGGAATTTCAATGCCAGTTATGACAATCTCAGAGATTATTTAAAATTTCACGTTCGATCCGTCGTCAAAAACGACCTTCGTTTTTCCAAAGCTCGGAATCAATCCAATCGCCTTATATGATAGATTATAGCACGAATAAAATTAAAAAACAATATAGAACGAAAAAATGGGATAGTCCCAAAGGGACTATCCCATTTTTGGTCCGAGTGACTGGATTCGAACCAGCGGCCTCTTGAACCCCATTCAAGCGCGATACCAAACTTCGCCACACCCGGATCTCTCGCGGGAAGTATAATAGCACACTTCATTCAAAAATGCAAGCATTATTTTCAGGATTTTGAAAATATTTTTTGAGTGCGCTGGCTATGCGCTTGCGGATTCTTCGCTGCGCCGAAAAAGACAGCCTCGGCCGGTTTTATCGGATAGGGCGGAGGGAAACGGTCTCGACGGGGCTTATACCAAAGCCGGAGAGAATCCTTTCGGCCTCCGCGATCAGCTCCGGCCTCCAGACGAAGGCCGGGTTGTGGGCGTCGCAGCCGATGACGACCTTGGGCTGTTCTTCCCCCACAATGCGCCAGAAGCGCGGGTCCGGATAGTGCTTGCCCTCGCTGTAGCCCAGGAGATTGAATTCCAGCGGGATATTCAGCTCCCGCGCCCGGCGGCAGATGGTCCGGACATGGCGTTCGTAGGCCTTGGGATCACCGGTAAAACAGAACAGATCCGGGTGCGCAAAGTAGGAGAAGAGTCCCGTCTCCAGGGCCTCCAGGGTCTGGCCCCGGTATTGATCCAGCAGCTTTACCTTGTCTGTAGGGCGGGGCGAAAAGACCCCCTCAGTCTCGTTGTAAAGCGCGTGCTGTCCCAGGATCAGGTAGTCCATAGGGAATTGACGGATATAATCCAGCAGGCGGGGAAACAGCTTCGGGTAATACTCCGCCTCCAGGCCGATCCAAAGCTGGATCCGGTCCTTGTATTCCTCCCGGAGGGAAAGCAGGGTCTCCACATAGTCCGGCAGCTGCTCGGGACGCATGCGGAAGGAGGAATAATAGCCCGGCTCGTCGAAGAAATAGGGGCTATGATCGGAGAAGCCCAGCTCCTGAAAACCGCCCTCCAAAGCTCGCTCAATATAGCGCCGTTCTTTGCCGTCGGCATGGTTGCATCGGGGGGTATGGGTATGGTAATTTGCAATCATCTGAGTTCCTCGGTTTGTTCAGCTCCGTCCTGCCAGCACTGCGAATGCGATAAGCGCCACCACGATCACCACAACGACGGCAAGTAAAAACTTCCTCCGTCTGCGATAACTGCTACAGTACGCTTCTCTTTCTTCCTTGCTGAGTCCCTCCATTCGATTGATGGAGGCGTAACGGGTATATGGAGTGTAATACCAAAGATATGTGGGGAAATAGACAGGTCTGCGGGTCACAGTCCGGGTTCTGGCCCCTGTGCCAAAGAGATCCCCCAGGAGCGTGCCCGAGCCGCTCCGCCTGTCGCTGCCGCCCTTTCCGCCGAAGCTCTTTCGTTTGCCGTTCCGATCAGAATTGCTGTTGGAGCCGGCCGCTGAGAGATAGAGCGCCAAGGCAGCCGCGGCCAGCACCAACAGATAGACGGAAAAACTCGCCGCGGCCAGGGCCTTATAGATGGAACGGTGGGTCGTATCCATATTCGCCCAGATCAAAGCCCCCAAGCCGGCGCAGCTCATCAAGGCACAGATGGCCATACAGAGCCAGAATTCCGTATGATCATCGAAATACTTGACTACAGCATCAATGCAGACGACGATCAGAGCGGCCAGCCCGAAATACAGGAGCTTGGGGCGACTTTCTTCATCTCCGCTGAGATAGAACATGACGACGCCGAAAAGAATCGCCGCAGCAGGCAGGCCGCTCAGAAACAGACTGCGAACACGAATCTCCAGGCTCAGGGTGTTCAGCAGCAGCAAGGCTGCCAGACCGATGCCTCCGTGATTGAGCAGAGAACAGACGACGTACCAGCGTTCGTCCTTCTTCGCGGGAACAAAGAAGATTAACACGGAGGCGATCAGGAGCAGGGCCAGGAATGCCAGGGTGAACTGAAGACTGTTCCGGAAAAAACCCAGCGAACCCAAAAAACAGGTCAGAAGGAGACATAAAATCGCGCCAAGCCCGATCCACATGGTCAGAGAGGCGCCGCGGTTCTGCTCTGCGACAATGCGTTCCCGACCTTCCAGGTTCACGGAATTTGCCTCCCTGTTTTCTATGTTCATCAATGTTTCCTCCGATATGTGGCTTCGGTGTTTTGTTTATTCGTCCGCCTTTGTTTCGATTCCATAATCAAAGGAAGGCATCATCTTCAGCTTGAAGAGGTTGCGGCGGTGGAGCCGGTCAATGCGCTCCTTGGTTTCGGGATCGTCGATTTCGCCGGTGCGGATATAGCGATCCAGGGCGGCGTAGGTAAACCCCAGGTTGTCCTCGTCAGTCTTGCCGCAGAGTCCGTCGATGGGAACCTTGTCCACCAGCACGGCGGGCAGACCCAGATAGCGGCCCACCTGTTTGACTTCGTCCACAGTCAGATGGGACATGGGGCTGAAGTCGCCCGCGGCGTCGCCGTAGCGGGTGGAGTAGCCCACCCAGTCCTCGGAGAGGTTGCAGGTGTTGACCACCCGGCCGTTGCGGCTCTGGCTCACGGCGTAGACCGTAGCCATGCGGATGCGGGGGGGCAGATTGACGATGCTCTGGTTGGAGAGTTCAAACCCCGCGGGCATGGCGTTTTTCACGCCCTCCACGGCGTCGTGGATATTTACCACGTAGTTTTCAATGCCCAGGTGCTCGCAGAGCAGATGGGCCATGTCGATGTCGTGCTGCTCGCCGTTGGGCATGAGCACGCCGATGACCCGGTCTTTGCCCAGGGCTTCCACGCAGAGGGCCGCGGCGACAGAGCTGTCCTTTCCGCCGGAAATCCCCAGCACCGCGTTGCAGCCGGGGCCATTCTCTTCAAAAAAATCGCGGATCCACTGGACGCAGGCTTCGGTTACTTTTTGAACGTCGAACATATCGTACCTCCTATGATTCTCGGCGGACAAGCGATGCTTGTCCCTACAGAATGTTGATGTGACAGGATCTCATAACTTCCAGTGCAGCTTCGTGTTTCGCGGGGGTGACGCCGGCGCAGCAGGCGGCGATCACGGAGATCTCCTTTTCATGAAAGCGGGCCTTCAGCAGCAGGGCGTTGGAGATCACGCAGATGTCGGTGCAGAGGCCGCAGAGGGTCAGGTCGAAGTCCTCCCCCGCCGCCGCGTCCTCGATGAGCTGCGGCAGGACCAGAGAGCCGAAGGTGGGCTTCTCCACAAAGACTGCGCTCCTTCCGTTCAGGGCGGTGGCGACCTCCCGGTCCACGGCCCAGCCGGGGGTGCCCTTGATGCAGTGCTCCACGGGCAGATGTCGGCCCTCAGCGGTCTCCAGGTAGTTCTCCCCATGGGTGTCCACGGTGGCCCAGATCTCCCCGGGGAAGCCGTGAATCAAATTCAGGACGGCGGGCTTGATGGCGACGGCCTCGGGGGTGCCCAGGGAGCCGTCGATGAAGTCCTTTTGCATATCGACTACAACAAGAAAGTGTTTCATCGTCTCACCTCACAAAGGATTTCTTCAAAGCTGACAGGTTTGCAGGGCAGGGACTTTTTGGTACAGAGCGTCAGGGCGTAGTCCGGGGCGGAAAGATGATAAAACCGACTGCCGTACTGGGTCCATTCGCCGGGTTGGGGCAGGAATTCTGTGGATTTCAGGTCGTAAAGGAAGCCAACGCCGGTTTTCTTTCCGTAGGCCTCCTTGCAGGTCCAGACGGCGGCGAAGCGGCGGTCCTGTTCCTCCGGGCTCTCCCCTGCCTCGACCCAGGCGCGCTCGGTTTCCGACAGGATCCGGTAGATGGGAGGAGCGGACAAGCAATGCTTGTCCCTGCAAATTGTTCTGTACTCCTGGACGTCCACGCCGACGGGAGCGGAGGACAGAGCGCAGGCCACGGCGGTTTTGCAGTGGGACAGGTTGAAGCAGATGTCCGGGCTTTCCGGGAAGAAGGGCTTGCCCTTCTCTCCGCGTTCGATCCTCGGAAGCTCTGTCAGCCCGTACTCCTCCCGGAGCGCGTGGCGGAGGAGAAGCTCGGCCAGGGCGGACTGCACCGCGGATGGCTCGTGACGAAAGCTTGCGAGCTTCTCCCGCCGCGCTTCGCTCAGGCAGGGAAACAGAGGAACCAAGTCAGATAATGTGATTTGTTCAACGTTTTCAATCAGCCAGAGCATTCCATACACCTCATCGGCGGAGGACGATTGGCGCACGCTGTGCGCCGCTACATTTGGGCTTCGAGCCAGGCCTGCAGGTCGGCGCGGCCCTCCGGGGACATGGGGAAGGTCTTTTCGCCCTCGATGGCGCTGAACTCATAGCTCAGGGGGCCGTGCCAGTATTCGGCCTTGATGGAGCTGGCTGCGTGGTCCAGCTCCTTGGGGGTGGCCATCACCACGTTCGGCGTGATCTTGTAGCGGAAGGGGCCGCAGGAACCGGTGAAGATATTGCCGTTCTCGAAGTGGTGGAAAACGGGAAGCCAGACGGCGTTCATTCGGCCATCAGCTCCTCCATCTCGTCCAGCAGCTCGCCGAAAAGGGCCAGGGCCTGGTTGACGGGCTCGGGGCTGGACATATCCACGCCGGCGCCCTTGAGCAGGTCGATGGGGTCCTTGGAGCAGCCGCCGGAGAGGAAGCCGATGTAATCCTTGACGGCGCTCTCGCCCTCCCGCAGAATGCGGCGGGACAGGGCGATGGCGGCGGAATAGCCGGTGGCGTACTGGAAGACGTAGTAGTTGTAGTAGAAGTGGGGGATGCGCTCCCACTCGTAGGCGATCTCGTCGTCCAGGACAATGTCCTCGCCGAAGTAGGCGGCGTTCAGCTTCTTGTATTCCTCGCACATCCGCTCCGCGGTCAGGGCCACGCCCTGCTGATTCAGCTGACCCAGGATGAGCTCGAACTCGGCGAACATGGTCTGACGGTACAGCGTGGTGCGGAACTGCTCCAGGAAATGATTGATGAGGTAGGCGCGTTCTTTTTTGTCGGTGGTCCTGCCCAGCAGATACTCCATGAGCAGCGCTTCGTTGCAGGTGGAGGCCACCTCTGCCACGAAGATCACGTAATCCGCGTCCACGGGATTCTGGTACTTGTTGGAGTGCCAGGAGTGGAGGGCGTGGCCCATCTCGTGGGCCAGGGTGAACTGGCTGTCCAGGGTGCCGGTGTAGTTCAGCAGCACGTAGGGATGGACGAAAGCGCCGGCGGAGTAGGCGCCGCTGCGCTTGCCCACGTTCTGATACACGTCGATCCAGCGGTTTTCAAAGCCCTCCTTCAGGATCTTCCGATAGTCCTCGCCCATGGGAGCCAGGGACTCGTAGACCGTCTGTTTGGCCTGCTCAAAGGGGATCTTCACGTCCGCGCCGGGAACCAGCGGCGTGTAGAGATCGTAGAAATGGAGCTCGTCCACGCCCAGGAGCTTCTTGCGCAGCCGGGTGTAGCGGTGCATCTTGTCGAAGTTCTGGTGAACGGCCTCGATCAGATTGTGATAGACCTCAACGGGGACGTTGGTGTTGTCCAGGGAAGCCTCCAGAGGGCTGGCGTATTTCCTGGCGTTGGCCATGAACTGCAGGCTCTTGACCTGGGCGTTCAGCATGGCTGCCACGGAGTTTTTATTGGCGGCCCAGGTGTTGTAGGTGTTGCGGAAGGCGGACTTGCGCAGCTCCCGATCGTCGGACTCCATGTAGGAGATGTAGGTGCCCTGGGACAGGGGGTGCTTGTTCCCGTCCTTGTCCACGGCGTCGGGGAAGCTCAGATCCGCGTCGGCGAACTTGGAGTAGATATCGTCAGGAGACTGCATCATTTCACCGGCCATGGCGAGCAGCTTCTCCTCGCTGGGGCTGAGCACATGGGCGGCGTGTCGGCGAATGTTGAAGATGTAGCGGCGGTAGCGCTCCAGGCCGGGCTCCTCGGCATAGAAGCGGTCGAGCTTCTCCTGGGGGATCGCCATAATCTCCGGGGTTTCAAAGGCGGTGGCGGAGGCGAAGGCCACATAGGTGGACATGGCCATGCCGTTCATCTCCTGATACTTTGCCACCCGGGTATCCTCGTCGTTGCGGCGGGAGGAATAGTTGAACAGATTGCTCAGCAGCACGCCGGCGCGTTCAAGCTTGGAGGCGTACTCAAAAAGGTCGGCAGCGCTTTCGCCGAGGCGGCCTGCAAAGGACGCCAGCTCCGCGGTCAGCGCCTTCATTTTTTCCAGGTCCTGCATCCAGGCCTCGTCGGAGGGATAAAGGTCCTCCACAGCCCAGCGGTCCTTCTGCGGGATTTCATTTCTCTCGGGGATTTTCTTCATTTCAGGCATTTTTTTCATCCTTTCACAGCGTTGTACTTGGTGCTTATCCCATGGTCTGATTGTACCCCAAATTTCAGATTTCGTCAATGATAATTCTGAGGAAAGGCTTTTCGACGCAAAGAAAATATTTTTTCTTTTTCCGTTGCGAAAAACGAAAAAGTATTATATAATATTTGCAGCATTGAATGGATCCGCGTGGATCCACCGAAAAACCATTCTATATGATCTTTGAAAGGAGCACATACCATGGGACTTATCGCAGCAGGACTTGGCGCCTTAGGCGGCGTGCTTGCCGATCAGTGGAAGGAATTCTTCTACTGTGACGCCATTGACAAAAATGTTCTGGCCGTCAAGGGCCAGAAGCGGATCTCCGGCCGCTCCAGCAACACCAAGGGCAACGACAACATCATCTCCAACGGCTCCGTTATCGCGGTGGCCGACGGTCAGTGCATGATCATTGTCGAGCAGGGCAAGATCGTAGAGGTCTGCGCCGAGCCCGGCGAATTCGTTTGGGATTCCTCCACCGAGCCCTCCATCTTCACCGGCAGTCTCGGCAACAGCATCAAGGAAACCTTCAAGCTGATCGGCAAGCGCTTTACCTTCGGCGGCGACCCCGGCAAGGATCAGCGGGTCTACTATTTCAACACCAAGGAGATCATCGACAACAAATTCGGCACCCCGACGCCCATTCCCTTCCGGGTCGTGGACCGCAACATCAACCTGGATATCGACGTCTCTGTCCGCTGCAGCGGTCTGTACTCCTACCGGATCGCCGATCCTCTGCTGTTCTACGCCAACGTGTGCGGCAACGTAGAGCGCGCCTACACCCGCGATCAGATCGACGCCCAGCTGAAGACCGAGTTTGTCTCCGCTCTGCAGCCCGCCTTTGCCAGGATCTCCGAGCTGCAGGTCCGTCCCTCCGCTCTGCCCGGCCACGCCGAGGAGCTGAGCGACGCCATGAACGCCGCCCTCTCCAAGAAGTGGGGCGAGCTCCGGGGACTGCAGGTGGTCTCCATCGCCATGAACCCCATCACCCTCTCCGAGGAGGATCAGGAGCTCATCAAGAAGGCCCAGCACGCGGCCATCATGCGGGATCCCACCATGGCTGCCGCCACCCTGGTCGAGGCCCAGAGCCAGGCCATGAAGGACGCGGCCAACAACGCAGGCGGCGCCATGACCGGCTTCATGGGCTACGGTATGGCCCAGCAGGCGGGCGGCATCAACGCTCAGAATCTCTTTGCCATGGGTCAGCAGCAGGCTGCCGCCGCCCCCAAGGTCGACAGCTGGAAATGCGCCTGCGGTGCGGAGAATGTCGGCAAGTTCTGCATGGAATGCGGCGCGCCCAAGCCCGTGGACGGCTGGGCCTGCCCCGAGTGCGGCACCGTGAACAAGGGCAAGTTCTGCGTGGAATGCGGCAAGAAAAAGCCCGAGGATGAGCCCCTGTATAAGTGTGACAAGTGCGGATGGGAGCCCGAGGATCCCAAGAATCCGCCCAAGTTCTGCCCGAATTGCGGCGACCTCTTTGACGAGAAAGACGCGCAATAAGCAACAGCAATGCCCGGCTCTCCATGAGCCGGGCATTTTTTTGTTGACATCCTGTCTTTTTTCAGTATAATAGATGGGTGGAATTCACCACACAGGGGGTGTCATATGCTGAAACTCTTTCGGGACGGTAAAATCTGGACCATACCCAATCTTCTTTCCTTTTTCCGTCTGCTTTTGGTCCCGGTGATCATCTGGGCCTATTTGGGCAAAGAAGATATCAGCCTTACGGTCATACTCATTGCTGTTTCCGCTCTCACCGATGTGATGGACGGCCAGATCGCCCGGCATTTTCATATGGTCTCCGATCTGGGAAAGGCTCTGGATCCCATTGCCGATAAGCTGACGCAGGTGTCCGTTGTCTTATGTTTGGCTTTCAGCTATCCCCTGCTTTGGATCCTTCTGGGGCTCTGTGTGTTCCGGGAGATCTCCATGGGGATTCTGGGATATCTCACCATCCGGAAGACCAACAAGGTCCCCAGCGCCCGCTGGTACGGGAAGGTCTCCACCGTCATGCTCTATGCCACCGCCCTGGCTCTGCTGCTCTTCTCCGACATGCCCGCCTGGCTCTCCACCACGTTGGTGGTCCTGTGTATCATCTGCGTATTTACCGCTCTGGTGCTTTACACCCGCTTCTACATCGGCGAATGGAAAAAGGCCGAAGCCGAGCATTCCGCTTCCGCCGAAGCGTGACCACCCAAAAAATTGATCGTAAGCCGCGGCCCACTGAGACGGCCGCGGCTTTTTATTCCATGTGCGGCTCCGCTTCAAAGCTCTGCCGGAGGGCCTGGGCGGTCTCTTTGCTCATAGCGGAGCAGGCTGCAAAGTCCCCCTGGCTGAGCATTCCAACAAGTCTTCCGTTCTGCGTCACGGGCAGACGGCGGATCTGATGCTTTCCCATGGTTTTGGCGGCCTGAATATCACTTTCCTCGGCCTGCACCGTCACAGGGCCGGCGCTCATCACCGTGCGAACTCTGGTGATGTTCGGGTTAAAATTCGCGGCCACGCAGCGGACCGTGATATCCCGGTCCGTCAGCATTCCCACAAGTTTTCCTCCCTGGGTGGTGACCGGCAGCGCACCCACGTTATACCGGCTCAAAAGCCTGGCCGCTGCAGCGACCGTCTCCTCCCGATCCACCGTGATCAGATGACTCGACATCAAATCCTTTACCTGCATAAGAAAAGCCTCCCCTTGTCATTCGGTACAAAGGGAGCTTTTCCATTTTTTGGATCACTTATACCGGATAAGCCGGAATTATTTCAGGCCCAGCTCCCGGCGGAAGAACGCGGCTGTCTCCTCCAGCACATCGTCCCGGAAGGGGTTTTCCAGGCCGGCGTCCTTCATGACCTGCTGAACGCCCGCGTTGTAATCCCGATCCAGCAGACGGAAATAGGCGTCCACACCTGCACCGGCAGTTTCCGCTTCCAGCTGATAAACCTGCAGGGCCGTCTCCGCGGAGACACAATAGCTGATGATATAGTAGGGCACCTCAAAGAAGTGAATGATGTCGATCCAGCCCATGGAATAGTAGAAATCAAAGCCGCGCTCATAGATCCCGTAATCCTTGCAGCACTGCAGATAGAGCTCGTTGATCTTTTCAACGGAAACCTCCTTGGGCTTCAGAGCGTAGACGCGGGCTTCAAAATCCGCGTAGGCCCCCTGATACACAAAGGTCTCCAGGGCATCCACCAGCTTGTGGCGGAGCATCCGTTCGCTTTGCCGTTCATTCAGGACCCCGTTGTGGGACAACGCCAAAAATTCCATGGCCTGGGAAAAGGTCTCGGCGGTCTCCAGGTCCTCGTTGGCGCCGTAATTGTAATAGGCGTCGGTAAAGTGGCCGAACTCGTGGGAAAAGGTCGTATAGTCTTCGGCGCTGCCCTGTGCGTTTACCAGCACAAAGGGCGCCTCATAATCGTGGATATAGATCTGAAAGGAGGCTTCGGTCTTCTTCGCGGATTTTCCGATGTCGCAGAGCTGATATTCCTGCATGAAACGGTAGGCGTCCCAGACCGTACCGCCCAGCTGTTCGGCGGCGGAACGAACAAATTCCATGACTTTTTCCTCGCTGACGTATCCGGCGCTGTAATTGGCAGCGGCGGAGCTTTCATAGGCCTGCGCCAGGATCGGGACCAGATGCTTTCGAATCCCCTTCAGGAAGCTTTCCCCCTGCTCCGGCGTATAATCCCGGGTATAGGTCACCTCATAGCTGTAATCAGCGTAGGACTCATAACCAAGGGCAGCCGCCAGCTGCTGGCGGACCCGGACGAGCCGGGCAAAAACGTCGCCCACAGTTTCGTTGTACTGCTGGTAATAGGCCTTCAGGGCGCCGATGTATTCCTCGTAATCGTCGCTCTCCATCCATTCGTCCAGGGATTTGGTGACGTTCCGATAAGTGACCTGCACGTCGGAGGTCAGCTCCCGATACTCGCTCAGCAGGGCATTCTCCTCCTGGGACAGCCGAAGATATTCCGGGTTCGTGTAAACCTCGTAATCGTCGTAGTGGAAAAAATAGCCCTTTCCGAAATACTTCCCTTCCAGCTCGTCTCTTGCGGGGGAGGCAGCGAAGGCTTTGTTTAACTCCTCCATCTTTTCCTCCACCGTAGGGGTCTCCGCCTCGCAGAAATCGTATTCCTCCTGATAATAGGGATCGGTGGTATCAAGACTGTTGCGGATATTCGCCAGCGTGTCCATGGAGTAGAAGCTGATGTAGCGGGTATAGAGCGCGTAATAACGCTCCAGCAGCAGATCCGCGTCCTGCTCCGTTTCGGCCAGCGCGATCAGGCTGTCAAAATCCGCGTATAAGGCTTCCACATCCGGGCGCTGGTATTCCATCTCGGAGAAGGGCACCAGGCTAAGCGGCTCTTCGGGGAGATAATCCTTCTGCCCCGCGTTCTGCCAGCGGATCAGGGCCTCGTCCCCGGGACCGACAGGCGCAGTACTCTCCCGGCTGTCCGTCGTATCACGGACGACGGAGCCGCTCGTATCGGGCTCCTGCCGCGTCGTCGCGGGGGCGGACTCCTGGGAGGGCAGGATCTGGCAGATGATCGTCTGGGAGATCAGACTGCAGCCGCTGAACAGCATCGTCAGCGCAAGCAGCGCGGCAAGCAGCCGGATTCTTCTTTTGTATCTCATTTTAGTCCTCCTTCCGGTCCGCGAAGCACGTGAGCAGGGCATGGTAGGCCTGTGGGCTTCCCGCAAGAACGCTGGATTTTCGGAAGAGGTCCAGAGCTCGTCCGTCCAGCTGTGTCACCACGCAGCCGGCCTCCCGGGCGATCAGGCTGCCCGCCGCATAATCCCAGGGGCAGAGACGGCATTCAAAGAAGGCGCCCGCCTTTCCGGCGGCCAGATAGCAGAGATCCAGCGCCGCGGAACCAAAGCGGCGGACGTCCTGCACCAGGGGAAAGGCCGCGTTGAACAGGCGCAGGGTCTCCGGCACCAGCTCCCGGTAGTAGAGGGCGGAGCCGAAGATCAGCAAGCTGCGTTCCAGGGGATGGTCGCTGCAGCGGATGTCCGCGCCGTTCAGCGTGGCGCCGCCTCCCAATCGCGCGGCGTAGAGCTCCCCGTCATAGGGATTGTATACCACCCCATGGGTCGCACGGCCCCAATGGGCAAGGCCGATGCTGACGCAGCTGTTTCGGAAGCCCTGGATGAAATTGGTGGTGCCGTCGATGGGATCCACGATAAAGACCCACTCCCGGGCGGAGAGCTCCTCTTGCTGCTCCCCTTCCTCTCCGAGAAATCCCGCCTCCGGCAGGATCCGCTTCAGCTCCCGCTGGAGGAAGGCCTGAACCAGCAGGTCATATTTCGTCACCAGATCCCGGGGACTGGTTTTCTCTTGGACGGAGCTCGTCACGTCCCGGGCGGACCGGATCAGCTCTCCGGCTGCGCGGGCGGCTTCCATCATCCCTTGCAGCAGTTCGTCTGTTTCTGCCATTCGGATCACCTCTGTCTGTGGATACCTGCATTATATCCGATTTCCGGGTGAAAATCAAGAATGCATGGGCCTTGTGTCCTTGATTTTTCCGCAGAGCAGCAGCAGGGCCAACACATTGGGCACTGCCATGAGCCCGTTGCACAGGCTGGCAGCGGTCCAGACGCTCCTGGTGGAAAAAACCGGCGCCACAGCCACCGTCAGCACATAGACCGCCAGATACCAGCGTCGAAGCCTCCGGGACCGGCCCGTCAGATAATCCAGACAGGCTGTGCCGCAGCAGCTCCAGCCGATCACCGTCGTGAAGGAAAACAGGGTCAGGATCGTCAGAAAAAGGAGCTCCGACAGCCCCTGCGGAAAGGGCAGCCCCTTGGAGAAGGCCCGCATGACGGCGCTGACGCCGACGCCCTCGCTGCCCGTGGCCAGGATCACCAGCCCCGTCAGGGTACAGATCAGCATCGTGTCAAACACCACCGCCGTCATACTCAGTCTGCCCTGCTCCGCCGGCGTCACGTTCTCCGCGGAGGCCGCGGCAATGGGCGCGGTTCCAAGACCGGCCTCATTGGAAAAGACGCCTCGGCTGACTCCCGCCGCGACGACCCCCAGGAATCCGGCCCCCGCGCTGTTCCGGTCAAAGGCGGAGCGCAGCATCCTCCGGAATAGCTCGGGCAGCTCCGCACGGCAGCGAAGCAGCACCAGACCGCAGCACAGCACATAGACGCCGCCCATCAGCGGGACAAGGATCGTTGACAGTCGGCTGACCCCCGCCATTCCGCCCCGGATCGCCCGGGCCGCAAGGATGGCCAGAAGCAGCCCGGCGGCAAGCCCCGACAGCGGGACCCCATACCCCCAGGGCGTTGTCAAATACGGCATATTCTGAAAACGCGCGGAGAGCAGGGCTTCCAGGCAGGCCGTCACGCTCCCCACCTGCACGAAGGTCCCCACGCCGCAGAGCCCCGCGAAGGCTCCCAGGAGGGCGAAAAGCTTTGCCAGGGGCTGCCAGCTTTTTCCGAGCCCTTTTTCGATGTAGGCAAAGGGACCGCCCCAGGGTTTGCCGGCGCTGTCATGCCAGCGATAGCGCACCGCCAGCCAGCCCTCCGCGTATTTCAGCGACAGGCCCGTCAGCGCGCTCAGCTCCATCCACACCAGGGCTCCGGGACCGCCCAGGGACAGGGCTGTGGCGACCCCCACGATATTGCCGGTCCCGATGGTGGCGGACAGGGCCGTGCACAGCGCGCCGAAGGCGGAAACGCCGCCCTTTTGGTGGGTCTTTCTCTGAAACAGAAGACGAAAGGCAGCCGGAAGCTCCCGGATGGGCAAAAATCGCAGCCGGAGCGTCAGCCAAAGGCCGGAGCCCATCAGCAGGATCAGCAGGGGCCAGCCCCACAGCGCCCGCTCCAATCCCACCAGGATCCTCTCCATCTCCATCCGTCCTTCCGGTCCATTTCCACAAAGTTTTTCTGATGGAGTTTATGTTTTTCTCCCGGGGAAAATGAAAAAAGACTTGCACATTTTACAGGCGCATACTATAATAATAAAAATAAACTATATCATTCTGATCCGCTCATCTTCCGGAGCATTTTTATACAGGAGGTTTTCATCATGCTTGAAAAAAAGGTCAATGAAATGAAGGCCTGCTTCCAGCCCGGGAAGCAGATCCATATCGTCGGTATCGGCGGCGTCTCCATGCGGGCTCTGGCCTGCGTTCTGCACGACCGCGGCATCAAGATCACCGGCTCCGATATCAACGCCACCCCCTTCACCGAGGAGCTGGAGGCCCAGGGGATCACGGTTTTCATCGGCCACAGGGCCGAGAACATTCAGGGGGCCTGCTGCCTGATCCGGACCGCCGCCGCCCATGACGACAACCCCGAAATTATCGCCGCCCGCGCCGCCGGGATCCCCGTCTATGAACGGGCCGAGGCCTGGGGCGTGCTGATGCGGGACTATCAGAACGCCATCTGCGTGGCCGGCACCCACGGCAAGACCACGACCACCGGCATGATCACCCATATATTTATGGAGGCCCAGCGGGACCCCACCGTCATGATCGGCGGCTACATGCCCCTGCTCCACGCAGCCCATCGGGTGGGCAAGGGCGGCGACATCATCGCCGAGAGCTGTGAATACTACAATTCCTTCCTGAGCTTCTGTCCCACGGTGGCCATCATCAACAACATCGAGGCCGAGCACCTGGACTTCTTCAAGGATCTGGACGAGATCAAGGCCACCTTCCGGAAGTTCGCCGAGATGGTCCCCGAAACCGGCTATCTGATTGCCAACGGCGACGACGCCACCGTCGTAGACACATTGAAGGGTCTCCCCTACCGGAGCTTCGGCCTTGGGGAGGGCAATCTGATCCATCCCGTCAACGTGTCCCCGGACTGGAAGCACTGCACCGTGATCTGCGACGGCAAAAAATACTGCGATCTGTCCATTCCGAACTACGGCAAGTTCAACCTGACCAACGCCATCGGCGCTTGCGCCGTTTCCTGGTGCATGGGCATTGACGGCGAAACCGCCGCCCGGGGCATCGCAGGCTATCAGAGCGTGGGCCGCAGGCAGCAGTTGAAGGGTCATTGCAACGGCGCCGACGTCTACGACGACTACGCCCATCATCCCAGCGAGGTCAAGGCCCTGATCGAAGGCATGCGTACCATGGGCTACAAGCGCATCGTGACAGCCTATCAGCCCTTCACCTTCTCCCGCGCCGCAACCCTTTTCGACAAGTTCATCGACGCCCTCTCCACCGCCGACCTGTTGGTCATGTGCGAGATTCATCCGGCCCGGGAGACCAACACCTACGGCATCTCCTCCAAGGATATCGCCGCCAAGATCCCCGGCTGCGTCTATTTCGACACGGTGCCGGAGGTTGCCGAGTATCTGCGCTCCGTCGCCAGGCCGGGCGACGCGATCCTGACCACCGGCGGCGGCCCCATCGTCAAGGCGGGCGAGGCCATCTGCGAAGCCGAAGGCTGAGGTCGTATCATGAAATACCAACTGAATCACAGCAATTTCGCGGATTTCCGGGTTTTTGAGATCAACAAGCTCCCGCCTCGCAGCTGGTTCATTCCCTTTTCCAGCCGCGCCGCCGCGGATGCGGCGGACGTCCGCAGCAAGCGCTTTTCCTCGGATAAGGTGATCTGTCTCAACGGCGATTGGGATTTCAAATTCTATCCCATCCCCTCGGAGCTCCCCTTGGAGCTGGACACCGACCGGATCGCCTTTGACAGGATGCCCGTGCCCGGCTGCTGGCAGTTCCACGGCGTAGACCGTCCCTTTTACGTCAACGTCCGCTATCAGTTTCCCTTTGATCCCCCCAGGATCCCCGCCGCGGAGCCCGTGGGCCGGGTCTTTTCCTGGATCGGCGGGGACCAGGGCGTCAGTCCCCGGTGGAAAAAGCCGGAGAACGAGTACAACTTCGCTGGGCTCTACCGCCGCTTCTTCACCATCGGCGAGGAGCCGCGCAGCTATGTGATCTCCTTCCTGGGCGTCGCCTCCTGTCTGGATCTCTATGTGAACGGACGCTTTGTGGGCTATTCCGAGGGCGCGCACAATACCGCAGAGTTTGATCTGACTCCCTATGTGCAGCCCGGCGAGAACGAGCTGGTCGCCGTGGTGCGCCGCTGGTGCAGCGGCAGCTATCTGGAATGCCAGGATATGTTCCGCAACAACGGCATCTTCCGGGACGTGCTGCTGCGGGTTTCGGAGCCCTCCGATCTCCGGGACATCGACGCGAAAACGGAACGGCAGGGCGACGCCTATGCTCTGACCCTTTCCGCCCAGGCTGCCGAGGGCACGGTGCTCCGCTTCAGTCTGGAGGGGCACGGCCTGTCCCGGACTGCCTCCGCCCCTGTGCTGAACGGCACCGCCGCGGTTCGCTTCGAGGATCTCCCCGTCAGCGAGTGGAACGCAGAAGCTCCCGTCCTCTACGACATCTACTATGAGACCGAAAGCTGCTGCGTCAAGGAGCGCATCGGCTTCCGGACGGTGGAAATCAAGGGCGACCTCTTCCTGCTGAACGGGAAGAAGCTGAAGCTCAAGGGCGTCAACCACCACGATACCTCTCCCACAAACGGCTACACCATGACGCCGGAGGAGATCGAGCGGGACCTGCGGCTCTGCAAGGCCTACAACATCGACACGATCCGGACCTCCCACTATCCCCCGGATCCCCTGCTGCTGGAGCTGGCGGAGGAGCTGGGCCTCTACATTGTGGACGAGAACGACCTGGAGACCCACGGCACCTGGGCCCACAGGCTGCCCCCCAGCTACGACCGGATTTCCGACGATCCCAAATGGGAGCCCCGCTACCTGGACCGGATCTCCCGGCTCTACGGCCGCGACAAAATCCGGGGCAACACCTGCGTGATCATGTGGTCCCTGGGCAACGAGGCCGGCGGCACCTGCAATACCGACGCCATGTATCACTGGCTCAAGCCGAAGACCGCCCTGCCCATCCACTACGAGTCCATCATCCACTGCGCCCGCAAGGCCTATGACGTGGGCAGCGAAATGTACCCCGCGCCGGAGAAGGTTTTGGAGGTCGGCGAGCATCGGCGCAAGGAGGCGCCCCTGAACGACCGGCCCTACTTCCTCTGCGAGTACGCCCACGCCATGGGCGTAGGTCCCGGCAATACCGAAGCCTACTGGAAGATCATCTACGAGCACGACAACCTGATGGGCGGCTGCGTCTGGGAAATGGTGGACCACGCGGTGCTCCACGCCGACGGAAGCTATACCTACGGCGGCGACCACGGCGAATGGGAGCACGACAGCAACTTTTGTGTGGACGGCCTGTTCTACCCGGACCGGAAGCCCTCCACCGGCGCAAAGCTGATCCGCTTCATCTACCGACCCATCCGGGTCCGCCATTTGGACGGCAATCGCTTTGAGATCTTCAACGCCACAGCCTTCACCCCGGGCGCGCAATTCAGCTTACATTTTTCCTGGAACGACGGCACGGAGCAGACGCTCTCCCCCGCTGTGGATCCCCTCTCCAAGCTTGTGCTGGAGCTGCCCCTGGGCAGGGTCACGGAACAGGGTCGCCTGCTCACCGTCACTGTCACCGACAAACGGACCGGGGTCGTGGCCAGCGTGGAGCAGCTGTGTCTGGAGGACGCGGCTCTGCCTGCTCCGTCTGCCGCGCCGCTGCCCGAGGGCCTGCGCTTTGCCAACGGCCGCTTCTGTCTGGAGCTTGCCGACGGCCACAAGCTGACGGCGGAATGCCCCTCCACCAGCCTCTGGCGGGCCGCCACGGACAACGACCGGGATCCCAGCTCCCGCGACAGCCTGCGTCACTGGTACGGCGCCAAGGAAACGCTGCTCTCAGTCAAGCAGCTGTCCAATGCCTGGGAACTTCGTTCCCGCATCGTCAAGGACCCCCTGACCGTCTTCGAGATCACCGACACCTATGAGGGCGCCCCGGGCGGCATCCTGGTCACCAGCCGCCTGCACTGCGTCCGCGGAAAGGGATTTATCCCCCGCTTCGGCAAGGTCTTCCGTCTCCACAAGAGCTTCGATCAGGTCAGCTACCGGGGCCGCACGGGGGAAAGCTACTGCGATATGAAGGAGCAGTTTCCCGTGGACGAACAGCGCTGCGCCGTCAAGGATATGACGGAGCCCAATATCCGGCCCCAGGAGAGCGGGAACCGCTGCGACTGCAGCTATGCGGTGCTCTCCAACGGCAGGGCTTCCGTCCGCTTTGAAGCCGTGGACCGGCCCTTTGAGCTGGGCGTCAAGCCCTACTCCGACCAAGCGCTGCTGAAAATGCGCCATCGGGAGGACGAGATCTGCACCGGCACCTACGTGACGATCCAGGCCTTCCAGCAGGGCATCGGCACCGGCTCCTGCGGCCCCCGCACCGCGCCGGAGTTCTGCTATCCCATGACCGAGGATTACGTGCTGCGCTTCGTGATCCGGGTACGATAAACCATAAGAAAAACCGCCTGCCGTCAAGCAGGCGGTTTTCATGTTGGGTTTCTCTTTTTTTTCGGCGCACACTGTGCGCCGCTACGGGCGGTTCATCTTTTCTCCGCGGCTTCCACGAAGGCGCGGAAAATGGGGACGCCGGGGCCGGTTTCGGGATCGAAAAACTCCGGGTGCCACTGAACGGCCCAGAGGAAAGGCTGGTCGGGGTGAAATACGGCTTCGATCAGGCCGTCCTCAGCGACGGCCATGGGCTCCAGGCCGGGGGCCAGGCTCTTGACGCCCTGATGGTGACAGGAATTGACGCCGATGGTGTTCGCGCCGTAGAGGGCCGCCAGGGGGCCCGTGAGGGATACGCTGTGCTCCGCCCGGTCATAGGGCCGTTCCATGCGGTGGTTCCGGCTGCCGGGACGCTGGGTGAGAAGATCCTGCCAGAGGCTCCCGCCCAGGGCGGCGTTGACAAACTGCAGGCCCCGGCAAATGCCCAGGATGGGCAGCCTCCGCGCCATAGCCTCCCGCAGAACCGCGGTCTCCATGCTGTCCCGGGCAGAAACGGTCTCGCCGCAGCAATCCAGCCTGCTTTCCCCGTAAAACTCCGGCGCCACGTCCTGTCCGCCGGGAAAGAGTATGGCGTCAAAAAGCGCAGCCAATTGGGCGGCGTCGTCTTCCGCATGCAGGGGAAGCATGACGGGGATCGCGCCCGCCGCCTGCAAGCTCCGATAATAACGGGGCAGCATCCAATAGGATTCCTTTTCGCAGTCATAGAGCGGCAGGACGCCGATAACGGGCTTTTTCATGGATCAAGTCTCCCCTTCCTCGGGCTCCAGAACGTAGGCGGCGGTGATCTCGCCGAAGTAGGTCACGTGGGGGTCCCGGTTGGAGCCCGCAAAGCTGCTGTCCAGCCCCTGGGGATAATAGCGATTCGCCAGAGCCTCCGGCAGAAGAGACGGTTCCTGGCACTGGCGGTAGATGATTTTGCATTCCACGGTCACGGGAAATTCCAGGATGGCGGGCACGGAGACGGTCTCGGCGGGGACGGTGTGCAAGCCGCAGGCGGCAAGCTTATCCATGTCCCGCCCGCTCTTGCCGCCGCAGACGGCGATGGTGTTCTTGTCCGGGGCGCCCAGGGGGATATTGACCGTAAATTCCGGATTCTTGTCGAGCAGCTCCCGGGTATAACGGCCCGTGCGGACGTAGGCGGCAAAAACCGGACGGCTCCAGTTGACCCCCACGGTGCCCCAGCCGATGACCATGCTGTTCGTTTTGCCGTCGGCTGCGGAGCTAAGGAGAATGCCCTTGGGGAGGGTTTCTGCGGCATAGGCGGCGATTTCGGAAAGTGAAAGTTTACGACGGTTCATATGATGTCCTCCTGATTCGTTTTTCACAGTATAACATAGATACGCCGGAAACTCAAGAAAAATACGAGAGCTGGGAGCGCCGGAGCTTGTCCTCCCGGTAGATCAGGTTGCCCATGCCGCCGTCCACCCGCTTCAGGGAGTGGGGCAGGCGCTGTTTGGCGGTGAAGCCCTTGTAGCCCCGGAGATCGTAGGGAATGCGGTCGGTGTCGCCCTCCAGAACTTGCTGGCAGACCCGGATCACGGCGTCGAAGATGGCGAAGGGCAGCTCGCCGGTGCCGTGGCCCTCCAGGATGCGGTCCACCCGGCCGTCCAGCTGGTCCCGGAGACGGATCAGGTTGTCCCGGTACTCCTCCACGGTGGTCGCTTCTTTTCCGAGCAGGAAGCTGGCGTTGCTGACCGCGTCGCCGGAAAAGAGGAGCTTGTGCTCCCGGTCCAGAAAGACCAGGTGGCCCCGGCTGTGACCCGGGCAGGCAAAGGCCTCCAGGCTGACGCCGCCCAGGTCGAAAACGTCCCCCGCCCGGACGGGATGAAAGCTGTCGTAGTCCGGGGGCGGCAGCATATCCTCCGGCGTGACGAGCTTCGCGTCCCGGGAGATGGCCAGGCCCAGGAGTCGGTAGGGACCGTCGGTATGGCGCAGAAACACCTCTTTTTCATCGGGATTCAGATATACGTTGTCAAATTCCACCGCGCCCATGGCGTGATCCTGGTGGCCGTGGGTCAGCAGGACGATCAGGGGCAGCTCGTTGACCTTGTCCACCTCCGCCCTCAGGGAGCCGAAGCCGCAGCCGGCGTCGATCAGCGCGGCGCGCTCTGTGCCCTTCACCAGATACATCCGCTCGTGGAAGCGGCCCAGAAACTCTGTGACGTGATCCGTGATCTGTCTTACATCAAATGTTACCATATATTTTTCATCCTATGAGACGCCCTCCGGCTTTTCAGTCGGAGGGCGTTTGAATGTCGGGGTGCTGTGGCGCATACTGTACGCCGCTGCATACGCAAGGATTTGCGGGCAGATTGCCCGCGCTGCATTCTCTGATCCCTGATCCTTGATCCCTTATTCGTTGGGGTAGGGCTCCAGGAAGGCGTGGAAGTGGCGCATGGGCAGGGTGCGGCCCTTGACGATCCGCATGTTGGGGATGGACTCCCGATCCTCGTAGAGGGCCTTGACGGCGGCGATCACGTAGTCCATATGCTCCCGGCTCCACATGCTGCGGTTGACCGCGAAGCGGACCACGTTGCAGACCTCCTCCTGCTGCTCGGGGGTCTTGAGGTCGTACTCCATGGAGTAGTCGCCCAGCTCGGAGGTGCGGATGCCGTAGCGGCGGATCAGCTCGATGGAGAAGCCCTGACCGGCGAACTTCATGTGGTCGCGCTTGTTGTCGAAGAACTCCGTCATGTTGATGTAGACGCCATGGCCGCCGGCGGGCAGAATGACGCCCTTGACGCCGGCCTTGTAGAAGCCCTGAGCCAGATACTCGCACTGCTGGACGCGGGCTTCCTGATAGTTGAAATTGCACTCCTCGTACAGACCGGCGGCCAGGGCCATGATGTCGCGGCCGGACATGCCGCCGTAGGAGTCGTTGCCGTAGCAGGAGATCTGCTTGACCTTCAGCAGCACACCCACGTCGGTCTTGACGCTGCCGTCGGGGTTGAAGTCGGAGAACTTTCTCCAGAAGCGGCCCTTGTCCCGGAAGGCAAGCATGCCGCCCATATTGGCGTGGCCGTTCTTCTTGGCGGACATGGTGAAGCCGTCGCAGTAGGAGAACATCTCGGTGGCAATCTCGGCGATGGACTTGTCGGCGTAGCCCTCCTCGTTCACCTTGATGAAGTAGCAGTTCTCCGCCCAGCGGGCCACGTCGAACATGAAGGGGATGTCGTACTTGGCTGCGATCCTGGCGGTCTCGCGGATGGACTTCATGGACACAGCCTGGCCGCAGACGGTGTTGTTGGTGATGGTGGTGTAGATCAGCGGGACGTTCTCGGGGCCCACGGTCTCGATGAGCTCCTCCAGCTTCTGAATGTCCATATCGCCCTTGAAGGGGTTTTTGGCGTACTTGCCGCCGGCGGGGACCTCGTAGAGCAGCTCCTTGTTGTAGAGGTTGCGGGGGATGGATCCCATCTGCTTGATGTTGCCCTCGGTGGTGTCAAAGTGGCCGTTGGAGGGAATGGTGAAGACCTTGCCGGGATGACGGGCGGCCATGATCTTCTTGACCATCTCAAAGAGCACGGACTCCGCGGCTCTGCCCTGCTGGATCAGGAAGGTGTTGGGCCGTTCCAGCTGGGCCGCTCCCCCGTTGAAGAAGCCGCCCTCGTACTCGCAGAGGTAGAGCTCGTTCATCAGCTTCTCGATGTCCTGGCAGTCGGTACGGATGAGGTCGATGGACTTTTTCCAGTTCTTCTCGCCGCCCCGCTCAAAGATGTCGCGGAAGGCGTCCAAAAGCACATAGTAGCCCTTGTTGCGGCCGTAGGACTCGTCGCCCAGGAACATGGTGGACCACTGCACGTCGGTCATGGCGGTGGTGCCGGAGTCGGAGAGCATATCCACGGTCAGCATCCCGGCGGGGAAGGCGAACTCGTTGTAGTGGGTGGCCTTCAGAGCGCGCTCCCGCTGCTCCACAGTCACTTCGGGGATGTTGCGGGTCACATAGGTGAAGCTGCGGGGGGTCTTGACGTTCAGGGGGTATTCGTTTGCCATTTTCAGTATTCCTCCAATGTATTTTTGCGCTTGCAGGGACAATCATTGCTTGTCCGCGGATGGGCAATGTCCGTCCCTTTATTCATCATTCGCCCTTCAGGCTGTAGGACTCGGCAAGCTTGCGGAAGGCGGGCAGGCTGCGCTGGATCATGGCGGGGCTCACGCAGGTCGAGAAGCGGGAGAAGCCCGGGCAGCCGAAGCCGTCGCAGGGGACCGTCAGGATGTTGAGCGCCTTGGCCCGGTCGGAGAAGCCCTCGGAGTCGCCGTCGGGAGCCTCCACCATCATGTAGAAGGCGCCCTGGGGCTTGACGCAGCGGAAGCCCATCCTGCTGAGCTCGGTGTAGAGGGTCATGCGGTTGTGGTCATAGGTCAACAGGTCGGGCCGCAGGTCGATATTCCGGGCGACCACCCGCTGCCACAGGGACGGAGCGCAGACGTGGCCCAGAGCCCGGGCCGCGCCGGCAATGGCGGCGTAGAGCGCCGCGCTGTCCGCGCAGCAGTCCGGCACGCAGACGTAGCCGATACGTTCGCCGGGCATGGACAGGCTCTTGGAGAAGGAATAGCAAATGACGGTGTTGGGATAGTACTTCGGAACGTAGGGAGAATCCAGTCCGTCATAGGTCAGCTCGCGGTAGGGCTCGTCGGAGAGGACGTATATTGGATGTCCGATCTCCTCGCCCTTGCGGTTCAGCAGCTCCGCCAGCTTGCGGAAGGTGTCCTCCAGATAGATCACGCCGGAGGGATTGTTGGGAGAGTTGATGATGACGGCCTGGGTGTTCCGGTTGATGCGTTTTTCCAGCTCGTCGAAGCGGATCTGGAAATGTTCGGTGTCGGGGGGCACCACCACGCACTTCGCGCCGGTGGAGGCAGCGTAGGCGGGATACTCGGAGAAGTAGGGGGCGATCAGGATGAACTCCGCGTTTTCCACCGCCAGGGCATGCATGGCGGAGGTCATGGCCGGGGCGGCGCCGCAGGTGAAGAAGATGTTCTCCGGACGGATCTTGTCGCCGGAGCGTCTGCTCAGGTCCGCGGCGATGGATTCCCGGGCCTCGGCGCAGCCGCCGGCGGGGGTGTAGCCGTGCAGCGCGATGGGATCCATCTCCAGCAGCTCCCGGACGGTGTCCGCCACCGCCTGGGGCGCGGGCACAGAGGGATTTCCGATGGAGAAATCAAAAACGTTCTCCTGGCCGACGATCTTTGCCTGGGCCATGCCATACTCAAAGAGCACGCGGATGCGGCTCTTGCCTGTGCCCATCTGGTGGTATTTTTCTACGAACATCAAGCTTCCTTCCTTTCGGGTAAATGATAGACGTTTGCTTGCTCCTGCCCGGTCAGGATCCGAAGACCGCCCTGGGCCAGGGCTTCCATTTCATTTTCGCCGGGCATCACCACCACGGGGGCCAGGAAGCCCACGTAGTCCTTGATCCGCTCGGTCAGCATCTTGGAATAGGCCATGCCGCCGGTGAGGATGATGGCGTCGCAGTCGCCCTTGAGGACGATGGACAGCAGGCCGATGGTCTTGGCGATCTGATAGGCCTGGGCCTGGAAGACCAGGTCCGCGTGCTGATCGCCGTTCTGAATCATCTTCTCAATCTCCCGGCAGTCGCTGGTGCCCAGATGGGCGTACATGCCGCCCTTGCCGCGGATCTTCCTGTCCATCTCCGCCTTGGTATACTTGCCGGAGAAGCAGAGCCGCACGATCTCCAGGGAGGGGAAGCAGCCGGCCCGCTCCGGGGAGAACTGGCCGTCGTCGTCGCCCACGGAGTCCACGATGGAGCCGTGCTGATGGACGCTGGCGGAGGTGCCGCCGCCCAGATGGACCACGATCAGGTTCAGCTCCTCGTAGCGCTTGCCGATGGACTGGGCGTAGCGGATGGCCTGGGCGCGGCTGTTGAGCACGTGACAGAAGGAGCGGCGGAGAATGTCGGTCATGCCGGTGATCTGCGCCACGGGGCTCAGCTCGCCGGAGGTGACGGCGTCATAGATGTAGGCGGGGATGCCGTACTGGTCGGCAACGGCCCGGGCCAGCAGACCGCCCAGATTGGATGCGTGGGGCTGGCTGTATTCGTGGTTGACCAGGGCCTCGCAGAGCTCGTCGTTCACCAAATAGCCGCCGGTCTTCAGGCCGAAGACCAGGCCGCCGCGTCCGATGACCGCGGAGAGCTCCTCGCCCTTGATCTGATTTTCTTTCATAAAATCCCGGATCAGTTCCAGACGAAAGGGAACCTGGTCTCCGATCTTCTCAAAGGCCAGCAGCTGCTCGGGCTTGTGCTCGATGCTTGTCTGGAGGACCTTCTGCGTCCCGTCATAGAGGGCCAGCTTGGTGCTGGTGGAGCCGGGATTGATAATGAGCTGTTTCCTGGACATGACTCCTCCCCTGCCGTCAGCGGCAGATGGCCGCGCAGGCCATCAGAGAGTAGTATTTCTCCTCGAAGCTGGCGCTGCGGGAGTTCAGGGCGATGGGGCACTTGGCGCCGGTGACCACGCCCACCATCCGGGCGCCGGCGTAGAGCAGCAGGCCCTTGACGAAGATGTTGCCCACGGCCATATAGGGCACCAGCAGGATGTCGGTGTCGCCGCTGACGGGGCTGTCGTATTTCTTGATCTCACAGGAGGCCTTGTCCATGGCCAGATCCAGGGAGATGGGGCCCTCCACATAGCATTCGCCGAACTCGCCGGCCAGGGCCGCCTCCTTCAGGGCGGCGGCGTCCACGGTCTCGACGATCTTGGGGCTGACGGTCTCGGCGGCGCAGACGGCGGCCACCAGGGGACGCGCATAGCCCAGGCCCCGGAAGGCCTCCACGGCGTTGCGGAGGATGCCCTTCTTCTGCTCCAGATCGGGATGGGGCACCATGCCGCCGTCGGCCACGCCCAGCAGCTTGTGATAGCCGGGAATCTCGATGAAGGCGGTGTGGGAGATGATGCCGCCGGTGCCGATGCCGGTCTGCTTGTTGACCACGGCCTTGAGGATGGTGGAGGTCTGCATATAGCCCTTCTGCAGGAAGTCGGCCTTTCCCTCTCGGATCAGTTCCACGGCCAGGCGGGCGGCTTCCTCGTCGGTGTCGGCGTCCACGATGGCGGCGGGGTCGATCTTGTGCCCCAGCTCCCGGCCGATCCGGAGGATCTCGTCCCGGTGGCCCACCAGGACGTATTGGAGGATGCCCTCGGCGGCCGCGTGCAGCACGGCCTCCAGGGTATGGGCGTCATGGGCGCAGGCCACGGCGACGGTCCTGGGCTCCCCTGCCCCGACCAGCTCGCGCAGCGCCTTGAAATCTTTCAGCATAGCTCTGTCCTCTCAGGCCTTGACGGCGTCGTGACCGGCGCGGTAGGCCTTCAGGTTCAGCTCCCGGAACTTGGGGGGCACGGTGGAGGCGATCACGTCCTCCCAGTCCACCACGTCGTCCATGCCCAGGGCCTTGACCATGGAGCCGAAGAGCACGATGTTCATGCACTTGGCGGAGCCCAGGGACTCGGCGATCTCGCCGGCCTTCAGCACATGGCAGGTGAAATGCTGCTCCAGCGCCTCCAGGCAGCCCTCGGGATAGCTTGCCAGACCGGCGGCGATGGAGGAGGACGCCATCTCGTAGTCGTTGACCACCACCACGCCGTCGGGCTTGAGGTAGTCGGCGTAGCGGACGGCCTCCATCTTTTCGAAGGCCACGATGATATCCGCGGCGCCCTTGCCGATGACGGGGGAATTGACCTTCTCGCCCCAGTGGACCTGGGTGGAGACGGAGCCGCCGCGCTGGCTCATGCCGTGGACCTCGGACATCTTGACGTCATAGCCGGCCCGCATCAGACCGTTGACCAGCACCTTCGCGGTGAGGATAGCGCCCTGGCCGCCAACGCCGACCAGCAGCGCGCTTTTCGTATTCGTCATGCTTGATTACTCCTTTCTGCTGATGGCGCCCATCGGGCAGACCTGGGCGCAGACGGTGCAGCCCACGCACTGATTGTGGTCGATCCGGGCCTTCTTGTTTTCCACGAGAACGGCGGGACAGCCCACGCCGAGGCAGCGCTTGCAGCCGATGCACTTGGCGCTGTCCACCACGCACTTGCCGATGTCGTGCTTGATGCGCTTGATCAGCAGGCAGGGACGGCGGGCGATGATGGCCGCAGGAACCTCGGAGGCCAGAGCGTCCTGAACGGCCTGCTCCATGGCCTTCAGATCCTGGGGATCCACGATGATGACCTTCTTGTAGCCGTAGGCGGTCAGAATGTCCTCGATCTTGAGCTTCTCGGCGATCTCTCCCTGGAGGTTGAAGCCGGTGCCGGGGTTGTCCTGGTGGCCGGTCATGCCGGTGATGGAGTTGTCCAGCACCACGGGGATCAGCTTGCCGCCGTTGTAGATGATCTCGGCGGCGCCGGTCATGCCGCTGTGGAAGAAGGTGGAGTCGCCCAGAACGCCGAACACCTTCTTGTCGGTGACGCCCGCGGCCTCAAAGGCCTTGGCCATGCCCATGGCCACGGAGAAGCCGCCGCCCATGCAGACCACGGAGTCCAAGGCGTTCAGGGGGGCGGAGCCGCCCAGGGTGTAGCAGCCGATGTCGCCGGCGATCACGAAGTCCTTATGCTTGGACATGGTGTAGAAGAAGCCTCTGTGGGGGCAGCCCGGGCAGAGGGCGGGAGGACGGGAGACGGCCTGCACGCCCAGCTCGGTGACGGGGGCTGCCTCGCCGAAGATCCGCTCCTTGACGATCTGGGGATTCAGCTCGTACATGTTGCCGATGAGCTCCTTGCCCACGCAGGGGATGCCGGCGGCCTTGATCTGCTCCTCCATGAAGCCGTCCAGCTCCTCGACGACGTAGAGCTTTTCGACCTTGGAGGCGAAGTCCCGGATCAGGTCCATGGGCAGGGGGTTGGTCAGCCCCAGCTTGAGGAAGGACGTGCCCTCGGGGAAGGCGTCCTTGGCGTAGTAGTAGGCGATGGAGGCGGTGACGACGCCGATCTTTCCGTCGCCGGTCTCCACCTTGTTCAGGGGGCTGGTGCAGCCGTAGGCGGCCAGCTTCTTCAGGTTCTCCTCCAGCTTGGGATGGTTGCGGTAGGCGTTGGCGGGGGCGGAGATGTACTTGCGGGTGTTGCGCACATAGGGGGGCACTTCCCGCTCCACCCGCTCGCCGAAGCGCACGATGCTCTTGGAGTGGGCCACCCGGGTGGTGGTCCGGAAGAGCACGGGCATATCAAACTGCTCGGAAATCTCGTAGGCGGCCTTCATGAAATCCAGGCACTCCTGGGAATCGGAGGGCTCCACCATTGCGATCTTGGCGGATTTGGCGTAGTAGCGGTTGTCCTGCTCGTTCTGGGAGGAATGCATGCTGGGGTCGTCGGCGGAGATGATGACAAAGCCGCCGTTGACGCCGTTATAGGCCGCGGTGAAGATGGGGTCCGCCGCCACGTTGACGCCCACATGCTTCATGGCGCAGAGGCTGCGCACGCCGGCGATGCTGGCGCCGTAGGCGACCTCCGTCGCTACCTTCTCGTTGGGAGCCCATTCGCAGTAGAGGGCGTCCTTATACTTGGGCAGGTTCTCAAAGATCTCGGTGCTGGGGGTGCCGGGATAGGCCGAGCAGACCTTGACGCCGGCCTCATAGGCACCTCTGGCAATGGCTTCATTGCCGGAAAGCAGTTGTCGATCCAATGTAATGACCACCTTTCAGAGTAATAAAGCGGGATTTTGTGTATTCCGTCCAAAAAGATTATAAAATAATACTTGCAAACTGTAAAGAATAAACTTATAATAGCACTATAAGATTTTCTTATTTTTCACCCATTTTATCCGCGTTCAGAGGTTTTACTTATGACGATCCAACAAGTTCTCTACGTTCTGGAGATCGCTTCCCGCAGCAGCGTCTCCCAGGCCGCCCAAAAGCTCTATCTCTCCCAATCCGCCCTTTCCCAGCAGCTCCGCCGTCTGGAAGAGGAGCTGGGCTATCCCCTCTTCGCCCGGACCGCCAACGGTCTGCAGCTGACGCCGGACGGCCGCCGCTTCTGCGAGCAGGCGGGTCCCGTGGCGGAGCGCTGGTCCGATTTTTGCAAGGCGGTGCAAAAAAAGCAGAAGGCCGAGCCGCTCCGGCTCCGGCTGGGCCTGGGCTCCCGGGTCTACTCCAATCATCTCTTCTCCGACATTGTGGACTATTTCGAGGCCCGGCCCCAGATCGAGGTCACCTTCGTCACCGAGGCGGGCCGGGATATGGTGGACGCCCTGCGGAAGGGCGAGCTGGACCTGGCGCTGGACCGGCTGCCCATGGAGGAACCCCAGCCCGAGGCCGGGGATCTCTTCGCCTGTTCTCTGATCCGGGAGCGCCAGTGCGTTTTGTTGAGCGAGAACGACGAGCGGAGCTCCAGGCCCTCTCTGAGCTTTCAGGATCTCCAGGGCAGCACCATGATCTCCGGCCTGGAGGATTCCGCCGAGGACCGCTCCATGAAGACCGCCCTGCGGAAATATCACATCAGCATCAACCGGGTCTACCGCACCGACGGCATCGACACCAGCATGTGCCTGGTGCGGGACGGCATGGGCATTGCCATGGGGCCCGAATCCTTCGCGGCGTATTTCCATGTGAAGGCGGTGCCCCTGAACCCGGAAACCTGGGTCAGCCTGCAGTTCATCTGCCTCCAATCCAGCCTCAAGCGCCCCGAGATCAAGCGCTTCCGGGACCATCTGATCTCCCTGTGCAAACGAACGGAAGCTTGAAGCAGCACAGCAAAAGACCGCCGGTTTGCTTGCCGGCGGCCTTTTTGTAATACTTTTGATGATTGTACGGTTTACTCTCCCATGGGAAAGCGCTGCCCGTTGAACTCTATGGCTTCCACGCTGTTCGGGTTGAGCGGTCTGGCGAAGACCAGGTTCAGGTATTCGCTGCCGTCCTTGCGGCCACCGCCGTTGGTCAAGATCACGCTGTGGCCCTCCGGCAAAGGCGCGTAGGAGTCGTATTGCGGACTCTCCCCGCGCAAAACTGTCTCCCGGGTCCCGTCCCGGAAAACCAGGACGATGTTCGTCGGTCGATCCCCCTGAATTCCACCGCTGTTTTCCAGGGTCAGGCTCATGCAGTCCAGGCGCAGGCGCTCCCAGCCGGTTTCTGACGCTTCACCGTCCTGCTCCGCGGTCTGCAGGCCGGGCGTCAGCTGTTCCATCTTCACATGAAACAGGAAATAGGGGTGTTTCGCGGTATCTCCCGCCTCGCGCAGAGACAGCAGTTCAAAGCGGATCACGTCTCCGGCTGCGTTCGCGTCGTGGTTTCTCAGCTCTCCGATCAGATAACGCCGAACGCCCTCGCCGCTTTCCATCAGCCTGGCGTCCAGCAGGATGCCGGAACCGGGATTGCTCTCGTTGACCACCGCAAACTCCGGGACCTCGTCCAGATGGGCAAGGCCGTAATCGCTGCGGGCCTCCACATCCATCACCGCGTAGATCATCTGCTCGCTCATGGCCAGGGTCCGCAGGGAAAAGCGATAGTCTTTGGTCTCCGCGGCGTTGGCAAACCGGTATTCGTGGGGCTCCGCATCCTCCGGCGTGACGTAGCGGGAATAGCCCAGCTTAACGGGCTCCGTTTCCGCCGCAAGGTCTGACCCGAAAACCACGAAGCGCAGCTCTGTATCCTGCGACAGCTTCTCTGTCAGCGGGGCGGTCAGCGTGATCCGGTCCATCCAGGCGTCCATTTTGCGAAGCCGGCTTTCCGTCTCGCAGCCAGCGATCCCCAGCCGCAGGCCGGAATCCCGGAATGGCGGCAGGCTTTCGTTCTCCGGCGAAACATCCAGCTCCGCTTTCAGGCAGCCGTCCGCTTCCCGGAGCTCGTTCACCACCAGATTGTAGCCCGCCGCTTTCAGCTTCAGCCAGTCGTCATAGCCCCAGTCTGCGGGAATAACCTGGGCATCCTCCGGACTGAGGCTGACAGCCCAATCGTCCAGAAGCGCTCCCTCCTGCCCCATGGCGTCTTGAAAGCGGAAGGCTCCCAGCTTCCAGGCGGCAAAGACGGAGCCGCAAAGCAGCATGACCGCAGCCGCCGCGGCGATCAGGAGCCGCAACGTACGGGGAGGACGTCGGGAAATGTGCAGCGTTTGCGCCCCGTGCAGTTTGGCGAGGGTCCTCTCCCGCACCCGAGCTGTGTTGCCGCCCCGGGGCTTCAGAGCCTGCCCCGATTCATACAGGCAATCCAATAAATCAGAAATTCGATTGTTCATCGTTTCCTCCTATGCGTTACAGTTTGTTTTCCAGGGTGGCGCGGAGCTTTTCCCTGCCCCGGCGCAGACGGGATTTCACCGTGTTTTCCGGCATCTTCAACTCCTTGGAAATGACTGCCACCGGCTGGCAATGGTAATAGTACCGCAGGAATATCTCCCGATCCTTTGGCTCCATGCCGTATACCGCCTCCCGTACCAGCCGATCCCGCTCCGCCTCTTCCATCTGCAGCTCCAGATCCGTCCCGTCGGAGATCAGCAGATCCTCATCCAGAGAGATGGTCAGCCCCCGCTCCCGAAGCTTCTGTTTTGCTTTGTTGCGGGCTACGCCTCCAAGCCAGGGCCGTAGCGTTTCCAGCGTGACCGATCCTGAACGCCTCCACAGCAGCAGAAACACGTCGGAGGCTGTTTCCTCCACGTCCTGCTCCGTCATGGACCCGCCGATGATGTAGCGGATCACCGTGCAGACGTAGGGGCTATATTTGTCGATAAACCAGGCCAGGGCGTCCTCCCTGCCGTGCTGCAGGCGCAGCAGCGCAGTCGCTTCCGTCAAGCTCCATCACCTCCGTGATTGTTTCAACGGCCGTCACTCATAAATCACAGTTTTTCATAAACACGTTGCATAGTTGAACGATTTTATTATAATTTATTTTATTCTCGCTGTAAACAGATCAAACATTTCTGTGGGAAAGAATAAAATTGTTGTTTCTTTTTTTGCCCGGAAATGTTATACTAAATAAAAAACAGGAAAGCGGAGAGTACGATGGACTATTCGATCATTGAAGTCAAGGAGCGGGTCCTGGCGGACAACGAGCGCTGCGCCGCCGAGACCCGGAGGGCCCTGCGGGCGCAGGGCGTCTTCCTGGTGAACCTCATGGGCTCCCCCGGGGCCGGAAAGACCTCCGTGCTGCTGCGCCTGATCGCAGGGCTGAAAGACGAATTCCGCATCGGCGTGATGGAAGCGGACGTGGACTCCGACGTGGACGCCCGCGCCGTGGCGGAAGCCGGGGCGAAGGTGGTCCAGCTCCACACCGGCGGGCTCTGTCACATGGACGCGGACATGACCGCCCGGGGCCTGGATGCGCTGGGGCTCGCGGGGCTCGATCTGGTCTTCCTCGAAAACGTGGGCAATCTGGTTTGCCCCGCGGAGTTCGACGTGGGCGCGGATCTGCGGATGATGATCCTCTCCGTCCCGGAGGGGGACGACAAGCCCCTCAAATACCCCCTGATGTTTACGGTCAGCGACGTGATGCTTGTCAACAAGATCGATACCGCGCCGATCTTCGACTTCGACCCGGAAGCCGCGGCGTCCCGCGCCAGGTCGTTGAACCCGAAGATTGAGATTTTCCCTGTGTCCGCCAAAACCGGCGAGGGCTTCGAGGCTCTGATCGCCTGGCTCAAGGACCGTCTGAAACGCTCCGTAGGGGCCGATGCCCACATCGGCCCTGCCTTCCCGGAAGGGGGACCTGCGGAATGAAGATCATCACTTTGAACGAAACCGTCACCGCCTCCAACGACCTGGACGCCCAGGCCCTGCGGAAGCGGATGAAGCAGGCCGGGACCCTGCTGGTCAACGTCATGTCCAGCCCCGGCTCCGGCAAGACGACCCTGATCTCCCGGATCATCCGGGATCTGCCGATGCTGCGGATCGGCGTTATGGAGGCGGATATCGAATCCGACGTGGACGCAAAGCGGATCGAGGCCCTGGGCGCCGCGGCCATTCAGGTCCACACCTCCGGCATGTGCCACATGGACGCGGGCATGACCGCCGCGGCCTGGGAGGCCATGGAGCAAAGGGCTCTGGATCTGATTTTCCTGGAAAACGTGGGCAATCTGATCTGCCCTGCGGAATATGACACCGGAGCGGCCAAAAATATCATGCTGCTCTCCGTCCCCGAGGGGGACGACAAGCCCCTGAAATACCCGTTGATGTTCCAAAAGAGCCACGCGCTGGTGATTACGAAAACCGACGCCCTCCCCTACTTCGATTTTGACCCGGAGAAATGCGAGGAGCGGGTCCGGCGGCTGAACCCGGGCATCCGGATCTTCCCCGTCAGCGCAAAGACCGGGGAAGGGATGAAATCTCTGGAGCATTGGATCATTGGCCAAGTCCAGTCATTGAAATACAACAGTTTATAACGCTGAGAGGAGTCAACAATGAAAGATCAAAAGAACCGAATGGTCAACCAGCGGGATTTCCGGCAGGATCCCAACTACAAGCCCGCGGACCCCGAAAAGGCCAAGCTGATCCTGAAGCTGGGCACCATGATCACCGACCGCTATCTGCAAAAGTACACCCACAGCCTGAAGTACGACGATCCGGAATACTGGGCCCTGGACGCGGTGCTCACCAAGGAGGAGGCCCGCTTCCTGCTGAACTTCAAGAAGACCCGGGTCCCCTACGACGTTCCCACCCTGGCGAAGATGAACAACATGTCCGAGGAGGACACCCAGAAGATGATCGACCACCTGTGCTGGGTGGGCGTGGTCGAGATGACCCGGGAGGGCCCCGACAAGACCAAGCACTACAACGTGCCCATCTTCGTCCCCGGCTCCGCCGAGTTCATGATGATGAACGACGAGCTGACGGACGCCCACCCGGAGCTGGCAACCTTCTTCAACCTGATGACCCAGATGCCCCTGGAGGGCGTGACCCCCATGATCCCCCTGGGCGGCGCAGGCGTGGGCATGCACGTGATCCCCGTGGAGAAGGCCATCGAGCACGAGAACGTCACCGCCGACGTGGAGCACATCTCCCACTGGCTCAAGAAGTACGACAAGTATTCCATCGGTCAGTGCACCTGCCGCAAGCAGCAGGCCATGCGGGGCGAGGGCTCCGGCCAGATCAACGGCGAGTTCTGCATGGGCATGGGCGACATGGCCGAATACCAGGTGGACAAGGGCATGGGCCGCTACATCAGCTATGAGGAGGCCCTGGAGGTCCTGGAGCGGGCGGAGCGCCACGGCTTCGTCCACCAGATCACCAACATCGACGGCGAGGACAAGATCGTGGCCATCTGCAACTGCGCCGCGGGCGTCTGCAACGCCATCCGCACTTCCCAGCTCTACAACACCCCCAACATGTCCCGCTCCGCCTACCGAGCCCACGTGGAAAGCGAAAAGTGCGTGGCCTGCGGCAAGTGCGTGGAGGTCTGCCCCGTGGGCGCCGCCAAGCTGGGTCAGAAGCTCTGCACCAAGAACGGCCCCGTGGAGTACCCCGTCACCGAGCTGCCCGACGCGAAGAAATGGACCGCGGACAACTGGAACCCCAACTACCGGGAGGACGCCAAGATCAACTGCTACGACTCCGGCACCGCCCCCTGCAAGACCGCCTGCCCGGCCCATATCGCCGTCCAGGGCTATCTGAAAATGGCCAGGGAGGGCCGGTACTTGGAGGCTCTGAAGCTCATCAAGCAGGACAATCCCCTGCCCGCGGTCTGCGGCGCCATCTGCAACCGCCGCTGTGAGGACGCCTGCACCCGGGGCACCGTGGACGAGCCCATCGCCATCGACGAGGTCAAGAAATTCGTCTCCGCCCTGGAGCTGAAACAGGAGCATCGCTACATCCCCATCTGCGAGAAGGACGACGGCGGCATGTGGGGCCCGGACTACAAAATGGCCATCATCGGCGCGGGCCCCGCGGGCCTGAGCTGCGCCTACTATCTGCGCACCCGGGGCTACGAGGTGACGATCTTTGAGAAGGACCCCCTGCCCGGCGGCATGCTGCAGTACGGCATCCCCAGCTTCCGGCTGGAAAAGGACGTGCTGGCCGCGGAGATCGACGTGCTGCGGCAGATGGGCGTGGAGTTCCGCTGCGGCGTGGAAGTCGGCAGGGACGTTACCCTCGACCAGCTCAAGGAGCAGGGCTTCAAGGCCTTCTATCTGGCCATCGGCCTGCAGGGCGGCCGCAAGGCGGGCGTGCCCGGCGAGGAGGCTGAGGGCGTGGAGTCCGGCATCGCCTTCCTCAACCGGGTCAACCGGGATCACTCCGTCCGTCTGCCCGGCGACGTGGTGGTCGTGGGCGGCGGCAACGTGGCCGTGGACGTGGCGCGTACCGCCCTGCGTACCACCGGCGGCAAGGTCACCATGCTCTGCCTGGAATCCGAGGCGGAGATGCCCGCCGCCCGGGACGAGGTGGACGAGGCGAAGGAAGAGGGCGTGGAGGTCTTCAACGGCTGGGGCCCCAAGGAGGTCCTGTCGGAGAACGGCAAGGTCACGGGCATCGTCTTCAAGCGCTGCACCGCCGTCTATGACGCCCAGCACCGCTTCTCCCCGGTCTATGACGAAAACGAGACCATCACCCTCCCCTGCTCCACGGTCCTCCAGGCCATCGGCCAGAGCGCCGTCTGGGGCGAGCTGCTGAAGGGCACCCGGGTGGAGCTCAACCGCAACGGCACCGTGGTCCACGATCCCGTCACCTTCGAGACCGGCGAGCCCGGGATCTTCGTGGGCGGCGACATCGCCCACGGCGCGAAGTTCGCCATCGACGCCATCGCCGAGGGCAAGCTGGGCTCCGAGTCCATGCACCGCTATGTGCACCCCGGCCAGAGTCAGACCATCGCCCGGGATCTGCGGGAGTTCAAGGAGCTGGACAAGAGCAGCATCCTCATTGACCCCGAGGGCTTCGACACCGCCAAACGCAACGTCCCCGGAAAGAAGACGCTCAGCGGCCGGGGCAGCTTCGGCGACGTGCGCCTGAGCTTCACCGAGGAGCAGGCCAAGGCCGAGGCCTCCCGCTGCCTGGGCTGCGGCGCCTCCGTGGTGGATCTGAACCGCTGCATCGGCTGCGGCCTGTGCACCACCCGCTGTGAATTCGACGCCATCCATCTCAGCCGCGACCTGCCCGAGGCCTCCACCATGGTCCGCTGCGAGGACAAGATCGGCCCGGTGGCCAAGTACGCCGCCAAGCGGGAGTTCAAGATCCTCTTCGGCAAGAAGAAATAAGCTGAGAAATCCCAGGAACGGCGCGTTTCCCCCGCGTCGCAGGGATGGCACTTTTTCCCCCCGTTGTAGGAACGGCGCGCCGCCGTCCGCGAATTGGTACGCGGTACGTTTCCGTCCGCGTCGCAGGGACGGCGCGCCGCCGTCCGCGAATTGGTACGCGGTACGTTTCCGTCCGCGTTTTGAGGTTTGCTCTATGCACGAAATGGGAATCGTCCTCCATCTGGCCAAAACCCTGGATCAGACCGCGGAGGAGCATCATCTGAAGGCCATCGGCCGCGTGGTTTTGCAGGTGGGCGAGGTCTCCGGCATCATGACGGAGCTTTTCACCGACTGCTGGGATTATTTCAAAGTCCGGCATCCGGTTTTGAAGGACAGCGAGCTGGTGCTGGAGACCATCCCCGCCGTCACCTGGTGCGACAGCTGCAAGCAGAGCTATGAAACCGTGAAATACGGCAGGACCTGTCCCTACTGTCATTCCGGCGAGACCTGGCTGCTCCGGGGCAGCGAGTGCGTCATCAAGGAGATCGAGGCGGAATAAGCCTCCCCGGAAGCGCCCATCCCCATTTTCGCCCCCGTTTCAGCCTCGATTGAGCGTTGTAACCTCGTATCAGCCTTGTTTCAGCCTCTTATCAGCCACGTTTCAGCTTCGTTTCAGCCTCGTTTCAACCATGTAACCCCGTTTCAGCTTCGTTTCAGCCCCGTTTCAGTCTCGATTGAGCCTCGGATTTCCTTCCATAATGCCCAAACCGGCGCCTCCCACCCCGGAAGACGCCGGTTTTTGTTCCTACCGTACGCATGGTACACTGATTTTGATACTTTCCTCCCGTGGAACATGGAACAGGGATTAGGGATTAGGGATTAAGGATTAAGGATTAGGGATTAAGGATTAGGGTGGGGATAGAGATCAGGGAGCAGGGCTCCCGCCTGTAGCGCGGGCTATCAGCCCGCCCGTAGGGGACGCTCATTGAGCACCCGCCGTCTCCCGCCTGTAGCGCGGGCTATCAGCCCGCCCGATACGCGCCACCGTAGGGGACGCTCTTACCCGTCAGGGTGAGCGTCCCGGCACTCGGAACGAATGCAATTTGCCGGAGGCAAATCCCGCCCGCAGCCCGCCATCCCCTGTGTAGGGACAAGCATTGCTTGTCCGCCGTACCCCGCACGGACGAGGAATCAGGGATTCAGGAGTCGGGCGGGAGGCGGTCATTGCTATGTATGTTCATCCCTGCGGAAATGGACTTGTGCTTCTGTGCTGGCATCTTCTACCCCCGGCTCCTCCCGCTTGACTTTTGTGGGATTCTTTGTTATTTTTGTTATGGTGGGAATATATTATTCGTTTCTCCGACTTCCTGTTCCCCGGTGTCACTTCATAATCTTCGGGGCTTCGCGGGTGTTGCAACAGGCAGGGTACGGCGTGGCGCACGATATTCACCGTTGCAGGCGGGCTGATAGCCCGCGCTACATATGGGGATGTAGGGACGAGCATTGCTCGTCCGCGCATGCGAAGCATGCGTCGTTTGCGCAAGCAAACGATCCGATTTGCCTTACGGCAAATTGCATTCGTTCCGAATGCCGGGACGCTCACCCTGACGGGTAAGAGCGTCCCC
>JAFYAB010000022.1 GCA_017540945.1 Oscillospiraceae bacterium | reverse complement strand
GAAATGGATTCAGGAAAACGGTACGGACAGCTTCAAGCTGACCTTTGATGAGATCGAGAAGATTGCCGGTTTACCGATTGACCACTCTTTCCTGAACAGCAAGAAGGAACTGTTGAATTACGGATATAAGGTGGGAAAAATTTCCCTTAAAGGGAAGACGGTTGATTTCGAAAAAGCGCAGGGGGAATCCGGATGCCAAAGGTCAGGCTGACAATTACAGAGAGCAGATGCAGGTGTGGGTATTTCAAAAAAGGACAGGAGTTTATCGTTGAAGATTTGTGCCCGCCTTTGTGCCATGAACTATGGAACAGCATATACCCGTCTGTTTATGCATTACAGAACGGAGCTTCGCTTGACTATGGAGATTGCCGTGCAAAAATGTTTGACGCAGCATGTCCGGATGAAGGAAGAGTTTGTATTCATGGAGAAGTGGAATGTATATTGTCAAAGCAGGAACAGAACAGGTCGAAAAAATCGTAAATATGTCGATCAGAGCTTTTGAAACAGATGTCAATGTCGGCGGAAGAAAAGGGGAGTGCCCGCCGGAATTTGATTCGATCGCATGGCATAAACAGATGGCCCGGGAGGGGCATTTGTATCAGGCGATGATCGGAAAAGATCTGGTAGGGGCTGCCATTGTATTCCCGGATGAAACAGAAAAAAGCGTATACATCGGCAGGATTTTTATTGACAGCGTCTATCATAGAAAAGGTTACGGAATTCGCTTGATGGATTGCATTGAAAAGAATTTCTCATGGGCTGCTGCGTTTCATCTGGATACCCCATGTTGGAATGAGCGGACAAATGCTTTTTACAAAAAAATAGGCTATCGGAGCATAAAGGTTGAGGATGGATTCGTCTTTTACCGGAAAAGAAAAAGCGAACCCGATACCATCCGGAATTTCACATAAAGCAAACTTCTCATTTGTGGAGGCTTGAGGTTTTCAGATGGAGAAACTGACAGAGAATATGATTCGTTGGGCTGAGCGCAAACTTGGCAGCACAGCATATGCAGGCTGGTGTCTTGCGTTTATCGAGGACGCGCTTGAAATCAGCAATCATATCGAGATATTCGGCGGGGACAGCGCAAAGAAATCCTGCGAGCTGTACAGGGACGCGCTGCGAAGCGGAGTGCCGGAGCGAGGCGCGTTCGTATTCTATGACTGCCTGTGTCCAGGCGAAAACGGTCCGGTCAACTGGGGACATTGCGGTATCAGTTTTGGGGACGGCCGAGTGATCCATGCGTGGGACACGGTCCGAATCGATGACTATCTGGCAATCGAAAAGTTGATGGCATTGACCGGAGATCATCCAAAATATCTGGGCTGGGTGGCGCTCGAACGCGTACTGAATCAAAAACCGATCGTGTAATATAAAACCGGGATCAGCTCATAGCCCGAGGCTGGCAACCATTCCCGGCAGATCCGCTCCCACATGGCATGGAACGGATTATAAGGCTGTTTCCGGGAAAAAATCATGTCCCGGATTGCTCTGTTTTGTCCGAGGCGCTTACAATTCGCAGGCCCCGTCCCCCGATTGACCGAAATAGGGATGGCAGATGATTTCGATCCGGCCGCTGCCGCGGCAGGCGCTTTGTTTGGCTGTGAGCAGCCGCCTGATTACGGGCCGATTTTCAGCTTCCGGTGGATTCATAGCGGCGCTCACAGAGGGTCCAGATCCGCACCGCGAGGGCGAAGAAGACCGCGGCGGCGCCGATGATCGCCAGGCAGAGCAGCCACGGGTCGTTGTTGCCGTGAAGCAGCGTGTCCACTGGCAGCGAGATGAACAGGCCGAAGGGCAGCACGAAGATCAGCAGCGTCCGGATCAGGGCAGGATAGATGGCCAGGGGATATTTCGCATAGTTGGAAAAGTTGTAGATGATTTGAAGCAGCGGTCCGCTCCGCTTGAAGAGGAAGGCCAGCGCCGCGATCGCGACCTTGATGGAGGTGATGATCACCGCGCCGAAGACCGCGCCGACGCACAGCACCACGACGGCCCCGAAGGTGACCGTCACCGTGAGACGCAGGGCGCAGACAGTGATCAGCGCCACCCCGAGGATCATCTCGCCAAAGCCCTCCGGCTGGAAGGTCTCGGCAAAGACCTGGAACAGCACAGGCACAGGGCGCAGGAAGTGCATATCCATGTCTCCGTCCTTGACCCGGCGATAGGCCACAAGCCACAGCTCGTCGCTGAACAGGTGGTCGAGGGAGATCGGCAGCATGGAAAAGCCGTAGAAGAATCCGACCTCGGCCAGGGAATAGCCCGCCAGCGCCGGGATGGCCTGCAGAATGAAATACAGCGCGGCCAGGGAACAGAGGTTGGAGAAGAAGAACGAGAACAGCGCCACGATCGTGTCCTTCTTGTATTCCAGGCGGGAGATCATGCTGCGCTTGATGCAGGTGAAATACAGATGAACGTACCGCATATCAGCCTCCCTGCACCGTGACCTTGCGGACGGCGTGCGAAAACAGGAGCTTCGCGAACAGCTCCAGCCCGGCGATCCAGACCGCCGACAGCGCCACGCAGCGAAGCGACGCGGCAAGGTCGTATTTCATCATCAGAATCAGAATCGGGTTCTGGCTCATGCCAGCAAAGGGCATCCAATTCATGACCTCCCGCAGCCCCGCCGGGAAGAAGGCCAGGGGCAGCAGCGTGCCGGAGAGGAAGGAGATCAGCGTGACCTTGAGGGAATTCAAGCCCCAGCCGGAGGAGGTGTAAAAGCACAGCACGCCGAAGATGTAGGAGATCGCGTCGTTGAGCAGCGACGCGCAGAGGCCCGCCAGCAGGAACAGCCCCAGATGGGCAAAGAAGGCCGGGAAGCTCAGCTCCGGCAGAAACCCGAGACTGCCGAGCGTCACCAGCGCGGCGGTATAAAACGGCAGGCCGAACATCACCGTCAACGTGAGCAGGTTGCCGAGGCAGGTGGCGGCAAATTTCCCGCGGTAGCTGATGGGCTTGATCAGATAGTTGCCGATCGTACCCTTCCTGACGTCGGTGTTGATGTTCCAGAGCGTGTCGTTGTTGAAGGTGACAAAGTTGAAGATCGTCGTCAGCACGACGTAGGAGATCATCTCGCGGTAGGAAAAGCCGTGGATCTCGGCGTCGATGCCTCCCTCGCCGGACCGGTAGACCGCCAGCCAGAGGAAGACCAGGCAGGCCACCTCGCAGACCGTGATCCCCGCCCAGATCAGGATATTGAACCGGTAGGCCATCGTGTCGATGGCGCCGGCCCGGAGAAAGGGCTTATATTTTTTCAGCATGGTCCGCCTCCCCCGTCATTGCGCGCCGGAGCCCACGCCGGCGCGGCAATCCGCCGCCTCTTGCTGCTCCAGGATCGTCTTGACCACGTCGCCGATGGAGATCTCTGCAATTTTCATGTCCATGGCCCGCAGATCCCGGAACGCGTATTGGACCACCTGTTCGAGCGGGACCCTGTCCGCGTCGAAGCGCAGCACCAGAAACCCGTCCTCCTGGTCCAGGGCGACCTCGGGAGAGAGCACGGGCGCGGTCTCGGCCCGGATCTCCGCCGGGACGGTCAGGGTCAGGGTTTTGAGATTGCCGAAGCGGTTTTTGAGACTGCTGAGCGGTCCGTCGTAGAGGATCGTCCCCTTTTCCAGCAAAATGATGCGGGAGCAGAGGTCCTCGATGTCTGTCATGTCATGGGTGGTCAGCACCACCGTTGTGCCGTAGGTTTTGTTCAGGGCGTGGATCGCTGAACGAATCCGCTCCTTCACCAGCACGTCCATTCCGATGGTGGGCTCGTCCAGAAACAGGATGTCCGGATTGTGGAGCATCGACGCCGCCAGGTCCGCCCGCATGCGTTCGCCCAGGGAGAGGGTGCGCACCGGCTGAGAGAGAAACCGCGTGATGTCCAGCACCTCGCCGAGAAAGCCCATGCGCTCGGCGTAGGCGGCGTCAGGGATCTGGTAGATCTCTTTGAGCACCTTGAAGGACTCGATCAGCGGGATGTCCCACCAGAGCTGCGTCTTCTGCCCGAAGACGACGCCGATGTGGCGGGCCACCTGCCGGCGTTTCCGATAGGGTTCCACCCCGTCGATGCGGACGCTGCCGGAGGTCGGCGTGAGGATGCCGCACATCATTTTGATGGTCGTCGACTTCCCCGCGCCGTTGGCGCCGATGTAGCCCACGATCTCCCCGTCGGGAACGGCAAAGCTGATCCCGTCCACCGCCCGGACCTCGTCATATTTTCTCGAAAGCAGCGTTTTCACCATCCCGGACAGGCCGTTCCCGCGGATCGGCTTTCGAAACACCTTTGTCAATTCATTTACTTCGATCATAGCAGCATTCCTCTTCCCCGGCAATCAGATGAAAGCGCCCGGACGGCTCCGTAAAAAAGTTAAGAAGATTTGATTGGATCACCATTTGATTATACCAGACAAGCCCGGCATCGTCAAATAAAACATCGGATCCCGCCGCGCAGCTGCTGATTGAACGGGACTTTCCTGCTCTGGACGGTTGAAAAAGCCGTTCTTTTCGGATATTTCCGCCTTCCCGCCAATCCCGGTCAAGCTTCCGGACGGCGTTCCCGTCATGTTTCACCTGCTCTTTCTGACGGGAATGCAGATCTCGCTGACGTAATCCGGGGCAGACGGGTCGCCGGGCAGATAGTTTTCGATCTCATAATCCGGGATCAGCTCATAGCCCGAGACCGGCAGCCATTCCCGGTAGATCCGTTCCCACATGGCCTGGATCGCCCCGGGCATGGGCCCGACGCACTTGAACACCGCCCAGGTGTATGCCGGGAGCCGGATGATCTCAAAGCCCTCCGGGACGCCCTCCACGTCGGAAGCCCTGCAGCCGATCCCGTAGCGGAACAGGTCGCCGCCGGTCTTGTTCTGGGCGCAGATGCCGAGATAGCCGGGGACCTTCCGGCACGCCTCGTCCGCGTAGTATTCGTCCCAAAACTTTGGGACCTCCGCCTCGCTGGTCTCCGCGTGAAAGTCCTTCGCGCGCACGAGAAGCTCCGTCGCCTCCCAGGTTTCGATGGTATACTCCATGATACAGCCTCCTTCAATTGTGATCCGGACGGCGAACCGGTTCATGAACCGGATGGGACTCCCTTTTTTGACCTGCATTGGCGTCACGCCGTGGAATCTGGTGAAGGCCTTTGTGAAGCTCTCCGGGGAATCATAGCAATACTTCGCCGCGACGTCGATGACCTTTTCCTCTCCCTTCACCAGATCCGCCCCGGCTTGGGAAAGGCGCCGCTTCCGCAGGTATTCCATGGGCGACATCTCCGTCAGCAGAGAAAACGCCCGCTGAAAATGAAACACCGAGAGATATACGGCGCCCGCGATCTCCGACAGCGTGACGTCTTCCGTCAGATGGTTTTCCATATAGTCGATGGCGCTGTTGATGGTCCTGACCCAATCCATTCGGTCCGCCTCCTTTCACAATGGATTATACGGCTGTTTCCGGGGAAAGTCCTGTCCCGGCTTGCTTTGTTTTGTCCGAAGCAGATTCGGAACGAACCGCATCCCCGGAAAGGCTGAGCCTGTTTCGGAAAAGCCGAAACGGATTATGTCAACTCTCCAAATTGGAATTGTCCAAGATATCACTTTTTTTGAAGCGCCTTATCTGCCTGTTCCATACAGAGCGTGCACTGATGAAAGCGGGCGAAGCTTCGCGCCGCGGCTTCGATCGCCCGGGCCAGCTTCTTTGTGCTTTTGACGCCCTCCTCCAGCCAGAGATGCTTCACTTGAAGCACCTGCGCCTTGTAGTCCGCGAGAGCCTCGATCCTGCCAACAAAGCCCTCCCCATAGACGATCGGGAGCACGTAATAGCCGTATTTGCGCTTGTCGGCGGGCGTGTAGATCTCCCAGGAATAGCGGAAACCGAAGAGGGCCTCGATGAGCTTTCTGTCCCAGAGGAAGGGGTCGAGCGGGGCCAGGAACGAGCATCTTGCTTTCAGCGGGGCGTCGTTTTGCAGCACGTCCTCCAACAGGCCGCCGTCCTCCGCACGTGCGTAAAGCACGGGTTTGAAGCCTTCCACTTGAACGGGAATGATCCTGCCCTCCCGTTCCAGCGCCTCGAAGGCAAGATTCCGCTGCTCCGTCGTCATGGGAATGCCGAGGAAGGCGTCAGACCGCCGATTCGGCAGCAGGCCGACCGCACTGATCCGCCGCAGGACCCGCCATTGGATATGCGCCGTTTCCTCCGGACAGGGATCCTCCGCCCGGAGGATCGTCTCCGGGATATGCGGTTCCGCCAGATCATAGAACTTTCGGGAGCCGGTCTTGTGGTGGATGACCAGCCTGCCGTCGGTGTACATCTGCTCCAGCACGGAGCGCGCCGCCTTGGAGTTCTTGTGCCAGTTCCCGCTCCAATGGATCGAGGAATGCCAGAAGATCTCTCCGTCGATGGGCAGGGTGTCGGCGCTGACCGGCCCGTGCTCCCGGATATAGGAAATCGCCTGCTCCTCCAACGCCTCCAAGCCCGCGAACTGCCGCCCGTGGGCATAGCTGCGCTGCCGGTACGCCGCGAAATACGGCCAGTCCTCGACGGGAAAGATCGAAAGCTCCTTGTCCGGGTAGTCCACCAGCAGGCGGTCACGATAGAGGAGCTCCTGCAGATGCTTCTTTTGAAAGCCCTTGACCCGGGATTGCAGGGTCAATTCGGCGTTTTTGCCGCAGACGTCCACCGGGTCGAACTGGATGCAGCCCGCCTGCCGGACGTACGCGAGGGCGCCTTCCTTTCCCGCAAAGCGGTATTCGCCGAGAAGCCCCTGCTTTCGCAGCAGAAAGCGTCTGGCCTGTTCAATTGTCAACTGTTTAGAATCCATAATATCGTTCGTCAAAAGACTGCAGCCGCTTTCTGCCTTCCGCCTCGGCGGCGCTGCTCCAATGCATCGGAACGCGGATCAGCATATGATTCATATTCAGCATGCTGGTATAGCTCGCCTCCTCCGCCACCAACAACACGAGCTTCGGGCCAAGTCCGCGTTCCGGGTTCTTCTCCATTTCGTCCAGGCGCCGCTGCTTTTCCTTCGAATCGAGCAGGACGCAGTTATCGTAGATCCGGAGCGTGATGGTTCCGTCCTGAACGAAAGAAAAGACGGACGCGTATCGTTTTCGCGGAAAGAGCCGTTTTCGCCTCGACTCGGAGCGTTTGAAGCCGTATTCGATCGTATCCGAGCAGATCTCCTCGACGAAAAGCGCCACGCAAAAGCTGTTTTGGGATCTGCGCCCAGGCTCTTGAGCCCGGTTCGGACCTTCTCGCTGCAGGCGACCGCGTCCTCGATGCTCAGGACCGTCGTCCGCGTGACCACGTCGATCTCATCCGTTCGGATGCATTCAGACAGATGCAGAATGTCGCGCAGTCCCGCGATCCGACGCAGCTTGACGCAGCGCCTGACATAAAAGATCACAAGGGTTAGCAGCAGCCCTCAGTTTATAATGCGTATTCCATAGGCCTCCCTACGGAAACCTGTATCGGATCTCTTCCAGTACGCGCTTTCCTTCCTCGTATTCCTCGTAGATCGGGCTGTGGGCTGCGTTCTCGAAGCGATAGAACGCCTTTTGCGGCGCGTCCACAGCGTCGAAGTATTCCTCCTGCAGGGAATAACAGCAGGTGTAATCATGCTGCCCGGCCAGAATGCAAATCGGGATCTCCAGCTTCGGCACGTCCCGGAGCGCGTTGAACACGATGGCGTCCTTGGTCACCGGGAAGTCCCTGGACAGGGCCTTGCCCCGCCAGATCTTGATCCGCTCAGGCTGCGTGTAGGCCGTGCAACGGAGGCTCGGGAAGAAGATCCCGCTGATCACGGAGCGCATCTCCCGGGTCGTTCCCACGCCCAGCTTGTGCATGGCCTCGTCCCGCAGACCGGAAAAGAAATACTCGTCGTAGTCCTGCGCCGAGCCGCGGATGTCGTACTTCCCGAACTTTTCCGCCATCCTCGAATCGCCGTTCTGCTCGTACTGCTCCTTCATCCAGTCGAAGGCCAGGTATTCGGACTGGGTCTGGTCCACGATCTGCGACATGCCGATGTAGCACCTGTAGCGCTCGGGATAGGCCTGGACCGTTTTCAGGGCCAGATAGGTCCCGAAGGAGTGGCCCATAATGTAGATCTTATCGTTGGAAAAGCGCCGGGCCAGATAATCCGTAACGGCCAGCGCATCCCGGACATAGCGCTCCGTCGTCATGTCCGCGGCGGCGGCGTCCGATCGGAAGGAGGCCCCGGTCCCCCTGTAATCCCAATAGCAGACGGTGAAAACCGCGGGCAGCGCGGAGGGGCAGCTGTCCTCCAGCAGATACTGGGGGATGCCCGGACCGCCGCCGCAGACCAGGAGCACGGGATTGCTGACGTCGTCCGACAGCAGCAGGAGCTCCAGGCTCCCGTCGTCGGTCTCAACCCGCGTCCGCTCCGAGAGGCCGTTGGCCGTGCCGCGTTCCGGCAGCTTCCCGGCGCTCGGCGGGAAAACCACCAGGAGCGCGAGCAGCAGGATCGCGGCGGCGATGCAAAGCACAGTCCGCGCCTTCCGCTTCTGTTTCGGCTGTTCCTCCTTTTTCTCCGCGATCCCAAGGATCAGGGTCCCCAGGCCGAACACGAGCCCGACGGCAAAGTAGGCCGGATGGGTCGCGGCGATCCCGAGGTGCACGATGGCCGCGGCGCAGAAGCCGTACATAGCCAGCCAATAGAGCAGCAGCGGCCGGTCCCATTCCTTCGGGGGCCGCAGACGCAGCCTGCCCCGGAGGACAGTCCGCAGGATCACCGAGAAGATCGCCGTCCAGAGGACAAGGAACGCGATGCAGGCGAACCATTCGTCCGTGAGGCTGTTCAGCAGCAGGGCAAGCCCGCTGGCCGCGCCCACGAAGGCCACGCCCGCCGAGCCGATGCCGACGGCGGCCAAAAGCTGCTTCCCCAGGGGCAGTCCGCTGCGCTTTTCCTCCGTCCGGAGGCTCAGGTAAATCATGGCCGGCGTCTCGAAGAGATAGCCCAGGAAGTTCACCCAGATCACGCTCATAAACATGCGGTGATCGATCTGCAGGTTGATCTTCCTGCCGTCCCAGACCCAGAAGCCGCCGTCCAGCCGGATGGCCGCCACGTCCAGGAACAGGTCCATGGTCACGATGAGCCAGCCGCCGATCAGTGCCGTCCACAGGGGGGACAGACCGAAGCGCCGGGAGATGCGCAGGGCGTACACCGTCAGCCCGCCCCACATCAGCCCGCCAAAGAACGGGAACTGATAGGGCCGGAAGCCGATGCTGATGTAGAAATCCCTGCTGTAGTGGTAGATGTCCGTGACCCGCACCGCCAGCAGCTCCAGCGCGAAGCCCGCCAGCGCCGCGGACAGGAACAGCAGCAGCTCCTCCCGCTTCCTCCATCGGATGACGTCGACCAGAAAGAGCAGCGTGATCCCATAGCAGAGCAGCTCAAAGCCGTTGATCCAGTTCATTCGTTGCTCCTTCCGTCAAAAGCCGCCTGTGATGAAGTCCATGAAAGCAGCCTTGTCCACCCAGGAGCTGCCGTCCCTGGCTCCGCACATTTCTTTTCCGCAGTTCGGGCAGCGGTCGTAGGGCCTGTCCGCCTTCGCTCCGCAGGCCGAGCATTCGTAATCATCGGGGTCAAAGAGGTGCGTGTTTTTGATCCAATCGGCGCGATTCATCGGAAACCTCCTGCTTCTGTGCGCTTGTCCGGTCCTCGAGCCGCGCATCGTGCCGGGAGAGCCGTCTGGCCGGACCGTAACGATCCCGGTCTTTTGTTTTGGGCCGGAAGCCCACGGCGACGTAGTGGGAGACGTTCCCGTCCCGCATATAGCCCAGGGACCGGTCGATCTTCCGGCGGTGCTTCTCGTAGATCAGCCCGCCCTGCTGTCCGTGGGCGCGCATCATCTCGCTGCGCTTGCGCATCTTCCTGGCTGCCGCCTCCCGCCGCCGGGCAAGGCCGCGGGGATCATTTGTGTTCTTCATATATGTGTCATTTGGTTTCCCGGAAGGCTGCGCGTCATGCGGCGGCGCAGCCTTCCGTTCCTGCTTTTCTTACCTGTTTGCCTTCAGCGTATAGGTCGGGCCCCAGCTTTTCAGGACCGTAACGGAAGAAAACCCGGCGGTGCGCAGGGCTTCCGTTTCGTGCTCCACGGTCAGCGGGGTATCGTAGTGGTAAAATGCGCCGTCCCGGATGCCCTGTTCCTGTTTCAGCCGGAGCAGCTCGGCGCGGCGGGAACGCTCTTCCTCGTCTGACTGCGCAAAATAATCCGTCAGGATCAGCCAGCCGCCGGGCTTCAGGGCGTTTCGCACCTTCTCATACAGCGGGATCTTTTCTTCCTTCGTGAAATGGTGCAGCGATTCCACGGAAAGCGCCGCGTCAAAGGCGCAGGGCTCCAGCGGGACGTCAAAATAGGAGCCTGCAATCAGCTTCAGGGCTTTTCCCGGAAACTTCCTGCGAAGCGCGGCGAGCATGCCCGGGGCCAGGTCGATCCCGGTGACCTTCGCCGTCGGGACAATCTCAAAGTAGTACCCCAGCTCCAGGCCCGTCCCGCAGCCCAGATCCAGAACGGCGGCATCGGCGGTGCGGGGCAGACAGCCTGCGGTGAAGGGATAGAACTCCCGCGCAGACTCGATGCAGCTCAGCTGGTGCTCCTCGTAGCCCTCCAGCCGGGCGTCAAAAAACGCCCCCATTTTTTCAAGCATTGCCTGTCTCCCTTTGCGCTCCTCCCGAGCCCTGTCTGCGTCCTTCCCGGTGGAAAAAGAAGCCGAGATTGACCCGCACTTCCCGTCGGCCGATGTCATCGTTCGTATAACAGCAGGTATCGAAGCCGATGAGCTCAAAGCCCTGGCGGAGATAAAAGCCGATGGCCTTCGTGTTGCAGGACTGGGTCTCCAGAATGATCGCCCGCCGCTTCTGTTGGACGGCGATCTCCTTTGCCTTGTCCATCAGGCGCTTGCCGAGACCTCGGCCCCGCAGTGCCTCCGACACCCAGAGCTCCGTCACCATCAGACGGTTGGACCACTCCTCGGGGCAGAGCTCGATGCAGGCCAGCAGCTCCCCGGCTTCGCCCAGGACCCCGTAGGCCTCCGCCTTCTCCCAATAGTCTTGATAGAGCTTGTCCGGGAAGTCGTATTCCTCCGGGGTGTGGACGATCTCCCGCTCCGCCGCTTTTCTGACGATGGAAACGGAGCAGCCGCTCTGATCCAGCGGCTTGATCTCAAAGTCGTACCAGCCGTCGCTTCTGACGGTCATGGGAATGACCGTCCCTTTCCACCGTTCCTTTGGCAATGCGACGATTTCCATCATGACAAATCCTCCTCTGTGGCATCCCGGACGTCGATGGGCGACGGCTCCAGCCAGGGCGGACAGGGGATCAGACCGGGTCCGGGTTCCCCCCCCGGGCAGATCCGCGCCTCCCGGCGGGCCAGGACGATGCCGATGTCCGCCACCACGAGGCGCTTCATGTACCGGCCCGCCTGCTCCGTCACCAGGCCCCGCTTCACGAAGCCCACGGTCACGGTCAGATCGGAGCGGACGGCGCTTTCCGCCTCGCCGGTGTCGCCGTTCATGCCGCTGTTGATGTCCACGCTGACGACCCTTGCGCCGCAGGCGTTGATCTCCTCCACCGCGGTCCGCCAGGGCTCCCGCAGGCCGCCCCGGAAGCCGGTCCCCAGCAGGCAGTCCACGACGGTTTCGCAGTCCTTGAAGGCCCCGGAGGCGTAGGCCGCCATGGGCACCCCCAGGGCGGCGGCCCGGGCGGCGTACCAGCCGCTGTCCTCGGTCAGCTTCTCGCTGAGCTTCACGATCCGGCAGCGCTGGCCGTTCCGGGCCAGGATGCAGGCCAGGGCGTAGCCGTCCCCGCCGTTGTTGCCGCCGCCCACGGCGATGGCCGTCATGCCGTCCCATTGGGCAGCTTTGTATACGCCCAGAGCCGCCCGGTACATCAGGGTCCGGCCGGGGCAGAAGCGCTCAATGGTCATCCGGTCGCTCTCGCGCATATTCTCAACGGAAATGCAGTCCAGAAACGTCTGTTTCACGCCGTCATCCTCCCATACCGGGGTAAAGTGTTGGATTCCCTGCTGCGGCAGTCCCCCGGGCTTCGTCCGGTCATCTGCTTTCGATGGCGCCGACGGGGCAGGCGTCCATGCAGCTGCCGCAGCGCAGGCACCGGGCCCGGTCGATCACGCAGGGCACCTCGTCGGTGGAGATGCAGCCGCCGGGGCAGGCGTCCGCGCAGGTTCCGCAGCCGATGCAGGCTTCGGTGATGAAATAGCCGCCCTCCCCTTCCGGCTCCGGAGCTTCCTTCGGCTGCCCGATCGCCGCTTTTCCGGCCCTTCCGAGCTCGAAGCAGGCGGCTAGGTCCGCGGGGAACTGTTCTTCCCGGCGCTGTTTTTTCTGAGCCTCGTCAAAGAGCCCCATGTCATATCGGGAATAGTCCTGCACCTGGAGGGTGTCGCAGGCGGCGTAACTGCGGACTTCGCCGTGCAGGAAGCTCTTGAACAGCCCCTCGATCCCGTCCAGATAGGGGCGCAGGGTGTTTTCGTAATAGGCCCGGGGCGCGTTCATGGTGTAGATCAGCCCCACGTTGACGCTGCCGGAAAAGTAGCTCCTTCTCTCGTAGGGGGTGACGCAGAACAGCAGCCGCTCCATCAGGGCCCGGAACTGGGCCGTGGGCTCCCCCCAGTAGATGGGCGTGCCGATGATCAGCTCGTCCGCCTCCAGGATGCGGTCGATCAGGGGGGAGAGCTCGTCCTTCCAGGCGCAGCCGGGGTGTCTGCCGTTCTTGAGCTTGCAGGCCAGGCAGCTCCGGCAGCCGGTGAAACGCAAATCATAGAGCTCCACGTACTCGGTTTCCGCGCCGACGGATTCCGCGCCCTTCTGGGCCTGCTTCAAAAGCTGGGCCGTGTTCCAATTCTTCCGGGGGCTCGCGTTGATGATGATGGTTTTCATGCTTGGTCCTCCTGTTTGGTGTTGTTTCATGCCCTTTCTCTCTGTCGCTGCCCGTTTCCCCGTTTGTTCTTCGTCTGAGCGAAAGGCACGGAGCGCCCCGGTCGGGGAGGGCGTCTCGGAACCGGCAGCCGGTTTCGTTCCCGCGGATCTTCCGCCGCGCAGATGTCTGTTATCAGTATACCATGCCTGTGGACACGGCGCAAGATTTTTGTGCAGGGCTTTGAAGCGCGCCCTGTCCGACACGCATAAAATACCCGTGGGGCGGCCGGAAAAGCCGCCCCACGGGCGTTTGGGCTGAGAAAGCATTTTAGCGGATGAATCGGATCAGCTGCTCCGCGCTGTCCGCGATCCGCTCCGCTCCGGCCCGGGCCAGCTCCTCCCGGGTGCGGAAACCCCAGGTGACGCAGACGCAGTCGATCCCCGCGTTATTCGCGGTCTGAATATCGACCTCGGAATCTCCCACATAAACGCAGCGGGAGAGATCGACCCGAAGCGCTTTCGCGGCGGAAATCAGCATATCCGGAGCGGGCTTCCGGGGGAGCCCGGGAAGCTCGCCGATCGCCAGATCGATCAGTCCGCGGAAGTACTGCTCCACCAGCGGCTGTACGGCGGCGTCCGGCTTGTTGGAGATGATGGCCAGCCTCAGCCCCGCTTCCCGCAGACGCTCCATCATCGGAAGGACGTCCGGATAGGGAACGACGTTTTCCGTCGTATGCTGCGCATAATAGGGGCGGTAATATCCGAGGATCTCCAGGATCTTTTCCTCGGCGATCCCGGGGATCAGGTGCCGCATCAGATAATCTACGCCCCAGCCCAGGTGCGGCTTCAGGGTCTCAGGGGTAAACTCCCGCAGCCCGAAGTGCCGCATCGTGTGATTGACCGCGTTGGTGATATTCCGGAGCGTATCCGCGACCGTACCGTCAAAATCAAAAAATACAGCGTCGTAGTTCATAACTGCTCCGTTCCCGCTTCCTCCGTGCCGCAAGCGTCGGCTTCGCTGACGCGGATGACTTCCATGTCCCTGTCCCGCAGCCGGTCTGTGACCTCTGTGGAGGCATAATCGTCTGTGATAACCCAGCCCTTCTTTTCCAGCAAAAAGCTGGCATAGGGGCTGGATCGGCCGATCTTTGTGTGATCCGCCAGGATATAATATCTGTCGGCATGGGCGATCATGGTTTCATTCACGCCCAGCTCGCTGGGGATCCCGCAGAGGATCTCCCCGCCCGGAGAGATTCCGATGCAGCCGAGAAAGGCCTTGTCCGCTTTGATATCCATCAGATTTCGCAGCGTCAGATCCCCGGTAAGGATGTGGTCTGCCCGCAGCGTCCCGCCAAAGAGCCGCACATCGACGCTCTGCGGATAGCTGCGGCCAACCACCAGGCCGTTGTTGGTATAAACCGTGACCCGCTTTCCCTCCAAATGGTCCAGCAGGGCCAGGGCGGTATTACTGCCATTGATCAGGATCGTATCGCCGTCCTGCACAAGGGACGCCGCACAGCGGGCGATCATGCCCCGACAGAGCGTGACATCCACCCGATCCCGGGAAACCGGATCCCGCTGATCCACCGTCGCGCCGCCGTGGAAGCGGCTGATTCTCCCCTGGCCCTCCAGCGTCTGTAAATCGCGGCGGACTGTCATAGCCGAGACATTGAAAATCTGGCACAGCTCCTCCACCAGGATCTCCTGTCTTTGGCGGATCAGAGCCAGCATCTCCGCGTGGCGCAGATTGACGGTTTGTCGGTCACGTTTCATGGCGCAGCCTCCTGTTTCGGTTCAGAGTATGGGCAGCAGCTCAGGCAGCTCCCCCAGGGAGCGGACGCGATTGCCTTCGATGTCGGCCGGGGTATTTTTCCGGTAGCCGTGGCAGCTGCCCTCCGCCTCCCATTCCCCGGACAGGCGAATCAGCGCGGTCATAAGCTCCGGGGTCAGGGCGGCCTCCCGGATCGTGACCCGTTCCGTTATGACTTCCGCGTGCATTTCGTCGCACCAGCGGTCCCATTTTTCGCCGTACTCTGCCTCGGAAACCACGCGCTGCAGCAGATCCGCCGGGGAGCAGACGCCGCGGCGTCTGCACTCGGCCACGCATTTCCGGTACATATCCCAGTCCAGTTCGTCCTCGTCCCGGACCAGCGGCAGCTCGTCCAGCCCCGCCAGGAGCGCCGCGACGGCGCGGGTGTGCCCGTCCGTCATGACGGGAAGCCCGTCCAGCAGCCTGACCGGGATCGGCTCAAAGCCGGAAAGCTCCTCCGGGCGGAACCATTTGCGGATATCCCGCAGCTTTTTCTCGGATATGTAGAATTGCGACGGCTGCAGCTCGGTCAGCTTGAGATGTAGCGTGTTCTGCATTTCTGCTCCTTCATTCTGTATGGAACGGCCCCGCCCCTTGAAGCGAGAATCAGGAGCTCAGGAGGGACGGGGGACGACCGGCCGCGGGGAGGGGAGTGTCCGCGGCTGCGCGACACGACGCGAAGCGGACGAGGAACGCTTATTCCAGCACCGTGATGCGGCCGTCCACCCGGGCGTCCAGAGCCTCGTTGGTGACGAAGTATTCCTCGATGATGTTGTTCTGGGAGGTGGCCACCACCTTCGGGCGCATGTTGCGCCTGACCTCCTCCAGCGGCACGCCGAAGAAGGCGTCGAAGTTGTTGAAGTGGTAATCCTGCAGGCCCAGGCGGATGTGCATGTCGTCCCTCACGGGCTCGCCCCGGAAGGTCAGAGACTCAATGGTATGGGTGGATTTGCGATAGGTCAGACGCAGCGCCGAGGAGAACTGATAGAATTCCGTCTCGCCCACCCAGGCCTCGTCCCGCATCAGATGCTGGCAGATTCGCCGCAGCTGGGCTCCGGTGACCTCTACCATGTAGATGGGGCCGTCGAAGGGCGTGTTTTCGATCATGTCCTGGTATTCGATCACCGGCCCCAGCTCCTTCTTGCGGATGCTGCCGGAGCCAAAGAGCATCACGTCGTAACTGGCCTCCCAGGCCATGACGTCGGCGTAGAGATTGCCCATTTCGGTCTCCTGCTCGCGGCTGGGATGGGTGAGCTTCCGGGCCCAGCGGGTCACGACCCGCTTGTACTTGCTGTCGGTCTGGGTGCGGTAGCTGTCGATCAGCTCAGCCATGAGCTCGTCCGTCGGAGCGGTGTCCTCGTTGATGGGGACGCAGCGCCATTTGAATTCCTCGACCCGCTTCTCCTCCTGGTCGTACTGGATCTCGATCTGACCGATCACGCTGGTCCCCGTTCCGGCCTGGACGATGGGCACCCCGTTGACGATCTCGGGCTTCTCCATGAAGGTGTGGGAGTGGCCGCCGATGATCAGGTTGACGCCCCAGTCCGGGTCCAGAAGACCGGCCAGCTTGAGGTCGTTCTCCAGGCCGATGTGGGTGAGCAGCACCGTGAGATCCGTCCGCACGGTGCGGTAGTTGTCGCAGATGATGCCAACCTCCTTGGCCGCGGATTCCAGGTCGATGAAGCTGCCGATGATTTTCTCGCTCCGGGTGGAGGAGAGGACCTCGTCCGTGAGAATGCCGATGAACATCACCTTCATGCCGCCCACGTCGATGTTGACATAGGGCGTGAAGATCCGGGCGTTGTTCATGGTGACGAAGAGATTGGCGTTCACAATGGGGAAGCGGGCGCATTTTTCCAGGAACAGCAGATGGGCGAAGCCGTAGTCCACCTCGTGATTGCCGATGGTGGCCACGTCCGGGCGCAGATTGTTCATCAGGTCGATGGTGGACAGGCCCTGGTATTCGGAGTCGATCACCGAGCCCCGGAACATGTCGCCCGCGTTGGCGTAGATCACGTTTTGCTTTTCGCTGCGGATCTTTTTGACGTAGCCCGACAGACGGGCCAGACCGCCGGTTTCCTTGTCGTCTGTGAGCTTGGGCAGGAAATCCCCGTGCATATCGTTAGAGTGCAGGATCGTCAGTTTTTTGATGTTGTCAGACATATGGGCTCCTCCTTTTCATTCCCGCTCCGATCTTCCGCCGCAGACAGCCGCCGGCGCGCTTCGCGAGGGTCGCTTCCTGACCATTATATCATACAAAGCCGGAGATTCATAGCTTTTTCTGCATTTATCCTGTTCTGAAATCCTGCGGAAGCGTGTTATCCCCGCGGACGCGGTTTTTTGGCGGGGGGACAGAGGCGGGGCGGGATCATTTCCTTGACAAATCCGGGATCGAAAAATATAATTATGACAGAAATCACTCGGTTTGCGGGCGGACGGGTCCTCCGAAGCCGGACCGAACGGAAAGAGGGAGCGCGTTATGAAAGAAGAATGTCTGCGGGAGGTCATGGACCGGGCCATGGAGATCGGCAGGGAGAAGATCCCCTTGGGCAGCGTAGCCAGCTATATCCCCGAACTGAGCAAGGCCAGGCAGGACGCCCTCGGCCTGTGCATCGCCCTGCCGGACGGACGGGTCTTCAAATCGGGGGATACCAACATCCGATTTACGATCCAGTCCATCTCCAAGGTCATTTCCTTCTGCAAGGCGCTGGAGCTCCGGGGGGCCCAGGAGGTCTTCCGGCATGTGGGCATGGAGCCCTCGGGCGAGGCCTTCAACTCCATT
>JAFYAB010000021.1 GCA_017540945.1 Oscillospiraceae bacterium | reverse complement strand
GATTCCGAAATGAGGTCTTTCCCACACTCGAAAAAGTAGTGGATCGCCTTTGTGCAACTATTTGTTCTTTGACCGATGAGCTCATCCGGAGCGTTACGTTACGTGATTGGATTTTTAAATGTTTTAATTGAAGTTTAGTATAACACCAAATACCGTTTCTCCCGTTTCATAACAAGCTCGCCTCCTTCGGTTTCATTGTAGCCGAAGGAGGCGAGCTTGTCGAATGTGCGAAACAGTATTTTTGAATTATTTATGTATGTTGAGAAAATTGGAGCAATTCTCACACAATACTTCACAGTCTTGCATTTCAAAAAGTTTCGGATTTCTTTTAACTCCAACGTAAGGAATACTTCTGCGTTTGCATATATCGATAATAACCTTCCTGTTTTGAGCCGTCATCCTATTCCCTAAGAACACTTTTGTAATCGGAAAGAATGTGACATTATAGTCGCTACTGTTCTTTCCTAGAGGCAATAACAATCTCCATTCGTTCTGATACGCCCAATCAATACTTTTCCTTAATGCCCCATGGAAATAGATATCCCACAATAATTCATCTGTTGGTTCCTTGTCCTTTGCTTGTACCAATTTTGCTGTCACATCGGGGCGGGTTTTACAGTAGATCATTGGGAATAACTGCAAATAAATGTTTTCATAAACCTTGTCCTGTGGGCAGACAGTATATTCTACGCAAAACCCTCTATGTTGATCTGCATAACTTCCTCCCCACATCAGCTGAGAATACGGTGATGTCGCAAAGCACGCTGTTCTAAATATGGTTTTTAGGTACTCACTGTATTTCTGATATTCTTCCGTGATAGCATCTGATACCGCTCTCCCAAAATTATCTGCGGATTGGCACTTAACTAATATTGTTAAGCAAAAGTTCCGGTTGGAAAGTCTTTCCAATTCATTCGCAGGAGCAACAATAAACGCTTTTTCCAGAGCCTTTTCGAGATAGAATGGCCATAGTGCCTTTACCAGAGCATCGCCTGCTTCCTGGTTTGTCCAGTTCTCTTTTACATCGATACCGCAACGTCTACAGTACTCCATCACTCTAAGACGTTCATATTCTCCATGATCAATTGAAATATCAGAATCATACACGTCATCAAACGCAGTTGGCGTTTGCATGTACACAGTATTATTAATCAATGCTTGCTGAGAATAATTGACTGTTGACCCGTCAGGCAACATGGTATCAAGATTTGAATAGTACTTATAGAGTTTGGTGGGCATATAAAGCTTTGCACATTTTCCAAATTCTATTACCCCCATCTCTTCGATTTCCTTAAGAGATCCTATCCCACCATTCACAATACAGCTTTTCAGCAGCTGATCTTTTATAGTGTCAATATTTATTTGATTCATCTGAAAACATTCCTTTTTATATATCCACCATCATTCTAAAAAAACTAAATGCTTCCCGAATTGCCGCTTCTTTTTCCGGTGGGCAGTTGGGAATGACCTGGTTTTCCTTTTGGGAAAGGTTATAGTGCTCGCCGGTGGGGAGGCCGAGCTTGCGTTTGGTTTGGGCGATTTGGAGACTGGTGACCCGGAGGCCGAAGGTTTCCAGGACGTAGGCCTTGATCTGGTCGTAGGTGGCCTTTGCCTCGGAAGCCGTGAGATCGGCGTCCTCCAGGTTGAGGGTCACGCTGACGGTCATATCCGGATTTTTTCTGACCAACTGAACAACCGTCTCACGCGTCATTTTTTTGTGCCAACACCGGCCGGACGATCAGATCGAGGTGGAACTGACTGATGCGGACTTCGCGCTGACCGCCGCGGAGACCGCAGCGACCTATGAGGAGCTGAAGGCCTTCGTAAAAGCCCGGTACGGCTTCAAGATTTCCAGTCTCTACATCTCTCAGGTCAAGCGCAAATGCGGCTTGTCCGTCGGGGAGTGCTACTACCACCCGAAGAACCCGAACCCTGTCATCCCACAATGTCCGCCGGAAAAAGAAGCCGCCATCCGGGCCGCCCTGCGGCACTATCAAATGATTTAATCTATAAATCTTTACTTCTTGATGTGGTCAGCTACCTCGACTGAAAGGCCATAAAACGTGCGGCAGAGGATTCCCCGCCGATAAAACGATAGAGGAATGTGACCGCCTCGGCGCGGGTGCAGCTGTTGTCGGGGCTGAAGGTGGTATGGCCGGTACCGGCGGTGACGCCGGCCTCGGCTGCCCAAAGGACCGCCTTCGCGTAATACTTTCCGTCCGGTACATCCTCAAAGGGACTCGTGGAGGCCGTCGGTTCCGGGCTGCCGGCGAAGCGCCAGAGGAAGGTTACCGCCTGGGCGCGGGTGCAGGTGTCGTCGGGGCTGAACCTGGTTTTGCCGGTGCCGGTGGTGACGCCGGTCTCGGCTGCCCAAAGGACTGCCTTGTAATAGTATTTGCGCTCCTGCACGTCCTCAAACGGATTGCCGGACGTTTCAGGCTCCGGGGAGCCTGCCGCCCGCCAGAGGAAGGTCACGATCTGCGCTCTCGTGCAGGGATTCTCCGGACTGAACGTCGTTTCGCTGGTTCCGGCGGTGATCTGCGGATCGTGGTAGTAGGCCCAGAGGATGGGCTCATAGTAGAACTTGTCCTCTGCCACGTCTGTGAACGGATTGACCTTCGGCTGAGGCGCAGGGGGTTCCGGCGGATCGTCCGGCAGCTCCTCCAGCCGCAAGAGGCTGGCTTCGATATCCACGATCCCATATCCATAGGCGGTATCCCAGCCAGCATCCCCGGCGTCTGTCGCGCCGCTCTGCAGCAGCGAGGAAACCGTTTCGGCAGAAACCGAAGGGTCAGCGCTCATGAGATCGGCTGCCGCCGCTGTGACCAGCGGAACGGCGAAGGAGGTGCCGGTTGCAGTCGTATAGCCGCCGGAGGAATAGGTCGTCAGGACGTCAACGCCGGGAGCGGTCAAAAACACCGTATCGTTGCGGTTGGATTTGGAATAGACCGTACCGGTGGACTCCAAGGCGCCGATCCCGAGAACGCCGTCGAAGCCTGCGGGGTAGTAGACAGTTGCGTTGCCGCTGTTTCCCACGGCGGCAACCACAAGGACGCCGCGGCTTTGCGCATAGGAAATTGCCTCCTGCAGCGCTTCGAAGTTCCTTAATACGCCAAGGCTCATGTTCAGAATATCGCAGTCATACTCGTCCACGCCGGCATAGACAGCCCGGCAAACGGCGCTGACCTTGACAGCCTTTCCGTCGGTGCATTTCAGCGGCACCAGAGTCACGCCGGGAGCAGCGCCGGTGTTGAATTCCGAGTTATGTCCCGCAATCAGACCGGCAACCCTGGTTCCGTGTCCGTAGTTGTCAGCGGTGTCGTAGGATACGGTTGTGTCGCTGATGTAGCAGGCGCCCGGCACAAGATTCTCCGCCAGGTCAGGGTGTGGGTTGATCCCGGAGTCGATCACACCGACCCGAATTCCCTGGCCGGTGTATCCGGATTGCAGGGCGCTGCCTGCATGAATCAGTTCCAGCGCCCAGCTATGCGTCGCGGTGCGAACGGGGAATCTGACGTCCGTCGGGTCGTCAAGCGGAATTACTTCATCCGGCTCATACCATTCCAGCGCTTGCTGCTCCAAAAGCACTTTTAGTTCCTGCGCACTGACGATCTGAAACGGCTTGTCTTCCGGCGGGTCTTTGTATTTCACAATATACGTTTCCTCTGCCTGCTGTTCCCGCGCCCAGCAGGTTCCGGGAAGCATACAGAGCAAAATGGCGAGCGTCAGTAAAAATCCAATCAGCCGTTTCAAAAAATTCACCTCTTTTTCAATGGGCTTCCGCCGCCCGTATGGGTGACGGAAGCCCGGTTTCTATACTATTCGCGCATATAGCGCCAGAGGAAGGTTACGATCTCACTACGGGTGCAGGTGTCGTTGGGGCTGAACTTGGTTTTGCTGGTACCGGCGGTGACGCCGGCCTCGGCGGCCCAAAGCACAGCCTTGTAATAGTATTTACTCTCCTTCACGTCCTCAAACGGATTCTCGGTGGTCTCAGGCTCCGGGGAACCCGCCGCACGCCAGAGGAAGGTTACCGCCTGGGCGCGGGTGCAGGTGTCGTTGGGGCTGAACTTGGTTTTGCTGGTACCGGCGGTGACGCCTGTCTCAGCGGCCCAAAGCACAGCCTTGTAATAGTATTTACTCTCCTTCACGTCCTCAAACGGATTCTCGGTGGTCTCAGGCTCCGGGGAACCCGCCGCACGCCAGAGGAAGGTCACGATCTGCGCTCTCGTGCAGGGATTTTTGGGGCTGAACGTGGTTTCGCTGGTGCCGGCGGCGATCTGCGGATCGTGGTAGTAGGCCCAGAGGACGGGCTCATAGTAGAACTTACCTTCTTCCACGTCGGTGAAGGGGTTCTCTCTGCCGCTGCCCACGTTGACCTGGATGCTCACGCTCGCACCGCTGGGCAGGAGTGTAGCGGTCAGGGTCGTGGTGCCATCCGCCAGACCGGTGACATTGCCCTTGTCGTCCACCACGGCGATCGTGGGATCGTCCACAGTGTAGACCACAGTACCCTTGTCGATGAACACGTTGGCATTGTAGTCCAGCACGGCCTGCACAGTGGCATCGGCGCTCAGATTGATGACATTGCCGCCGTTCAGCTCCAGATCCATCGGCTCGGCCAGCCGCACAAGGTGCTGACTGCTTTTCTCAATCACGCTTCCGTTTTTATCGGTCACGACCACCTGGATCGCGTCGTAGCCACAGTAACGGAACACGCTGGCGGGGATATCCACCAACACGTCGCCCTCGTAAACTGTGTCCTGCGACAGCGCGTATTTGTCGATGCCCTCAACCTTTTCCAGCAGGGTCTTGGCCTTCAACTCGCTTGTGATATCCTTGCTGTAAAGCACGTTGGTCTCCAGATTTCCGTAGCGGTCGCTGTCCAGATCGCCGTACAGGCCCACCAGACGGAGCTCCACCTTGGTGCCGTCCTCGGCGTCGGCGTTGCCTGTGTTCGCCGCCTTGAAATCAACCCGGAACTGATCGCCCTCCTGCGTAACGTCCGTCAACTCAAGGGCGTAGGCCGGCGCTGTCTCAAACACATCGGAATAGGATTTCACCGAGTCGTAGTAGCTGCCGTCCGGCTTCTTCTCCTTGATGACCGCCTCAATGCTGTACCCCGCCGGGCCGTCCGTCGGGACCGTCCAGTAGAAGGTGGCTTCCTTGGCGGTGTTGACCGTGATGGTGTCGTCGGACGTGGTATGCGCGATCTGCTTGCCCTGCTTGCCGTTCTTGTACTCGTAGAAGGTCACGTCCATGCCCTCGGCGTTGGTGAGACCCACGTTCTCGATGGCGGCCTTGACCTTGATGGTCTCGCCGGCCACGGGGGTATCGTCAGAGAAGGTGAACTGCGTGGCCTCCAGAGAGCCCACCTTGTCGCAGCGGGTGACCATCAGGCTGACCGGAGAGTTATACTCGATGGTCGCGGCGTAGTAGTTGCCCTCAGCGTCCTGGGTCAGGCCGATCTTCCCCTCGTCCAGGAGCTTCATCACCTCGGCCTCGCTCTGGGCTGTCTTCTTGGTGTACTGGTTGTGGACGATGATGAGGCCGCCGTCCTTGTCCAGCGCCAGGGCTACACCGTCGTTGAAGGCGTTCTCCCGGGTCAGACGGTAGGGCTTGGACCAGCGGGCGGTCTGGGTGGTGTCGGTGACTGTCGCGCCGTTTTCGTCGGTGCCGGTGATGGTCTTTGCCTCCTGATGGATCAGCGCGGAGGCGTAGATCTCCTGCGCGGTGACGGGACGGGTCTCGCCGATCTCGTTGGTGACTTCACTTGTCACCGTATCCGTCCAGACCACATAGAGGTTATCGTCCTTGTCCGCCATGACCTCGTAGTCGGTAATGTGGATGGCGTCCTCGGTCAAGGCGGAGCCGAAGTCCACCTTCTGTGCCCGGGGCGCATAGGTGATGCCCGTGACAGCATCGGTGGCAAAGGTGCCGTCGGACTTGACCGCGTAGGTCCAGTCGCTTTCCTTGTTTTCGTCTGGATTGGCGACTGCTGCGACCTTGGCGTTCATCATCTCGGTGACGTTGAGATACTTCAGCGTCTCGCCGTCCTCCCGCCAGAACAGGAAGGTATTGCCGCCGTTGCGGATGAGCTTCGGTGCGCCCACCTCCACCTGCCGGGTGGCGGTGACGGGGACGTAGCCGCCGGCGGTGCTGTCATACCGGTCGGTGGTCTCGGTCACGCTGCCGGCCACGTTGACGGCATAGTAGCTGCTGTGTGTCTTGAAGTTGTAGATTTGCAGCCACAGCTCCCGGTCCTCGGCGGTGGAGAGATCAAAGTCCTTATCCACCGTGAAGGCGTAGGTCCCAAAGCCGTTGTAGCCCGCGCAGACCGTCAGGTCGGTGATGGGCGGATCGTTGTAGAAACTGCCGTCCGCGTTCCTCACGCGGGTATCAATTATCCGCTGACCCTTCCATGTCGCAAGGCTCTCTTCCTGCGCTGCAGCGTCCTCCGCCGTTTCATTCGGGAAGTAGTAGTCTCTGGCCCAGCCGGGTTCATGGGTTTCGCCCCTGGTATCCGGGGCGTCGGTCTGGTTGTTATAGAGCATATAGCACAGGAGGCTATAGGTTTTATTCGGATCCGCGCTGACGCCCACCAGGTCGGTCAGCTTGTCGCCGCCGCCGGTGTACGCCTCGGTGTCCTGGGCGGTCTTGTAGTACACGACGATGTAATCTCCCGTTTCCTGGTCATAGATGGCCTGGGGATAGTCGTCGTAGAAAACATCGTCGGTGAGCTGGGTGATCGAACCAAAGCTCCGACTGGACTTGTCAAACTCCACCGTAAAGATATCGAAGGTGCTCATCACGCGGGCGGGGTCGTTCTCCAGCGCTGCCTGAACCATCGCGTCGTTGCTGGAGTTGATCTCCTCCGCAACCGCATCTTTCAGCGCGGTATACTTCGCGTCCGTGGGAGAGGCCCAGGAGAGGATCACCTTGTTCCCGGCGTCCACCAGGCTGGGCTTGCCGTCGGCGGTATGGTCATTCTGCACCGCCTGCGGCACCGTCCAGGTGTCGTTTAATGCGTCGTAAATCGTCCATTTGAGCTGTGCCGCCATGATGTTGTCCCGGCTGGGTTCGTCGTCCAGAAATACCATCAGGAAGCGGTTGTCGCCGATGTCGACGATCTTGCTGGAGGGCTGGGCGTAGGCGTCCTCCATGATGGGGGCGGACCGCACGGCCTGATACGCCGCCATGAGCTGACCGTCCCCGGCGACCCACTGGGAATCCACGTGGCCGTTGGTGTGATAGCGGATGCCGCTGCCGTCATCATCATCCTGGGTCACGCCGTTGATGATCATACCGGCAATGCCGCCCTGGGAGTTCATCTCGATGGTGTTTTTGGTGGTCCAGTCGATGATGTCGTTATTATAGGCGTAGTCCTTGAGCTCATAGGTCTTGCTGCGGAGATCGTCGCCGTTCACGCCCTCCTCGGCATTCATCATGGCCCGCAGCTCGGCGATCAGCTCCCTGGCCCGGGCCTGGGCCGAGGCGCTGCCCTTTCCCTTAGAGATGCTGCTTTCCACATAGGTGATGCACTTCGTGGCCCGGCGGTACTCCTGGAAGTAGTACATGAAGCCGCCCGCCAGGGGCAGGGGCCAACTGGCCTTGTACACGTCGATGGAGGTGACGATCAGGTCCAGCGTGCCGGCGAAGGTCGCCTCCGACACGTAGCCAAAGTCGCTGTCAAAGAGCTGCGGGTACCATTCGGTCATGTTGTTGCTGTAGCCGAGTTCGAAGAGCACCCCGGCGCTCACCCGCATGCCCAGCACCTTATAGAAGCCCACGCCGATGGTGACCGAACCGTAGAATTTGCCGTAAATCTCGCAGGTGAAGCTGAAATCCTGGCCCGTAAGCTCGTCCGTATCGTAGAAGCTGTCCAGCGTCTTTTGGGGGTCGCCCTCGGAGCCCAGGAAGAAGGTGATGTTGAAGCCCGCATCCACATTGACATAGGCCGGAACAAAGACGATGACGAAGGGCCAGGTATAGCCGCCGCTGACGCTGCCTCCGAAGAAGCCGCCCGCGCCCATGTACACCATCTCGTGGCTCTTTTCCTGGGTGCCGTTATTGGTGATCTCCACATAGCCGTAGTCCAGATAGAAGCCGATGAACCCGGAGAAGGTGAAGTGCGGACCGGCAAAATTGTTCTGGAGTTTATCATTCAAGAAATCCCTATTTCCGGGACCATATTGAGAGGTCCCCTTCCATTCTTCATAAGCATCGGCGATATCAGTAAGGCGATGTCTCATCATGCTGAGGTTGTTGCTGTATGGATTCCTCTGGCTCTGATAGCCTGAGCCTCCGTTGTAGGTGTAGACCGCGCCCACCATGAAGCGCATCCCGCCGTACTGGGTGGGCACAATGTCAAAGAAGGCGCTGATGCTGCCCCAGTAATTGATATCGTCGTCGTAGTCAGTGACATCGTCCCCGGCGGCAGCGGACAGGTCCGACCGGAGCAGCTGTGCGGCCTTGGAGACGCCCACGGTGGACGCCACGTCGAAGAACACGTGCACCGCCGTGGTGATCTCCCCCATGTAGGGGAAAGCGCCGAAGCTGTAGCTGTTGTCGTCATCGAGCAGCTTGCCGTCCCCGTCGGTCTGGGGGGTGGCGCCCACCATCTGGGCCACGTTGTCGATGTCAAACTGGAAGGTCTGGGGTTTGTAGTCCGGGTCCGCGAAGACGCCGTAGCCCGTGGACACCGGGTCATAGCGCATATCCTGGTCCGCAAAGGCCGAGAGGGCCACCTTTTTGTCCGTGGTCAGCTGCGCCATGAGCACGTCGCCGTAGGTCCAGTTCTCCGGGGTTTCCGGGGAGAACTTGGTGATGGTCAGGGTAAACACGCCGGTATCCTCGTCCCAGCTCCAGTCGATGCCGGAAGGCTGCTCCCCCGTGCTGCTGGAGGAGAACATCCCGTGAATCTCTCCCGTGTACTGGTTCATAAAGTACAGCGTCACGTCCTTGATGTGCTCCTGATAAGTGGCGCCGTTGAGGTCATAGTCCTGCCCCTGGGCCACATTGACGGTGAAGGTGAGCTGCTTGCCGTTCATGGACAGGGCGTTGATGGAGCCGTAGAGGACGCCGATCTGGTCGGCGTAGGCGCTGACGAAATGCGCGCCCTCCTCGGAGAAGGCGTCCACCTTCACCGCGCCCACGTTGGCGGTGACGGCCTCCACGGTCTGCCCCGCGTCGCTGATCTTCGTGCTCTTGGGGGCGGTGGCGGCGGGGACGTTCGCGAGCAGGATGCTGGTGGCGCCGTTATAGGTGACGGTGTAGGTCACCGGCAAGCCGGCCAGGGTGAAGATGGCGGGCAGCTCGAAGTGGCCGTTTTCGTCGGTCCAGGTCCCCGCGTCGCCGTAAGCCACGTAGGCGTTGGGGGCCACCACCGAGTTGGCGGCGCTGCGCTGCGACGTCAGGTTGAAGGTAGAGGTGGTCACGGTGCCGCTGATGGAGGCGTAGGTGGGGGTGAAGGAGAAGTCGTCCATGAGCGCCCCGTCCCCGTCGTCGGACATGAGCCCGCCGCTGGTCCACACCTGGAGCTTCACCCGGTTGGCGGCGCTGCGCTCCGCCGTGAAGAAGTCCACCGTGGAGCCGCCGGACTGCACCCCGTTGCTCTGGGTCCACAAGGCGATTGCGCCGCTCTTGGCCACGGCTGTCAGGGAAACACGCACGTTGGAGTTGACGTTTTGATAGACGGTGTAGACGTAACTGTCCCCCGCCTCCGCGCGGGTGACGCCCGAGATCGCGAAGAAGCCCTTGGAGGTATCCAGATAATCCAGGGCCGCCTTGCTGACCTCCACCGTCACGCAGTTGCCGTTCTCGGTGAAGGTGGGCTTGAAGGTGTAGTAGGGCATATCCACCACAACGTGAATGTCTTGCCCGGCGCCGGTGAGGGTCACGCCGTGCTTGCTATTGTCGCTCAGGTAATGGGAGTCCGTCCAATCCTTGACCACACCAGTCTTGCCGCGCTGGCTGATCTGGTAGGTGACGCCGTCCCCCCTCAGGTTGTTTTGGCTACCGGTGGCGCTGACCACGGTACGGAAGTAGGGAGTGTCGCCCAGATGGTAGGTGTAGGTACCTTCCGTATGGACCTCGGACTCGCTCCGGAAGGCTTTGGCGCTGAGCTCGTCGGAGAAAAAGGCCACATAGTCGATGCAGATCGCGTCGCCGCTCTTGCAGCCATACATAGGATCCAGACGCAGCCACTTCACGTCGCCCTTCCAGTTGCTGTTGGTGATCTGGAATACTTCCTCGTGCCATTTCCCGTCGCCTGTTATGGGAATCTGGACGTTGGTATTGCCGATGCTCTTGCCGGCGCTGCCGCAGCTGGCGAAGAACTCCATTTTGACGTCGGGGGAGTTGTCGGCGTCCTTATAGTAATAACGGACCTTCACCCACTTGATGCTGTCCGCATCGGAGACCGGGGTGTCCATAGACACGTAGGGGTCGCTGCCGGAGGCGGTGAAGGTGTAATAGTTGTTGGTGCCGTCAGTTGTGCCGGTATAGCTCACCTGATGGATCCAATTGGAGCCCATGTGGCTGTTCATGGCGTTATCCGAGTTGAAGTCCCACAGCAGGTTGGGGGTGGGCGCGGTCATATACAGCTCACCGTTGGAATTCTGCTGCAGCTCCACAGAGGCGTTCTGATACTCGAACACCGGGCGCACGGTGAGTGTGCCCTTATAGAAGTCTCCGCCGTGATCGCATTTGCCGTTGGTGCTCCAGCTAATGAGATTCTTGCCGCTCAGCGCGTTGATGTTGTCCGCGTTCATATCCACGGTGATGGTGGCGCTGGAGCCGTCGATGGAGGCGATGCGGACCCACGCGCCGCCCGTTGACTTGGCCTCCAGCCCCACCAGGTGCAGAAAGCCATTGGGCTGCTGGGCGGTGATGGCGAAGCTGTCCCCCGTCCAGAGGGTGCGTTTGGAAGCCGTGCCACTGTCCAGAAAGACCGTCTCGTAGTTGTTCAGCACATACGTGTCGTCCACGCCGAGCAGGGGCTTGACCTCGGCTTTTTCCACGTTGATGTCGAACTGCCGCTTGATGAGCCGGACGTTCTTGACATTCATCTGACAGTATTTGTCGTTCCATACGAAGCCGTCGTATTCCACGTTGGCCGCCTCGATGGAGTACTTCTCAGAGGCTTTCGGAGCGTTCCAGGCACTGTAAAGCCAGTGGTTTCTTGACCAGCCTCCATCATTGATAGAGTTGGTGTGTACGCGGTCCGCGTTATCTCCTGTCCAGCGCACCAGCCGGTATTCGGCGTTGCACCAGTTCTGAAAGCCGTCATACTCCAGATAGATGCCGTCATAGGCATAGCCGTACACAGATGTATCCAGCCAGAAATGGACGGTCTCCTTTGTGTTCGTGCTCGTACGCAGATAGAAGCTGGTATCGGAGTCAAAGCCGCCTTTGTCATACGACCCGGCCTTGAGGTTGATGGGATCGGTGAATTCGTGGCCGTTGACCTGTGAAACACCCATCAGCTCGCCGTCGGCGTCGGTTTCCGCCGCCGGGATGATGACATGGGTGGTGGCCGTACCGATCTCCTCGTCCTCCAGCGCCGTGATGGTGACGTAGAAGTCCTTCTGCTCCGTGCCGTGGTACACTGGGATCTCCACAGTGCGGCTGGTGATGCCCACGGGGAAATAGAGCTTGGCGCCCACGCCGCTGTACTCGTCGCCCTCCGTGGCGCTGCCGCCCCAGGAGCTGAGCTGCACGCCCTTGATGGCGTTGATGCGGCCTTGTCGGGTGACGGTGATGGTCGCCACGCCGTTTTCGGCGTAGACGGTCTCCGCCGCTATGGAGACGGTGACGGGCTCCGGCTCATCCTCATCAAAGATGGTAACGGAAACCGGGTTCACGTCCTCGCCGATGGCCCAGCCCTCACCGGGGTTTTTGAGCATCAGCAGGATTTGAGCGTCGCCCTCCGCCGCCTCGGAATACAGCGGGGTGATCACCAGAAATTTGGCGTCCTCCCCGGCCTTGAAGCGCAGAGTATATTCCCTGCCGGGGTAGCCGTCCTCTGTGGCGGCGGCCATGTCCTTGCCGAACTCCTCCCCCGCCATGAGGGCCTGCTCGGTCATATCGGGAGCCGCCAGCGGCTGCCGGTCGGAGATCGTGCCGGTGGCCGCGTTCCGGGCCGCCAGCAGCGCCGCCGGGCCGGAGAGCTCCGCTTCTGTCCATTCGGATGCTTCGTCCGAGGATTCCCCGTCGTCCGCCGCGGTCTCGGCCTCCGGCTCATCCGTCGCAGTTTCGGTCTCCGGTTCATCCGCCGCGGTCTCGGCCTCCGGTTCGGGGATGGGATTGCCGTTCTCGTCCATCGGTGTGGCGCTGATGCTGCCGACCACACTGCCCTCACCGTCCACGATGTCCGCGCCGCCGACCTCATAGAGGACCTGGCCCATGTCGTTCTCGCTGCCCAGCTGGACTTCTTCCTGCCCGTCGGCGTTCTGGGCCAGCTCCACCATGGAGAGATCCGCGATGGCGGTCTCCGGCGTGACCTTTTCCTTATAGACCTCCACGGTGTAGTTCACGTCGTGCTTGGCGGACAGGTCGATGACCTTCAGGGTCACCTCGGCCTCAGAATTCAGGTCGCCTGCCCGCTGGATCGGGATGTAGAGCTTTTCACCGCTCTTTTCGCCGGCGCTCCAGTCGGCGTTGGCGATGAAGAACCAGTTTTCACCGTCCGCGAACGCCTCCGGCACGGTCAGCTCGATCTGCTCCGCCGGATTGATCGCCTTGTCGATCTCGTCCACGGCGTAGGCCACGCCCGCCTCGCAGGTCCCGAACAGAATCAGGACGGCAAGCAGCACGGCCAGCGATCTTTTACAAAATTGTTTCATAGGGAATCAACTCCTTGTTGATAAAAATCACAGATTACCCCGATCATCATCGTCGATGGGCTGAGGCGGGACATAGGGCAGGTTCTCCCCAAAGGGATTCCCCCCGCCGGCGACCTGATCCAGCTCGTCGTCGGATAGCTCCTCCATGATCTTCAGGGCGGTCTGAGCCTCGGCCAGGGCGTCGTTCGCGCTCTTGACCGCTTCGGATGCCTTCATCACGGCCTCCTTGGCCATCTTCTCGATCTGCTTTTTCTTGGTTTTCATGGTGTTTGCTCCTTTCATTTTTTCATATCATGGGTTGAATAGGGTCTATTGAACACCGCTCATGGCGATTTTCTTTCTGTTGTCAGGGGCTTCATGGTCTCCGTTTCATAGACGAACTGCCCGTACCGGCTTCCCGTCGGCGGGGTCATCCGGGCCAGGAACCTCTTTTTTCGTTCTCGCATTTTATTTCCTGCTCCATTCTGCGCCGGAGATGCTCCAGCGCCGTTTTGTGCTTTACCTTCACCATACCGTAGCTGATGCCGGTGAGCCGGGATATTTCCGTCAGCGTCTTTTCTCTGTAATAACGCAGAACGATGATATCCCGTTCCTCCGGCGGCAAGGCCTTCAGCGCAAAGGCCAGACGCTCCAGGGTTTCCCTGTGTATGAAGTCCTCCTCCAGATCATCCGGGGCCGCAAGCTCCTCGGTGAGCGGCTCGATGGGGCGCTTCGTGCGGTAGTAATCAATCAAAGTGTATCGTGTAATTCGGTAGATCCATGTGGAGAGGGATGCTTTTCCCTCGAACCGGGGGAGCGAACGGCAGACCTGCTCAAAGACAGTTTCGCACAGATCCTCCGCGTCCTCCGGGCTTTCTGTTTTCCCGCTGAGATAAGAAAGCACCTTTTCCCGATAGGAGGCGTAAATTCCGTCCTGCGTCAGCGCCGTCACGTTTTCAGGTCGCTTTCCTTTGGGTCGGGCGGCTGCGAAAACGGGTCGCCCGCCGCAGAGAGCATACACAGTTCATCGTCGGAGAGCTCCGCGCAAAAATACCGCGCCTCGACCTCGTCGATCACGCTTTGCAGAGCCGGTTCCTTCTCGAATGTCTGAAAATCGAACAGCCTTGCCAGCAGTTCTTCCATGCTCATTTACATCACCTCGCTCCTTTTCTGTCTACTGATATAGCCGAAACACTTTGATTTTTGGCAATGGTTTTTGAAATATTTTTTGAGAGCCTGTCTCACGTTTCCGCGTGAACGCTCCGCTCATGCGGAAAGGTCGGACAGATTCAGTCTATCCGTTGGCGCTCCACCAGCTCGGCGAAGAAGCCGCCTTTGGCGATGAGGGCGTCGTAGGTTCCTTCTTCGATGATCTTGCCGCCGTCGAGGACAACGATGCGGTCGCAGTCCTTGACCGTAGAGAGCCGGTGGGCGATGACGACGCGGGTGCAGTTCAGCCCCGCGAGGGCGTCTGCAACCTGTTTTTGCGTCTTGTTGTCGAGGGCGCTGGTGGCCTCGTCGAAAAGCAGTATCTTCGGCTTGGGCGCAATGGCGCGGGCGATCATGAGCCGCTGGCGCTGCCCGCCGGAAACGCCGCCCTGCCCTTCGCTCAAAAAGGTGTGCATCCCCATGGGCATGGCGCGGATGTCCTCCGCGATCCCGGCCTTTTCCGCCGCCTCCCAGGCGTCGTCTATGGTGAGCTGCGGCGAGGAGACGGTGATGTTGGAGAAAATATCCCCGTGGAACAGGCTGCCGTCCTGGGTCACCACCCCCATCCTCCGGCGCAGAGATCCGAGGTCGAGGGAGCGGAGATCCTTGCGGTCATAGTAGATCGCGCCCTTTTCCGGCGTCTCAAAGCCCAGGAGCAGGCGAAGGAGCGTACTTTTGCCGCAGCCGGTCTTGCCCACGATGGCGACATATTCGCCCGCCCTGATCTTCAAATTGAGGCCGTTTATCACATAGGGCTGCGTGTCGTAATAGCGGAAGGAAATATTGGAGAGCTCGATACTGCCGGAGAGCTTCGTCACGATCTCTCTGCCCTCCGCCGTTTCCGGCTCCGTTTGCAAAATTGGCTCTGCCATCTCCAGAATCGGCTTGATCTGCGCGGCGGAGGTGGCGATGCCGGAAAACGCGGTAAACGCGCCCGTGACCGTGCCGTAGGCGGCGGTGAAAGCGAGGTAGGCCGAGGGGCTGACGCCGCTGGTCGCTGCAAGATAATATAGAAGAACCGTGCCGAACAGGGAGACCGCCAGCGTGATGGCCGAATTGATTTTCAAAAACAGCGGCGGGTTGAATTCGATCTCCGCGCCGGAGGCGTAAATCTTTGCCCACTTTGCAAAGGCACGTTTTTCCGCGCCGGAGAGCTTGATTTTCTGGATGCCGGAAAGGACAGCGTAGCTGACGCCGGATTCCTCCGCGGCGACCTTCATGTATTCCCGCGCCTCTTTCACTTTCAGAAAGCCGGTCAGCACCGTGACGGCGACCATCACGAGATTGACGGCCAGCGCCGGGAAGCCCAGCGCCGGGGCGTAGGAGAAGATTTGATTGATGTAAAGAAGCGATATAATTGCCGTAACGCCCGTGGAGAACACGCCGCCCAGCAGAAGCGTACAGAGCTTGTTGACCGCTCCCGAGCGGCTTACCAGCTCGCCGGCGCTGTACCTCCGGAAGAAGGGCGTGGGCAGGCTCATGAGCCGCGCCATCATCGCTGCCTCCATCGGCACCGCGACCTTGGTCTGAATCCTCGCCATGGCGAGCTCCCGCGACGCCGTGAGGAGTTGGGAGGAAACGAGGATGCACAGCATAAAGAGCGCGGTGCTCCACAGAATCAGGCTGTTCCCGCTCTCCAGCACAAAGCCGGACAGGGTTTTGGTGATGTGCGGAATCAGAATCCCGACGCCAGTTACCAAAAGCGTCAGCCCGATCACCATGGCGAAGTCCGCCCAATTCAGGCAGCCTTTCATATAGGAGAGAAGGTCCGGTATCCCGATTTTCTTCATCGGCAGCGGCTTGTAGAAGCAGATCGCCTCCGGGGAGAGCTGCTCCGCCGCCCAACTCTTTGCCGTGACCTTTTTGCCGTCCGCGTCCTGCCAGAAGTAGCCGCCGTACTTTTTCGGCAAAAGCACCACGGGCAGTCCGCTGTCCTTGTAAAAGGCCATGATCGGGCCGAAGGAGGATTTATACCAATCCTCAGAGAGAGTGATTGGGCGATACATGAGTCCGTGGGGCTTCAGCGCGTAGTCAAGCTGATCCTCCATCGTTTCCACGCTGCGGGGGATCTCCACCGGCTTCACGCCGTAGTATTTCAATAGCTCGTCGATGGCCGCCCTGGTGACGACGCGCCTGTCGCGCATCCCTCCCGCACCGCGTTTCCCGACGACGGACGCCATCTCAAAGATCGAGTCCTCAAAGGCCTCCTGATCGCGCTCCTTGCGGAGCCGGATCTGTTCGTCGAATAAGCCCATGGTACACCCCCTTCCTTAATCGCTGGTAATGAGTTCCGTGTAATAGCCGCCCTTTTTGAACAGCTCCTCGTGCGTCCCGCGCTCTACCACCTTGCCGTGGTCAAGGACGATGATCTCGTCGCAGTCGCGGATAGTGGAGAGCCTGTGGGCGATGATGATGCAGGTGATACCGCGCTCCTTGACCGCGTTTGTGACCTCATATTCCGTTCTCGCGTCCAGGGCGCTCGTCGCCTCGTCCATAATGACGATGTGCGGGTCCTGCGCCAGCACGCGGGCAATCTCCAGCCGCTGCCGCTGACCGCCGGAGAGGTCGCGGCCTCCCTCGGTGATTTTACCCTGATAGCCGCCGGGCCGCGCCATAATGTCGTCGTGGATCTGGGCGTCCCGCGCCGCTAAAATGACCTCAAAATCCTCGATGGAGTCATCCCACATTTTGATGTTGTTTGCGATGGTATCGTTAAAGAGGATGATATCCTGATCCACCACGGCGACGCTGCCGGTAAAGACGGCGCGGTCAATTTCGGATATGGGTTTGCCGTCAAAAAGTATCTCGCCGCTCCACGGTTGATAGAGGCCGGAAATGAGCTTGGAGATCGTGCTTTTCCCGCAGCCGGAGGCGCCCACAAGGGCGACTCTTCCACCCGGCTTGAGGTTCAGCGAGAAGTTTTCTATGAGCGGCGGGTCGAGCTTAGAATAGCCGAAGGTGACGTTTCTCAGCTCCACCGCGCCAGAGAGTTTGTCATAATTCTTGTCCTCGCTGACAGGCGCGTCGGAGAAATAGGGATCCTCCGGGTACTCCATCACGTCCTCCACGCGCTCCATCTGCGTCCGCATTTCCTGGAGCGTTTGTCCCGCGGTGACCAGCGTCATGGCGGGACTCAGGAAGGAGGCAAGGAACGACTGGAACGCTGTGACCATGCCGAGGGTGAACTCGCCGCGCATACACAGCCATATTCCCAGCACAAGCACCAGCGCGTTGGCAAGGGTGGTGATAAAAGCGGGGATGATGCCGAGGTACTGATTGAGCCTTGTGTAATTCGTGTTCTGTTCATTGACGGAAGCCTGATAGCCCGCCCAGCGCTGGAAATATCCGTTCTCCGCGCCGCTGGCCTTAATGGTCTCCACCATGCGGATACCGGAGACGGTGGCGCTCATCAGCCTTCCCGCGTCTCTCGTCTGTACGCGGGTGATATTGATGCGCTTTTCCGAGATGATGCGACTCATGACGATGTTGATGAGTATGCTGACCAGCCCCACCAAAGTCAGAATCGGGCTGTAGCGCAGCATGACAACGAGGTAGAACACCATCATCACAGCGCTGAGCGCCAGAGGCGTCAGCGTATTTACCAGTTGCTCGGCGATGGTCTCATTGGCCTTATGCCGTGTCAGGAGATCGCCCGCCATGCGCTGGGAGAAGAACTCCATCGGCATTTTGAGGACCTTCCACATGAAGGAGCCGCTGCCGACGACCGCCATCTTGCCATTTATTTTCAGTGAATAGACCGCTCTGATCGCCGCAACAAAGACCTGCAGCAGACTCACCGCCGCGACGAGCGCGATAAAGGGCGTCAGAAGCTCGCTGTTTTCCCCGGTCAGCAGCCGGTCCATGAAAAAGCGGGAGAAGGCGGAGTTCAGAAGCGTAAACACATAGCCGATGATGCTCGTCAGCATAACGAAGACCATCGCCGCGCCCGCGCCGGAAAGCCGCTTTCTTGCAAAGGCGAGGGTGCTTGTCCGTTTCCCGTCCGGCTCAAAGCGCTCCGTAGGGGCAAAGACCATGACGATGCCGGTGAACGCCTTGTCGAACTCGTCCATCGTGACCTTTACGCTGCCCCGGGCGGGGTCGTTTATGCATGCGTGGTTCCCGCGAAATCCGCAGAGCACCACGAAGTGGTTGAGATTCCAATGGATGATGCAGGGAAAGGCACTGATCCCCTTGACGGCTTCAAGCCCCATACGGTAGCCCTTGGCCTCCAGCCCGTAGCTCCGGGCGGCCTTCATGACGTTGCCCGCCCTGGAGCCGTCCCGCGATACGCCGCAGTCCACACGAACCTGTTCCAGCGGCATCCACTTCCCGTAGCAGGCCAGCACCATTGCCAGACAGGCTGCGCCGCACTCCAGCGCCTCCATCTGCATGACCACCGGTACCTTTGCAGCTTTGCTCTTTCCGGGTGGACGGAAGTTTTTATCACGCATACGCTTCACCGCCTCAGTTAAGGAGCATATCTATGATCTGCGTGCTCTTATATCCCACGCTCGCCTCATAGCTGCCGTCCGGCAGATTGACGTTTGCGATAGCGATGGGATTGCCGCTCTCGTCGCTGCCGACAGAGAGGACGGGCGTGGTTAGATCGCCCACCTTGACGTTCATGCCGACCTCCACACGGGAGGCCTTTTCCACGTCGTCAAAACGCAGCGTCAGTACACCGCCGCGCACCTCCGCATCTCCCGCCGCGTAGCTCTCCACGGCTGTCACGCTGCTCCATACGAAGAGACTTGCCAGCAGGAGGATCACAGCCGCCAGCACGACCCAGATCGCGGGGGAAGTGACATGCAGATAGTCCCGGAGCACCTCAGGCGAGGAGACGCGCTCCATGCTCTCTTTTCTGAATAACGGTTGTTCCATAACAGACTTCCTCTCCTGCCGATGTTTTTTTGCCTGGTCCAAACGATTTTCTCTTCGGCTTATTTGCTGCCGATACGCTTGATCGTCCCAAGCACCGCGCCGTAGCTGCCGCCCCAGTCCGTCGCTTCGTTGTGACCGACCATATGCGGCACTGTCCTTCCGTGTTCGTGGTCGATGAAGTCAAAGGCAATGGGCTGTGCAAGCGAGAACTTCGTCACCTTTGCCTTATAAAGCACGCGGCGGCTCGCGTCTTCAAGCCTGTGACCGAACTTGGGCGTGCCGATGTTGGTCAGGAAGTAAAGCTCCCGCTCTTCGCCCTGAATGGAGGGGGCGTAGCCGGTAAAGCCGCTCAACTCTCTTTGCTCCGCCGCCCGCTCCTGGCTCCGCTTTTCCAGGATCGTGGAAACGATGATAAACGCCAGAATGCCTGCGCCGACAGCGATGAAATAAATGCTGATGCCGCTTCCGTCCCGTGCGACCGCGGGATCATCCGGATCGTAAAGGACGGCGGTCTTCCTTCCGACTTTGGTGTTCCCGCTTCCCACGTTCAGCTCACAGGTATAGGTCTTACCGTCCACGGTGTATTCCACCGTCGGATAGTAAATTGCGTCGCTAAGATACCGCGTAGCGCAGATGGGCGAACTCCTCCGCCAGCCGCTCCGCCTTGTAGGGCTTGCGCACAAAACCGCTGGCCCGCATCTGGATCACGTCGCGGGCATAGTCCCATTCGGCGAACGTGGTGACAAAGATGACGTTGACCTCGGGATTGATCGTCTGCATCCGTAAGGCGAAGTCCAGGCCTTCCCGTTTCGGGCCGCCCAGGTCGATCTCGGTCAGCAGGACGTCGCAGCCCTCGCTCTTTGCGAGGGATAGCGCGGCCTCCGGGTCGCGGCAGCCGTGAATGACGGCGTCCGGCTTGATGGCTTTGACCTTGCGCTTCATATCCATCAGTCCCCATGGACTTCGGTCTACGCAGAGTATTTTCATTGAGATCCTCCTCGCTGTACATTTCAAAGGGAACGGCATAAAAACTCAGAATAATTATACAATTCGGAGCGTTCACAACCGTTACAAAATCCGGTTCATTTTCAAAAAAGCAAAAAAATAAATCGGGGCGCGGCAGCGTCCCGATCCGTATCTATGAATTAACAGCTTTCATTTCCTGAAATAGAGTCTTCCGGTTGTCAGCTCAGCCCAACTGTACTCCGGCATATATGTCCCGTCAAATGCGTTGACCGCCTCCATATCTCCCTCCAGCATCCTGTAGTAGTCGCAGTCCACCAAATCCCGCCGAACGGCAAGCTGCCGCCGCTCCCGGATCAAAATATCCTCCATCCCGATTTCCCTAAGCGTTGCGCGGAGATCATGCAGAATCAGACGGATACGGGATTTTGCCGCTTTCATATCGCCGTCGTCCTCCCACAAGGCCGCGGCGATCTCTTCGGCAGAAACGGCACGGCCCTCGCGGTCAATGAGGAAAGCCAGCAGCTCCTTGCTCTGCTTCCGCTGAAAAATGACAGGCACACCGTTCCGGAACACCTCAAAATGCCCAAAGCAATGGACCTGCAGCTTGTCCGGATTCGGACTGGCCTGCGGCAGATTCAGAAGATTCAGCTCCTCCCGCACCCGGTCGGCATAAACCGGCTTCACGATATAGCCGCTCGCATGGAGACGGAACGCATCCGCAGCATATTTGGGAAAGCCGGTGACAAAGATGATCCTCGTCTCCGGCACGAGCTTTTTGAGCTCCACGGCAAAGGCGAGCCCGGACATCTCCGGCAGCTCGATATCAGAAAAAACCACGTCCGGCGTAAGGGCCTGCGACCGCATGGCCGTCAGGGCTGTCTCACCGTCGGAATAATCTACGATCTCGGCGTTCGGCTCCGCCTCGGCGATGGCGTCGTGGAGAAGTTGGAGCGCTTTCGGCTCGTCATCTATGGCAAGTATCGTCATGTTGTTTTTCCCCGTTTCTTTGGGATTTCAATCGTGACCACAGTACCCTTTCCCGGTTCGGACTGAATGCGGAGTGTACCGCCGCTCATCTGCTCCAGCCGATCCCGCACGTTGGTGATCCCGATGTGGTCGCGTCCGTCGTCGGCCAGCGCCGGCGCTTCCGGGTCAAATCCCGGCCCGTCGTCCGTGACAATGATCTCGTAGTGCTCCGGATATTCCCGCGTGGCGAGCTTCACGGTGCCTGCTCTACGTTTACCTCTGGCGCCGTGGCGCACCGCGTTTTCGGCGATAGGCTGCAGGGTCAGTGTTGGCAGATAGAAGTCTGTGCAGGTAATGTCATATTCGATCTGCAACGCGTCTTCGTAGCGGACCTTTTCGATGTCCAGATAGATTTTGGTGTGCTCCAGCTCCTGCGCGAACGGGATCTTTCCGTCGTCCTTGAGCGCGCTCATGTTGCCCTGGAGATAGCGGGAGAATTTGGCAGTCGTCTCCCCGGCGGCCTTCGGATCGTGGTCGCAAAGGTACTGGATCGCGGACAGCGTATTATACAGGAAATGCGGCTGGATCTGGCTGAGCATGATCTGCATCCGCTGCCGGGCCTTCAGGTCGTCCTCATGGTCCTGCACGAAGCGCATATGCAGCCAGATGTAATAAAACACACTGCTGATGACGATACCAAAGGTCAGATAAGTGATGGGCTGCTCCAAGGATCCCACCTTAGCATCCAGAAAAACGGAGACGAGGATGATCAGCACCACCAGCAGCGGGATCAGCATGTCCTTCTTTCGGGCGGCGCGATAATTCCGCGCGCTTTGATATAGGCAATATACCAGCAGGATCAGGCTGATGACCAGACAGGCTCTGCTGAGCGGTCCGCCTACATAGTGGTTTTTTTCGTTGATGCAGAAGCACAGGTGGGAAAAGTACGCCGTCATCTGGATGGCCCAATTCAGGATCGCCAGCGCCCAGCAGCCCGGGTATTTTTTCTCCGGCTGGAGGATATAGAGAAACAGAATCAGTAACACCGGGCGAAGGGTATAGCCGTAGACGGCCAGGGTCGTTCGCAGAAACCACCGAAGCTCACCCGCTGAAAGATAGTCCTCCCAAATGTTTTGAATGATCAGGGTAAAGCTGAGTACAATGATGACCAGCATGACCCGGCGGTGCTTCCGGCTGATGTAGGGGTCGATGACCACGGTGATCGTCAGGCCGGTCAGAAGAAACAGCAGTGGGACCAGCAGCGCCGCCGTGTTCAGATTCCAGATCATATGTTGTCAGCCCCTTCTCGATATCGTTGAGTGAATAGATCCGTCAGATTCTCCATCCATAAGAAAGACATTTATGCGCTTTCCTTTTTTGCACCCATGCTTTCGTCCCCGGATATCACAACACGATATAATTATTTGATTATATCAAGAGAAGACTGTTGAGTCAAGATGAATATTTCTTAAGTAGTGCGTACAAATATTTCTTAAGTAGTGCGTTGCTTTGTATTTCTTAAGTAGTGCGTTGCTTGGTGTTGAAAACGGATTACTGCTGATTATGAAAAAAGCAGACAGGATTTCGAGTGATATGCACCCTCTATGAGAGACAGTGAAATAAAAAAGTCACTGTCAACATAGTCGATCTTCAGGCCGTTCTCCATCAGAACATGCAGAACCTCCCGGATCGTAAAATAGAAAAGCTGCGTTACTTTTGCGATAAAGAAAAAGCCTCAGCCAGCGTTCAGAGATTTCTTTGCTTTGCTGACAGAGATGGTTCAAAGGAAGTCGGTTCTCTTCGAAAAAGAAAAATGATATGAGCATTTTGCGTCTCATATCATTTTTCTTTGAGGGAAGCATCCAAAGAAACCGGATTGGTTTCGTGGCAAGGGGATTTAAGGGGAACGGCGTTCCTCTTACACAGGGAGTCCAGAGGGGAAGCTCCCCGCTGGCTGGAAGCATCCAATGAAACCTGGGTTTCGTGGCGGGGGTATCCAAAGGGGGCAGGGCCGCCCTTGGCACACGATCTTGCCTGCAAGGTCTAGTGTGTTACACCTTGGACGGTGGGCGGGGGCGAAAGGGGCTTGTGGAATGGCAGCACAAGGCGCTTTCGCTCACGCATAAGTGACGCCCGAAATCTTTGATTTCGTTGGCGGAACTTATACAGAGTAGGACAGGCGGGTTTTGCGGTCGGGAGAACCGGAAAAGACGAGGCTTATGGAACGCAAAAGCCGCCTGTCCGACAAAGGATGTGCGGGCTTGGATGGAGCGGAGCGACAGGGAAGCACGTGCAGCCGCGCCGTCCGAGGTGTATAAAAGCCCTCGTCTCCTGTCCTTCGTTGCTCTCGTTTTTTTGTTTCTCGACATCGCACCGAAAACCGGTTTTGCATTTTGCAGAGATTCTCTGCAGCTCGTTTTCATAATTCCATCCGCCGGAAAAAACAAAAAACGCGTTATTTCTCAAACGCCACCATTGCCGTTTTCGGCAAATTGGGATTCTCCGGATCGCGCAAAAAGCGGATTGCGCGATTTGCAAATCGATGTGTTTTCGTCGTGTCCCATTCCGCGAGGCTGAGGATTTCGGCTTCTCCGGTTTCGCAATTGAAGATGAATTCTCCCCATTCGCCGTCGCAGTCTGCCTGGTATTGGTAGATTGCGGCGGCGTATTTTTGTTTATCCGGGAGCTTTTCGTCAGAGCACTTTTTCGGCTTTGCCCTTCGCGGCGTTTTGGTTTTCAGCCGCAGCGTTACCGCGTGAAGCGCGCCGTCTTTCACCAAAACCTCTGTCAGATGATCCACCGCTTTTTGAAAGGCTCGTTCCGCGCCGCTGGTGGAACTGTATTCAAACATCTCCGCCAGACGGTCAAAGCCGGGCTGTGTCTTCATCGGTGCGACGCAGCCGCAGTTCATACAGATACATTGCCGTTTTTCCAAAAGCTGCTGCTCCCGGTAGTTCAGCTTTTCAAACGCCGCACGCACAAGCTGATAGAGGTAATCGGCGGAAAGAATCTCCGGGTAATCCCAGGAATCGTCCCGCGTCACATCCTCGCCGGTACCTTCCTCATCATCCGGCGCGGTCAACTCCAGAGTCGTTCGGTTTCGAATGCCACGAGCCAGATTCAAAAACGCTTTTGCAGTCTCAGGCTTGCAGCGAAACTGTTTGCAAAAGGCAGAAATCGGATTGGGAGAATTGTAATATAGCTGCGCCATCCGGCGCACCAATTTGTAAACCGTAAGCGAGGACAGCGACCAGGCCTCCTCTCCCTTGCGGAATTCCAGCAGCGCGTCCGAGATATGCGGGTAGAGAAAGGTCGTAAAGCTTGCGCCGGAGGCAGGATCATAGTCCGCCAGCTTTTCCAGAATCTTCATCCGGCAGGCCAGCTTGATATCCAGAAACCGTTCGGGATCGTATTTGTCCGAGCCGTCCCGGATCAAAAAGGAGCGGATACGCCGGTTCAAGATTCTTTCATAGCAGTGGAGGAAGAATGAAAGGTAGTCCAGATTCTTCTCCCGCAGGGCTGTGAGAATGTAATCGTTCAGATTATCGACAGCCGGCGGTTCCGGCTCCATGCAGAAGATACGCTCCACGTCCTTTTGCCGAAAATCCTCCGCAGGAAGCGGATACTTTTGTACATACCCGGTGAGCGCCCAGGAATAACCCTCCAACACGGTGCGCACCTCCTTTCTGCACTACAATTTGCGCTATTGTCATTGCGAGCGCGAAGCGCGTGGCAATCCGTTCTCTCTTTGCCGCGCTTCCTCTATCAGCGCAGCCTGTTCCATCTCGGCGGCATAGCTGGTCCTGGCGTATTCCTGGTTGGACACGGCCTTATACATGTGATCCTTTGCGATCCGCTTCATTGCTTCCGCAAGCACCGCGTCCAGGCTGCCCCGGCGAACTGCCCAGCGGATGGAATTCATCCGGCGCTCATAGATCTGCTTCAGCGGATGATCCGCTGCCAGCTCCCGGCTTTCTCTGCCCTTGAGATTGCCAAGCTGGCGACAGGTACGGCTGCGCTTGTCTCCGGGCGCAAGGCCGCCGCAGTATTTGGTGTGCCGGGCGTTGACGGTCAGAAACCATCTTCCGCAAATTCGGCAGCGCTTCGGCGCATGGCCGACGCAGAGTCCCTCGAACAGATCGGAGCGCAGAAGGCCCACAAAGGAGACGTAGTGCATCCGCTTCACCAGCAGCGGAGCAGAAGAATCCTCTTTCTCCACGGAAACATACTGCACCGTGGTGTTCATCATGGACATCCAGTCGTTTCCGGTAAAGCTGACCTCCGGGGGAAAGGCCTTCCCGAACAATTCCGCCAAGCCGTCCGGGCTGCGATCCGCGTCGTCCGCATCCACCAGCCGGGCGAATTCCGCCATGGCCTCCTTGTAGGCCTGCAGGGAATCCACCAGCTGCGCCAGCACCGGCGTCAGCCTGCCCAGCAGAATTCCGTGCCGGTACTCCTCTGTTGCGTTTTCATCCAGGGTTCCCGTCAAAAGGCCCATGGTGTAAGCCTGAAAGCTCTGCACGCCCTCCTCGGAAAACGCCTTTGGAAGATTGTCCAGGTAAAAGCCCAGGTCGATCCCGGAAAAGGGCTCGCAGGAGTGCAGCAGCGTCAGCACCTGCTTTGCGGCCTCTTTCGCAGCCGGAAGCATGGAGGTATCCGGCATTCCCATATTGAGCCCTGCCATGAATTCCTTGAGCCGGTCGCAGGGCCCGGCCAGCTTCTGTATCATTTTGTCGGAGAGATTCAGCGCCGCACAGCCCAGGGTGCCCGTCGGCACGGTTTTTCCCTCGTAGCAAACCGTGTCCCGCCAAAAATCCAGAGTCAGCAAATTGTGTTCCATCCTTTGAGCCTCCTGTCCCGTTTTTTCTTTTTTACCATACCCATTCTCTCATATTTATTGGCCCATTTATGGGACACTAAGGCTGCCTGGGACAAGTTTTTCCCGATTTTGTGTTGTTTTTGCGTTTTCCAGTTATTGCCCAAAGGGGCCAACATAAGAAGAGACGCCGGATAACCGGCGCCTCCCTTGAAATCATAATGTTAATGTGCAATCTATTTAACCGGCTTCTTCCCAAATGCGTCCGGGCTGACCGGATAGAAGCGCCAGTAAGCGGTGCGTCCGCCGCTGGCTCCGTTGGGGATCTCCACCAGCAGGCAGTCCTGCGATTCGCTGTAATAAATCCGGTGCTGATCCAATTCTGCATTCTGCGTGATTTCGAGTTCGTTGTCGGGGAGCCGCTTGTCCGGGTGATAACACAGCATGCCCAGCTCTTTAGAATCTTCCGGGAAAAACACTGTGCTGCTTCTCAAATCACCAAGGCCGCAGATCTCACAATCCCCTTCGTAGAGCCAAAGTCTTCCGTCGTACCGGATCCAACTGCAAAGATACTTTTGTGCCAGGTAATGCTCATACCGGCCGGCATGCTCCATCCAGAGCTCTCCGGGCAGATCGGGATCCCTGTAGAGTCTGCAGCCCAGAAATTCCTCGCGATTTGCCTGCAGGTTTTCCGCAAGGTCCCATCTGGATTCCGCGGCGGATCGGATCGTTCCGACAAGCTCCCAATCGTCCTGGGGTTCTCCGACCATGATATACCAGTTGATTGCGCCGTCCGCTCCTGTCTCGGACGTCCAGTCGATGATATAGATTTCGTTCTCTGCCTGAAGCGCGGCTCGAAGATCGGAACCGCCATAAACCGCCGGGTCTGCCTGTACCTTTTGCATTTGCACCGGTGTATGAGATCCTGCGCCGTTCGGATCTGCCGGTGCTGTACGACCGCCGAACAGGCTCCAGGCACCGAAACCCGCGATCAGGCAGAAGCAGGCCGCTGCTGCGATCCACCGGTTCCGCACACTTCTCCGGTTGTTCTCAGCCGTTGTCGTCTTTTCGCTCCGCGCAAGGACCTCGTCGTCCATGGCGTCCATGCAGGAGAATAAATCATTTCGCGTCATCGTAAAATCCCTCCTTGAATAGGCGCTTTTTCAGTTTTTTTCGGGCGTGGCTCAGCACGACCATCACGTTGTTTTCTGTCATGCCGTAGCGCTTGGCAATTGAGGAAACGGAATCCAGGAAGAAATACCGCCTGGCAAAGACGTTTCCCTCTCGTTCCGGCAGGCTTCGCGCAAAATCGTGGATGCAGGCGCGGAGCTCCCGCAAAAACACTTCGCTCTCCACATCGGTCTCGCTCTCCAGACATTCCGCCAGCTCGTCCAGTGCCAGGGCCGTCTCCTGGCCGCTGCGCTTTTCGGCGGACTGCGATTTCCAGCGGTTGAAGGAAAGATTTCGGGTGATCCGTGCCAGAAAGTGCTTCAAAGACTGCGGCCGCTGCGGCGGGATCGCGTTCCAGGCTTGGAGCCAGGTATCGTTGACACATTCCTCGGCGTCCTCCCGGTTGTGCAGGATGTTTTCGGCAATCGAGCGGCAATAGCTTCCGTATTTTTCCTCTGAGGCCAAAATGGCGTCGCTGTTCTTTTTCCAGTAGAGCTCTACAATCCGGCTATCCTCCATTTGGCTGCCTCCTTTCCTTGAAATCAAAGGCCTTCACCCTATAAGACAACAAATCAAGGTAAAACCTTAAAAGGGGATATTGATTTCTTTTACATTCTATCATTTTTCCTGGCAATTACAACAGAAACCGCTTGTCCCGTTTTTTGAAATGACCTTGTCCCGCGATTAGCCGGTTTTTTGAAAAATCTGACATAACCATATCAGAGGGAGCAAGACCCGAAGCGCGCAGGGTCCTGCTCTCTACTTTTTATCAGGAGGTTATGTTATGAGAGATTAGCAGCGGTATCCGGCGCAACAAGGCAGGCCGCCGGGTCTGGGGCTATGAGGGGCTTGCGGCATTGGTGATTCCCGGTATAGGGGGAGTATACGGCGGTTCCTCGCGTACATACGTACAAGACGAGCTGCCGGACTGGGAGCTGAGGCAGAGCGCCGGTATGTATGTACGGAGAAAATGACCCTTGTACCCGCCTATATATGGTTTTTCCGTGCGCTCCCGGACCGAAATGCGTACACCGGAAACCTCACGCTTTAGAGGTTGAAAAACCCTTGAAAAACCTACGTTTTTTCGGCCTCAGCCGAGGTGGGATGCATACCTATACCACCCCCCTCCGAATCTCGGGAATATGGCCCTGAGAGGCGCGAGAAGCGGGGGGAGAAAAACGTCGGTGTAGCGGCGCACAATTAAGTGACGGCCCAAATATGCAAGCCGCGGCGCAGCATATTTGGATGCCGGAACTTATGCACAGCAGTGCGCCACATGCCCAGGCCACAGACCCAAATGGCGCACGCTGTGCGCCGCTACATAGAGAAATCAAAACAATCGGGAAGGAGACCCATGAAAGCAAAACAAAAAGGCAGCATTGCCATCCAACCGCAGTTCGCGATCCTGCGGTTCGCCAAATACAAGGGGCCGGAGATCGGGCGGATCGAGGCTCACAACGAGCGCACGAAGGAGATCTACGCCAGCAATCCGGACGTGGATCTGAGCCGCAGCAAGGCCAACTTCCACCTGGTCGAGCCGGAACGCGCGTACCGGGCTGAAGCCGAGCGGCAGATCGCCGCAGCAGGCTGCCGGACAAGGTCAGACAGCGTGCGGGTGGTGGAGGCCCTGTTCACCGCCAGCCCGGAGTTCTTCCAGGGGAAGAAACCAGACGAAATCCGCGCCTTCTTCCAGGATGCGCTGGATTTTCTGGTAGAGCATCAATCCAGAGAAACGATCATCTCCGCGGTGGTTCACATGGACGAGAAGACGCCCCACATGCACCTGTCCTTTGTGCCGCTGACAGCTGACGGCCGGCTCTGTGCCAAGGAGATCGTCGGCAACAAGAAAAAGCTGACCTGGTGGCAGGACGAATTCTGGAAGCACATGGTGAAGAAGTACCCGGAGCTGGAGCGAGGACAGAGCGCCTCCGAGACCGGCCGGGACCACATCCCGCCCAGAATCTTCAAGGAGATGACAAAGCTGGACAAGCAGCGCAAAAAGCTGGAGGAGCTGCTGGCAGGCGTCACGACCTTCAACGCCAAGTCCAGGATCGAGGCGATCCAGGCACTACTGGAAAAGTACGTTCCCAACGTTGAGCGGATGCAGGCCCAGCTCAAACGATACAGCGGTGCCTTCACGGACACGGCTGCCGAGAACAAGCGCCTGAAAGCAGAGGTTGCTTCCCTGAAGGGCGACAAGGCAGAGCTGGAAAAGCAGCTCAAGGCCGCCACCACCGAGAGCATTCAGAAGAAACTCAGAACCGGCAAGCTCCAGGAGGATTACGAGAAGGCCAGAAGCATCCTCTCCCGGATTCCCCCGGAGGTCCTGCGGTACTACACCGCCAACACCCGCCCGGAGCCCGGCAGAACCATATCAAACCGCGCCAGGAAGGGAGACGTGTTGGAATGAGCGCGGGAGCAGCCAAAACACTGTCTACACCTGCAAAAAACGCATATTTGCCCACAGAAGGAGCTCCGATGGTACCGTACCCCGTCGGAGCTCCTTCTATCGAAAAAACAGCCCTGTTTTCCAGGCCTTGACCCGGAGAAACGAGGCGAAAAACCACACATTTTTCTGAGAAAGAGGAAAACGAGCGATGAAACGACGATGAAATAAGGAGGATCAATCTGAACACAGAATATGAAACACAATGGACACCGGCACAGGAGGCGGCCTTTGACCGCTGTGTCGATTATTTGACGGGGCTCATCGAGAAATACGGCGCGATCCTGAAGGAAGAGCTGCAAAAAGAGCAGGAGAAAGCATCGGCGGAAGCGGCTTGCGCAGAAGAATGAGCCCGATACGCAGGGGCTGCAGAAGAAATCTGCGGCCCCTGCATTATTTTATCTGTCCCTCTTGACGAAGATATATAGATTATGTATAATGGTTGGGACAGATTGGTTTACTGTAATCAAGTAAGGAGAATTACAATGAAGACAAAACGATGTTATCTCTACACCCGTGTTTCTACGGCGATCCAGGTGGATGGCTTCAGCCTGGAGGCCCAGCGGGAAAAGCTGCGGAAATACGCGGAATTCCAGGAGATGGTCGTCGCCGGCGAATACTGCGACGAGGGCAAGTCCGGCAAGAACATCCAGGGTCGGCCGGAATTTCAGCGGATGCTCCAGGACATTGAAGACGGCAAGGACAACGTGGACTTCGTCCTGGTGTTCAAGCTCTCCCGCTTCGGACGCAACGCGGCGGACGTGCTGAGCTCCCTGCAAAAGATGCAGGACTACGGCGTCAATCTGATCTGCGTGGAGGACGGGATCGACAGCTCCAAGGACGCCGGCAAGCTGATGATCTCGGTCCTCTCCGCCGTGGCGGAGATCGAACGGGAAAACATCCGCACCCAGACCATGGCCGGGCGGGAGCAAAAGGCCCGGGAGGGCAAGTGGAACGGAGGCTTCGCCCCTTACGGCTACAAGCTGGAGAACGGCGAGCTGCTGATTGCCGAGGACGAAGCCGAAGTGATCCGCGTCATCTTTGACAAGTTCATTCACGCCTGCATGGGCTCCGGCAAGATCGCCGAATACCTGAACGCCCATTATCAAAAGAAAAAGCGGCAGAACAACACACTGGATCTGTTTTCCTCAAACTTTGTCCGCAAGGTGCTGGAAAACCCGGTCTACATGGGGAAGATTGCCTACGGACGTCGGGCTACAGAAAAAATCCCCGGAACACGAAATGAATTCCACATCGTGCACCAGGACGAGTATCCGGTTTATGAAGGGCAGCATGAGGCCATCGTCTCCGAAGAGGATTGGGAGCTGGCCCGGCAGAGGCGCGAGGAGACCGGCAAGCCCTGGGAGAAGGTCTACAATTTGGAACGGGAAAATCTGCTGTCCGGCCTTCTGCGCTGCCCGGTCTGCGGCGCCGGCATGTACGGCAACGTCAACCGGAAGAAGAACAAAAAGGGCGAGTTCTACAAGGATTATTACTATTACGTTTGCAAGCACCGCACGACCGTCAGCGGACACAAATGCGGCTTCAGCAAGCAGTTCAGCCAGGAAAAGCTCAACTCCGCCGTGGAGGAAATCATCTACTGTCTGGTGAACAATCCGAAATTCGAGGCAGCCATTCGGGAGAAGATCGGTCAGCGGATCGACACTCACGAGCTGGAAGAAGAACTGGCAGAGCTGCAGCAGCAGCTCCGCCAGAAAAACGGTGCAAAGGACAAGCTGGGCGAACTGATGGACCGGCTGGACGTCACCGACCCCCACTATGAGCGGAAGTACGCCGACATGGAGAGCCGGCTGGACCGCCTGTACGACGAGATTTCTGCCACAGAGGAGGCCGTCGCGGTTCTGCAGACCCGGCTGGACAATCTGCTGCAGGAGAAATTCAACGTGGACCAGGTCTATCAGTTCCTGCTCTACTTTGATAAGCTCTACGCCCACTTCACGGACTCCGAGAAGAAAAAGTTTTTGAACAGCTTTATCGACCGGATCGAGATCTATCCCGAGGAGCAGCCCGACGGCCGCCTGGTCCGCTCCATTCGCTTCAAGTTCCCGGTCTGGTTCGGGGAGGGCTACACCTCGGATTTGAGTTGGGACAACGAGACAACAGTCTCCACGTGGAAGGTCCGGGGGAAGAGGTCGAAGGCTTCGGCGTGGGTGAGGGCGTAGCCCTGCTCGGTCAGGAGCTTCACGTCCCGGGCCAGGGTGGCGGGGTCGCAGGAGACGTAGACGATCCGGTCGGGCGCCATCCGAACCATGGCGTCGATCACGTAGGGCGCCAGGCCCTTCCGGGGCGGGTCCACCAGGATGACCTCCGGCCCTCCCGTCATTCTGAGCGAAGCGAAGAATCCGCATCCCCCGTCCCCTGATGCCTGGTGCCTGGTGCCTGATGCCTCGTCGGAGGTGTCTGCCACGGGCGGGCGGCCAATGGCCGCCCCTGCGGCGTGCTCCCCGGACGCCTCGCGTCCTCCGTCTCCTGCTGCCTGCTGCCCGCTGCCTGCTGCCTGTGACGCAAAGCGCTCCGCCGCTTCGCCGGCGTCGGCGCAGAAGAACTCCACGTTCTCCACCCCGTTGCGGCTGGCGTTCTCCCAGGCGTCCTCGATGGCCTGAGGGACCACCTCCACGCCGACGGCGCGGCCGGCTTTGCGGGACAGGGCCAGGGTGATGGTGCCGGTGCCGCAGTAGAGGTCCAGGACCGTCTCCGTCCCGTGGAGCTCCGCCAGCTCCACGGCCTTTTCATACAGCCGCTGGGCCTGGTCGTGGTTGACCTGATAGAAAGACCGGGGGGAGAGGCGGAAGGTGAAGCCGCAGAGCGTGTCCTCGATCCAGTCCTGCCCCCAGAGTGTGCGGAACTCGTTGCCCAGGACCACGTTGGTAGGCCTTGTGTTGACCGAGAGGATCACCGAGGCCAGCCCGGGGATCTCCCGGCAGAGGGCGTGAATCAGCCGATTTTCCCGGGGAAGCCGGTCTCCGTTGGCCACGATGCAGACCATGAGCTGGCCGGAGACGCTTCCTTTTCGGACGTAAATGTGGCGGAGCAGGCCCTGGCCCGTGGCCTCGTCATAGACGGAAATCCGATCCTCTTCCGCCCAGCGCATCACCACGTCCTTTACCTTGTCAAAGAGCTCCGGCAGGATGGCGCAGCGGGAAACGGGAATGACCTCATGGGTGCGGTTTTTATAGAATCCCGCGACGGGTTTTCCGTTCTTCAAGCTGATCGGATACTGCGCTTTGTTCCGATAATTTGAAATCTCTGCCGCTCCCGTGATTTTCAAATCGGAAATGTTCTGATTTCCGATCCGGTTCAGGGCGTCGGTGACTTTTTGCGCCTTTGCGTACAGCTCTTCCCCGTAGTCCATGTGGTGATATTGGCAGCCGCCGCAGAGCTTGGCCACGGGGCAGGCCCGGGAGATCCGATGGGGAGAGCGCTCCAGAATCCGCTCGATCTTTCCGTGGGCGCTGTTTTTACTGACGTGGGTGACCTTGATTTCGCAGCGCTCCCCGCGGATGGCGTTGGGTACGAATACAGCGCAGCCGTCGATCCGGCACACGCCCAAGCCCTCGGAGGAGTAGCCTATGATCCCCGCCTGTTCCATTTGTCCGATTTTCAGCATCCGGATCCCTCCCTTGTCTGGCACCTGTGTTTCACGTGAAACATGATTCCCAATACAGCCCCTCCGGACTCAGCGCTCCTCCGTCTTTTGCAGGGCGCCCATGCCGGAGGATTGCAGATGGATATGGTCCTGTATCTGGTATCTTATTATATCACAGCTTCGCCCGTTCGTAAAGCTTGCGGTTTTCGCTTTTTTCTGGTATGATAGATTTGTCGGGCTGAGGTACAAGGCGCCAGATGCAAGCCCGCAGGTCCCTTGCCCCTTGCTTCTCGAACCTTGTCCCTTGAATCTCTATCCTCAAACCTCGAACCTCGCCGCTCGAACCTTGAACCTTTTATTCTACGACCCCGGATCCGTCACATCCTGCCCGATATCGGAGGCTCTCCATGGCAAAACAAACGTTCAGCTATCATCATTGCACCCTCTGTCCCCGGATCTGCGGCGTGGACCGGACCGCGGGGGAACGGGGCTTCTGCGGCATGCCCGCTCACCCAGTGGCGGCCCGGGCCGCGGCCCACTGGTGGGAGGAGCCCGTGATCTCCGGGGAATACGGCTCCGGGGCGGTCTTTTTCTCGGGCTGCACCCTGCGCTGCCGCTTCTGCCAGAACTACGAGATCTCCGCCCAAAGGCACGGCTATGCTCTGGACAGCGTCCGTCTGCGGGGGATTTTTGAAAAGCTGATCGCGGACGGCTGCCACAATATCAACCTGGTGACCCCCACCCACTTTCTGCCGGACATCCTCCCGGCTCTGGAGCCGAAGCTGCCGGTCCCTGTGGTGTACAACTGCGGGGGCTACGAGCGGGTGGAGACCCTGCGGGCGCTGGAGGGAAAGGTGGACGTCTGGCTGCCGGACATGAAATACTCCGACCCCCGGCTGGCGAAGCGGCTCTCCGTGGCCCCGGACTACGTGGAGACGGCGAAAGCTGCGATTTTGGAGATGTTCCGTCAGACCGGCCCCTGCGTGATCCAGGGCGGCCTGCTGAAGAAGGGCGTGCTGATCCGCCACCTGATCCTGCCCGGCCAGATCGACAACTCCGTCGGCGTGCTGGAGTGGATCGCCGACGCCTTCCCCCGGGGCTCGGTGCTGGTCTCCCTCATGAGTCAGTACGTCCCCATGGGCCCCGCGGCGAAGCTCCCGCCCTTCGACCGGCAGATCACCGGGGAGGAATACGACACGGTGCTCTCCTGGCTTTACCTGCTGGGCCTGGAGGACGGCTTCGTCCAGGGCCCGGAGGCGGCCTCGCTGGAATATGTGCCTGCCTTCGACGGAGAAGGCATCCTTCCGAATAAGCCGTAGGGGCGCTCATTGAGCGCCCGGTCCGCCGCAGGCGGACAATCGACCGGAGGCCGATCCTGCGCGGCTTCGATCTGATCTGCGTTTGGATCGTTTGCTCCCGCAAACGATGCTTGCTTCGCAAGCGCGGGCGCTCACTGAGCGCCCCTACAGCGATGACTGAAAGGAATTTCCTATGTTATACGACGCCATCGTATCCCGCGCACCCATCCTCGCGGGCTGGTCGCCGGACCGGAAATACCGGGCCGAAACCGCCGACGGGAGGGTGTTCTTCCTCCGGGTCGCAGCCCCGGACCGGGCGGAGCGGCTGGAACGGGTCTTTCGCCTCCAATCTCTGGCCGCCGAGGGGCAGCCGGCCATCGCCCGGCCCCTGGAATGCGGTCCCTGCGCCGAGGGCTTTTACGTCCTGGAGGCCTGGATCGAGGGAGAAAACGCCCGGGCCGCCATCTCGAAGCGTTCGGATGCCCAGCTCTACGCCGACGGTCTGGCCGCGGGCCGGCTGCTGCGGCACATCCATTCCATTCCCGCCCCCGCCGGACTCCCGGACTGGGGGGAGCGCTTCAACGCCAAGATCGACAGAAGGATCGCCGAATACCTGGCCTGCCCGCTGAAATACGAGGGAGACGAGGCCCTGCTGGCCGGGGCGGCGGAGCATCGGGCGCTGCTGGCGGGCCGCCCCCATTGCTTCCAGCACGGGGACTTCCACGTGGGGAACTTCCTGTATGCGGACGGGCGGCTGACGCTCATCGACTTTGACCGCTGCGGCTTCGGAGACCCCTGGGAGGACTTCGACCGCCTCGTATGGACTGCCGCCGCGGCCCCGGCCCTGGCCCGAGGCCAGGTGGACGGCTATTTTGACGGCGGCGTACCGGAGGAATTCTGGCGGCTTCTGCTCCTGTATCTCTGTTCCGGTGTGCTGGGCTCCCTCCCTTGGGCCATCCCCTACGGCGAGGCCGAGGTCCGGGTCATGCGAGAGCAGGCAAAGCGGGTCGCCGGCTGGTACGCCGACGGCGTCGTACCGACGTGGTACGCACTGCGCTGAAAGCCCGCATATCAGCAGATCGTGTTTGTCGAATAAATAAGGGACAAGGTTCGAGGATCTTGGTTCAAAGATCAAGGACCAAGGGATCTGCGAACTTGCACCTTGTTCCTTAATCCTCCGTAGGGGCCGATGCCCACATCGGCCCTCCGTATCGTATGGGGAAAGGGCCGATGTGGGCATCGGCCCCTACAGTTTGCACCTTGTTCCTTGGAGCTCGGCCGGCGGACAAGCAATGTAAGCGCGTTCAGCGCCGAGAGCCCGGTGGGCTGTCGCGGAACGTCGCGGAGAGCTATGCTCGGAGCGACAAGCCATTCCTTTTGGCGGCTTGTCCCTGCATGCGGGTCTGGTGCCCGGCTTCTGCGGGTCCCGCAAATCCGAATATCCTTTCTCAAGCGACGAAAAAACGCCGTACCCGTGGGGGTGCGGCGTTTTTTCGTTGGTGCGGCTTGCTTACTTCTTCTCAGCCAGCAGGTCGCGGATCTCGATGAGGAGTTTTTCCTCGGCGGAGGGTTCGGGATCGGGTTCAGGAGCAGGCTCTTCCTCCTTGGCCTTCTTGGCCTCGACGGCCTTGCGGAGCTTGTTGACGCTCTTGACCATCAGGAAGACCACCAGCATCAGGATCAGGAAGCTGATGATCGAGGAGATGAACTTGCCGTAGTTCAGGAAGTTGCCGGCTTCCTCCGCAGCAGCGGTGGCTTCCGCGCCTTCGATGCCCGCGGCGTCCGCAGCCTTCTGGAAGAGGGAAGGCATCTCGATCTTCCACTGGCTGAAGTCGATGCCGCCGGTGAAGATGCCAATGATCGGCATGATGATGTTCTCGGTGAAGGACGCGACAAGATCCTTGAACACGCCGCCGATGATGATGCCGACGGCCATGTCAAACATGTTGCCGGAGATCGCGAACTCCTTGAACTCCTGAATAAAGCCTTTCTTTTCTTCTGCCATTTCTGTTTCCTCCTTTCTCGATTTTTATAATTACCGGCTGTAATGGGCCGATGATTATACCCGGTACATGGGGCGGACGGCAGAGTGCCGTCCCTACATCTTTCTTCTTACGTAATTGTTCAGTCGCCCGTAGGGGCCGATGCCTACATCGGCCCTACCTACCGATTTTTGCCTGCAAGCGAGGGCGGATGTGGGCATCCGCCCCTACGACGAAGGGGGCTACTGAATAGATACCTTCTTACTTCTTACTTATTACCTCAAGCCCCCCCAGGTACTTCCGCAGGGCCTCGGGGACCACGATGGAGCCGTCGGCGCGCTGGTTCTGCTCCACCATGGCGGGGAAGATCCTGGAGGTGGCCAGGCCGGAGCCGTTCAGGGTGTGGACGTATTCGATCTTGCCCGTGGCCTCCCGGCGGAAGCGGATGTTGCCCCGGCGGGCCTGGTAATCCCGGGCGTTGGACACGGAGGAGACCTCCTTGTAGCCGTTCATGGATGGGATCTGGATCTCGATGTCGTAGGTCCGGGCCATGGAGGCGGAGCAGTCCCCCGCCGCCAGCTTCACGGTGCGGAAGTGGAAGCCCAGGCCCTTCACCAGATTTTCAGCCTTGGTCACCAGCTCCTCAAAGGCCTCGTCGGACTTCTCGGGCAGGGTGTACTGGAACATCTCGATCTTGTTGAACTGGTGGCCCCGGACCATGCCCCGCTCGTCGGCCCGGTGGGAGCCGGCCTCCCGGCGGAAGCAGGGGGTGTAGGCGAAGAGCTTGTGGGGCAGCTCGCTCTCCTTCAGGATCTCGTCCCGGTGGAGGGAGGCCAGGGCCGTCTCCGCCGTGGGGAGCATGAAGTGCATCCGCTCGTCGGTGGGGTTGGCGATCTTATAGACCTCGTCGGCGAACTTGGGGAACTGGCCCGCGGTCTCGCCGCACTGGTACTCCAGCATGTGGGGCAGGATCACCATTTCGTAGCCGTCGGCCAGATGGCAGTCCATGAAGTAGTTCAGCAGGGCCCATTCCAGCCGGGCGCCCAGACCCCGGTAAATCCAGAAGCCGGTGCCCGCCAGCTTGGTGCCGCGCTCATAGTCGATCAGACCCAGATCCGTGCAGAGATCCACGTGGTGCTTGGGCTCGAAGTCGAAGCTGTGGGGCTCGCCGTAGTAGCGCAGGGGCTCGTTGTTCTCCTTGCCCCCGGCCTTCAGGTCCGGGTCCGGCAGATTGGGCAGACCCAGCATCCAGGTGCGGTACTCGGCCTCCACCTCGGTGAGCTTTTTATCGTTCTCGGCGATCTCGGTCTTGAGCTCCGCCATCTGTTTGAAAATGGGGGCCACGTCCTGGCCCTGCTTCTTCAGCACGGGGATCTGCTTGGAGACCTTGTTCTGCTCGGCCTTCTTGGCCTCGGTGGAGGCGATCAGCTCCCGGCGCTCCTTGTCCAGCTCCAGGATCCGGTCCACGGCGGCGTCGCAGTCGACCTCCTTGGCCCGCAGCAGGCGCTTGATTTCCTCGGGATTTTCTTTGATCTTTCTGATATCAAGCATGGTAATTGTCCTTCCTTTGTTCTTCAACATTCCGGTTTTATCAACAGACCCGGAGGCGCCAGGCAATAGGCATACTTCGTAACTCTTCGAGTTCAGGGATCAGACACCGCCTGGAATGTCATATCTTATTCAAACCGATCCCCCGTCTGTAAGGCTGTCGGGCAACAAGCGATTCTTCTGAATCTCTCTTGCTTGAAAAACACTCGAACGGGGTAAATGAGGTGTCCTTTCAAAAACGCATGAGCGGTGCCTGATGCCTGGTCACTGATGCCTTAGGCAATCTTCAATTCTTCATAAATGTCCCGCTCGGTTTCGGAGAGCAGATCCGCAATGGGCTCGATCTCATCCAGCAGCTCCCGGACCTTCTCCATATCTCCGTCCTCGTCGGCGGCCATGAGCTGATGCAGCAGCTCGCTGACCCGCACGGCGTCCTGGGTATTCTGCCTCGCTTCCTCCAGGCGCTGCTGCAGCTCGTCGATCTGCTGTTCCATATCCGCCTGCTCCGTGGCGGCGGTGTTCAGCTGCTGCTGCAGCTCCGCCAGGGCCTCGTCCTGCAGGGCGGCGCTCTCCACCAGCTCGCCGATGCGGCTTTGGAGCTTTTCATTCTCGGCGGACAGGGACTGGTTCTCCTGCTGCAGCGCGTTGATGTTGTTGGTGAGAGAGGCGGAGGTCTTCTGACTGCTGCTCTGCAGCTCCTCATTGATGGTTTTGAGCTTCTTGGTCTCCAGGACCATCACGATGGCCACAAACAGGAAGGCGGCGGCAAACAGGATTGCCAGATAGGTCACCAGAGCCGTCCGGCGGCGGGGCGAGAGCTGCTGCGGCTGGGCCGCTGGTTTTTTCTGCTCCTCCTGCTCCGGGACCCTGGTATCGGTTTCAGTCATGATTCTGATCCTCCTTGATCGAAATGCGCTGCAGGGCAAAGAGCAGCCGGTTCAGGTCCTCCTGCCCGTAAAAATCAATTTCAAAACGGCCCTTCCGCTTGCCGTTGATGATGCGGACCTTCCGGCCCAGACGGCGGGACAGGGACTTTTCGCATTCAGCCACATAATCCACCTCCAGCGGGGCGGGGAGCGGCGTTTCCTTGGGCTTTTCGAGGGTCCTGCACAGGGTCTCGGCCTGGCGGACCGAAAGCTGCAGGGCGATGATCCGCTGGGCGGCCTGCTGCCGCAGCTTCTCGCTCTTGAGCCCCAGCAGAGCCCGGGCGTGGCCGGGGGACAGGGTCCCGCTCCGCACCAGCTCCGCCAGCTCGTCCGACAGACTCAGCAGCCGCAGGGCGTTGGCCACCGCGGGCCTGGATTTTCCCACCCGCTGCGCGGTCTCCGCCTGGGTCAGACCGTATTCCTCTATCAGCGTCCGGTAACCGGCGGCCTCCTCCATGGGGTTCAGATCCTCCCGCTGGAGGTTTTCCACCAGGGCCAGCTCCATGACCTTGCGGTCGTCGGCCTCCATCACCAGCACCGGGACCTCCTCCAGACCTGCCAGACGGGCTGCCCGCCAGCGGCGCTCTCCCGCGATGATCTGGTAGTAGCCGCCGGGAACCTCCCGGACCGTCAGGGGCTGGATCATGCCGTGCTCGGCGATGGAGTCGGCCAGGGTCTGCAGGGCTTCGGGGTCGAACTCCTTGCGGGGCTGGAAGGGATTGGGCTCCACCCGATGCAGGGGCACGGAAGTCACGCTGCCGTTCTTTCCGGTAAAGTCCAGATTCGGATCGTCCAGCAAAGCCCCCAATCCTCGACCAAGTCCAGATTGTTTTTTCATAAGCAATTCTCCTATTGCCGTGATATGATTTCCTCCGCGACCTCCCGATAGGCTTTCGCGCCCTTGCCGTGCTTGTCGTAGACGGTGGCGGGCAGGCCGTGGCTCGGGGCCTCCGCCAGCCGCACATTGCGCGGAATGACCGCTCCGTAGACCTTCCCGGGGAAGAAGCGGCGGACCTCCTGGGCCACCTGGCTGGAGAAATTTGTGCGTCCGTCGAACATGGTCAACAGGACCCCGAAAACCGTCAGCCGCGGGTTCAGCCTTCGTTTCACCGCCCGCATGGTGGACATCAGATCCGACAGGCCCTCCAGCGCGTAGTACTCGCATTGGACCGGGATCAGGATCTCCTCCGCGGCGCAAAGCCCGTTCAGGGTCAGCAGCTCCAGGGAGGGCGGGCAGTCGATGAAAACGTAATCATAGAGCGTCACCACCGGCTCCAAGGCCTGCTTCAGCACGTATTCCCGCCGCTCCATGTTCGCCAGCTCCACACCGGCGCCCGCCAGCGAGGCGGAGGAGGGCAGCACGTCTCCCCACTGGGTGTGGATGATGGCCTGCTGGGCCGGCACTCCGTTGATGATCACGTCGTAGGAGCTGTATTTGCTGCGGCGGCTGACGCCCATGCCGGAGCTCGCGTTTGCCTGGGGATCAAAGTCCACCAGCAGGATCCGGGCCCCCTTTTCGTGGAGGGCTGCCGTCAGATTCACGGCGGAGGTGGTCTTTCCAACGCCTCCCTTCTGATTGACGATCGCCACAATCCTGCCCATGCTTTCACCTCGTTTTCACACTTTCCCTTGATTATAGCACTTTTTACGGGAATTGCAAGAAAAAAAGAGAGGATCATAAAATGTTTCAAAAAAAGAGCCCAAACTGTTTCACGTGAAACATTTTCAGACATCAGGCCGCGCTGGAAAGCAGGCCTGAGTGCCGCCGCCCGGCCGCTGACGCCGACGCCTATGGATATTCCCTGACAACTCCCCGGACAACGCCGAGGATCGTCGCCTCGTCCCCGTCAATGGGCTCATAGGCCTCGTTTTCCGGCAGCAGCAGAATATGTCCGTCCTTCCGGGAAAAACGCTTGACGGTGGCCTCGTCGCCCAGAAGCGCCACCACGATTTCCCCGTTCTCCGCCGTGGGCTGGGGCCGGACGATCACCCGGTCGCCGGGCAATATCCCGGCGTTTTTCATGCTTTCGCCCTTGACCCGCAGGGCAAAGCATCCCTCGCCGCCCTCCCAGGGCAGCCAGCTCTCCACGTTCTCCTCCGCCAGGATGGGCTGGCCGGCGGCCACGGCGCCCAGCAGGGGAATCCTGCCGCCCCTTCCCGGTTCGGGGGCCGACGCCCCTTCCTCTCCGGCATTGTCGCCCTCGGGCCTCTTCCCGGCCAGGGAAATCGCCCGTTTCTTGCCCGCTCCCAACACCAGGAAGCCCTCCTCCTCCAGGCCGTGCAGGTGATGGTGCACCGTGGCGGTGGAGCGCAGCCGCACCGCCTCGCAGATTTCCCGCACAGAGGGTCCATAGTGATATTTTGTTATATATGACTGAATAAACTCATATATTTCCTGTTTTTTGTTCTTCATATTCCTCACCCGTCTGCATTATAGCACAGCCCCCCTTTGATTGCAAACATTTGTTTTTCTGTTCTCAAAAAAGAAGCTTATACAATTATATAAAGAAATGCTTGTAAAACGGGGAATTTTGTGGTATAATACAAGGGTTAAAGTGCAACGATTTTTTCACACTCCGGAGGTGTGTTTTTCATGTATTCCAACGCCTACATCTGGGCCAAGGTCATTGCCTACCTGGACGAGCGCATGACTCCCGGCATCGTCTCCACCTTTTTCGACCAATCCTACATCCTGGAAAAGACCGAGCAGAAAATCACGGTCTACGCCCCCTCGGAGTTCTGCAAGGACTTCATTGAGCGCCGCTGCCTGGGCTATATCCGGGACGCGGTCCGGGAGCTGACGGACCAGGACTTTGAGATCGGCGTCATCTGCGACGAGGAGCTGGCGGAATTTCAGAAATCCAAGGAACGGGCGGGCATGCCCCGCTTCAATCCCCAGTTCACCTTTGATTCCTTCGTGGTGGGTCCCTCCAACCGCTTTGCCTACAACGCGGCCCTGGCCGTCACCGATAAGCCCGCCATGGCCTACAACCCCCTGTTCATCTACGGTCCCTCCGGCCTGGGCAAGACCCATCTGCTCTACGCCATCGCCAACCGGATCCAGGAGAAGTTTCCCGACTTCAACATCGTCTACATCAGCTCCGAGCAGTTCACCAACGAGCTCATCATCGCTCTGCGCGAGCACCGCAACGTGGAATTCCGCAAAAAATACCGCAACGCGGACCTGCTGCTGATGGACGACATCCAGTTCATCGGCGGCAAGGCCTCCACGGAGGAGGAGTTCTTCCACACCTTCAACGAGCTCTTTGAGGGCCGCAAGCAGATCGTCGTCACCTCCGACCGGCCGCCCAACGAGATCTCCCTGCTGGCGGACCGGCTCCGGACCCGTTTCGAGGGGGGTCTGATCTGCGACATCATTCCGCCGGACTATGAGACCCGCATGGCCATCATTCAAAACAAGGCCAACTCCCTGGGCATCGATCTGCCGGACGAGATCTGCAACTACATCGCCGAAAACATCACCAACAACGTCCGCTCCCTGGAGGGCACCGTCAACATCATCAAGGCCTACCACGAGCTCAACGGCATGCCCCTGGATCTGCCCAACGTCTCCCGGGCCATCAAGGACATGTACATGGACTCCAGCCACAACCTTCCCACGCCCGCGCTGATCATCGGCGAGGTCTCCCGCTTCTACAGCGTGGAGGAAAATCTGCTCCGGGGACGGCTGAAATCCAACAACATCGTCATGCCCCGGCAGATCGCCATGTACCTGATCCGGGAGCTGACCCATCAGAGCTACAAAAACATCGGCCGGGAATTCGGCCGGGACCACACCACCGTCATTTCCTCCCTGCAAAAGGTCGAGGCTCTGATCGCCAAGGGCGACAAGGAGACGCTGGACAATCTGCGGGATATCACGGCGAACATCAACAGCAAGCTTTAGCGATTCCGACACCCTTTACCGTTTTCCACATGGAATGGGGAGAGTGGAAAACGGAATGGGGAAAAAACGCGGCGCAAAGAAGGAAAGACGGAGGGCTGTGGAAAACGGTCGGAGTCTCCCCATTTCATGTGGAAAAGAATTTGTTGCAGGACAACGAAAAAACGGGATTTCCACCATCCACATGCCCTACTGTCACTTACTACTGAATATATTCTCTCTTTCTCTCTATAAGAGAGAAAAGAAAGGAGATTTTTGATGAAATTCGTATGTGAAAAAAACACCCTGGTGAACGCCATTTCCATCGTCTCCCGGACGGTGAGCCCCAAGAGCAGCCTGGCCTTTTTGGAGGGAATCTACATGGCCGCCGGCGAGGAGCTGCGGCTGACGGGCTATAACCTGGAGACCGGCATCACGGTCTGCATGGACGCCCGGATCCGTCAGACCGGGGAGTGCGTCATGCCCGCCCGGATGTTCGCCGACATCATCCGGAAGCTGCCGGACGAGGTGGTTTCCATCGACGTGGATGAAAATTACCGGGTCACCATCAAGGGCGGCGTGGCCTCCTTCCAGCTGATGGCCTCCGCCGCCGACGAATACCCGCAGCTTCCCGCCGTGGAGGAGGCCGGCGCCATCCGCCTGCCCCAGAACGCCCTGCGGGAGATGATCTCCGGCACCATCTTTGCCGTCTCCAACGACACCGCCAACGCCATCTACACCGGCTGTCTGGTGGAGGTCCAGGAGGACTCCGTCACCATGGTGGCCATCGACGGCTATCGCATGGCGAAGCGGGCCTTCCGGGTGGAGGGCGCGTCCTTCCCCGCCATGAGCTTTGTGGTGCCCTCCGCGGCTTTGAAGGAGCTGGAGAAAATCCTGTCCGACACCGAGGACGAGCTCAGCTTTACCCTGGGCAAGAAGCACATCTGCTTCCGGGTGGAGAGCGCCACCCTGATCTGCCGCCTGCTGGAGGGCAAGTTTGCCGAGTGGCGCCGCTTCATCCCGGCCTCCACGCCGATCCGGCTGGTGGCCAACGTGGCGGAGCTCACCGCCGCGGTGGAGCGCGTGGGTCTGATCGTATCCGAAAAGTATAAGAGCCCGGTCCGCTGCCTCTTCTCCCGGGACGGCGCCCAGTTCCGCACCGTCACCACCATCGCCTCCGCCACCGACGGCTGCCGTCTGGCGGGGGACGGCAAGGACACCGAGATCGGCTTCTCCTGCACCTACATGCTGGACGCGCTGAAATCCGTCCCCACCACGGAGGTCACCCTCCTGCTTTCCGGCGGTCTGAGCCCCATCCTGCTGGTGCCCTGCGAGGGCGAAGAGGTGGATTTCACCTATTTGATCCAGCCGGTGAGACTCAATTGAGTTAGGATTGCCCTGGTGGGCAAGTTAAGATTGCCCTGGTGGGCAAGTTATAATTCGGCTTCGCCGAAGTTAAGATTTGCCTGCGGCAAAGTTAAGATGCCTGCGGCAGTTATAACTTGCGCAGCAATCATAGCTTTTGCGAAGCAAAATCTTAACGCGCGAAGCACTCTTAACTTTCGCGCAGCGAAATCTTAACTGTTCGAGGTGGATTATGAAGGTAAGAGTCAGAAGAATCAGTCCGGTGGAGCAGCAGATTCCCATCACGACGGAATATATCAAGCTGGAGAGCTTTTTGAAGCTGGCGAATGCAGTGGAGTCCGGCGGCATGGCAAAGAATTTCATTCTCAACGAGGAAGTCACCGTCAACGGCGAGATCTGCACCATGCGGGGCAAGAAGCTGCGGCCCGGAGACCGTGTGGGATTTGACGGAAACTTTTATAAAGTGACAAGTGAGAAGTGACAATTGACAAGTAAAGTGATGAGAATGGCGAAGGGATTATGATGATGTTTTTGCAGATAGAAATCTGCAGAATACCAAAACCTGTCACCTGTTACTTGTCGCTTGTCAATTCAATGTGTATAGATTATGAAAATACTTAACCTGTCTCTGACAGGCTTCAGAAATTATGAGAGCTTTCAGTGCGCGTTCGATCCCGGCGTCAATCTGATTGTGGGACGCAACGCCCAGGGGAAGACCAATCTGCTGGAGGCCATCTGTTATCTGAGCCGCGGCGCGGCCTTCCGTACCCGGAAGGAGGCGGAGCTGATCCGCTTCGGGGCGGAGTACGCGGAGCTGGAGGCCAGAGTGGAGTCCTATGGGCGGGAGCAGAGTCTGCGGACCGTGATGTTCGCGGGACGGCGGCCCCGGCAGCTCTGGCTCTCCGGGGTGAAGAAGTCCTCCCGGGAGGAGATGGACGGGGTGCTGAACACGGTGCTCTTCTGCCCCGAGGATCTGATGATCCTGAAGAAGGGGGCGGCGGAGCGGCGGAAGCTCCTGGACGACGCCCTGTGTCAGCTCCGGCCCAAATACGCCCGTGCCCTGGAGGAATACCGGCGGCTGCTGGCCCAGAAGGCCGCCGCCCTGCGGGAGCGGCTGGACCGGCCCGAGATGCTGGAGCTGATCCCGGAATACAATGAGCGCATGGCCCAGACCGGCGCGATCCTGATCAGCACCCGGGCCAAGTACCTGCGGCAGCTGGAGCAGCGGGCCGCGGTCCATCACCACGCCTTTTCCGGCGGCGGGGAGGCCCTGCGGATCAATTATCAGACCGTTTCCACGGTCCGGGAGCCGACGGCCTCCGCCCTGGAGGTCTACGGCTGGCTCCGGGAGCACCAGCAGAGCCATTACCGGGCGGAGATCGAGTCCATGCAGTGCCTCTCCGGCCCCCACAAGGACGATTTTGAGGCGTCCCTGAACGACATCAGCCTCAAGGCCTTCGGCTCCCAGGGCCAGACCCGCACCACCGCCATCAGTCTGAAGCTGGCGGAGCGGGATCTCTTCGAGGCGGACACCGGCGAGCTGCCGGTGCTGCTGCTGGACGACGTGCTCTCCGAGCTGGATCCGGGCCGCCAGGACTTTGTGCTGAACCGGATCCGGACCGGCCAGGTCTTCATCAGCTGCTGCGAGCAGGATAAGATCACCCAGATCGGAAAGACGATCCGGATCGAGGGCGGGAGGTCTGTCTGATGTATATTCCCATCGGCAACGATATGGCGGTCCGGGACCGGTCCATCGTCGGCATTTTTGATCTGGACAACTGTACCTGGTCCCACAGAACCCGGGCGTTTCTGAAAAACGCCGAGGAAAACGGCGAAGTGGTGCCCGCGACGGACAATCTTCCGAAATCCTTTATTTTGACCTCGGAATATGGCTTGAACAGGGTCTATCTGGTGCAGTTCAACTCGGTGGTTTTGGAGCACAGAAAGCTGTAAACAGAATGTTATCCCATGCAAAGGAATGTTGATATGAACGAAGAACGCATGAATACAACGGTTGAAACGGAATATGACGGCTCGCAGATCCAGGTGCTGGAGGGGCTGGAGGCGGTGCGGAAGCGGCCCGGTATGTATATCGGCTCCACCTCCGAATCCGGTCTGCACCATCTGGTCTATGAGATCGTGGACAACTCCATCGACGAGGCCCTGGCGGGCTTCTGCGACCATATCTCCGTCACCATCAATCCCGGCGACACCATCACCGTCCGGGACAACGGCCGCGGCATCCCCGTGGACATCCAGCCCCAGACCGGGCGGCCCGCCCTGGAGGTGGTCTTCACCGTCCTCCACGCCGGCGGCAAATTCGGCGGCGGGGGCTACAAGGTCTCCGGCGGCCTCCACGGGGTGGGCGCCTCCGTGGTCAACGCCCTCTCCGAGTGGCTGACCGCCGAGGTCCACAAGGACGGCAAAATCTATCAGATGAAGTTCTCCCGGGGCGCCATCACCCAGGAGATGACGGTGATCGGCGTCTGCGAGGACACCGGCACCACCGTCACCTTCCGGCCGGACCCCGAGATGTTCGACACCCTGGTCTACGACTACGAGACCCTCCACAAGCGGATGCGGGAGCAGGCCTTCCTGAACGCCGGACTGCGGATCACCATCGCCGACCGGCGCACGGATGACGGGCCCTACGACACCATGCGCTATGAGGGCGGCATCCGGGAGTTCGTCACCTATATCAACCGCAACAAGGCCCCCATCCACGAGACCCCCATCTATATGACCGGCCGCAAGGACGACGCGGTGGCGGAGATCGCCATGCAGTACAACGACGGCTACAACGAGATCCTGGTCTCCTTCGCCAACGACATCCACACCCCCGAGGGCGGCATGCACGAGACCGGCTTCAAGACGGCCCTGACCCGGGTGCTCAACGCCTACGGCACGAAATACGGCATCATCAAGGGCGAGGACAAGGTCTCCGGCGAGGACTGCCGGGAGGGCCTGAGCGCCGTCATCTCCGTCAAGCTCCCCGAGGCCCAGTTCGAGGGCCAGACCAAGCAGAAGCTGGGCAACGCCTACATCCGCACCCTGGTGGACAACGTGGTCAACGAGCAGCTCACGGACTACCTGGAGGAGAACCCCGCCGTGGCCCGGACCATCCTGGACAAGGCCATGATGGCCAACCGCGCCCGGGAGGCCGCCCGCCGCGCCCGGGAGAACATCCGCCGCAAGTCCGTGCTGGAGGGCGAGCGCATGCCCGGCAAGCTCTGGGACTGCAACGAACGGGATCCGGCGCTGACGGAGCTCTATCTCGTGGAGGGCGACTCCGCGGCGGGCTCCGCCAAGGGCGGCCGGGACTCCCGCTTCCAGGCGATCCTGGCCATGTGGGGCAAGATGCTGAACGTGGAAAAGGCGAGAGCCGACAAGATCTACAACAACGACAAGCTGGCCCCGGTGATCCAGGCCCTGGGCTGCGGCCTGGGGGAGGAACTGGACCTGAACCGGCTGCGCTACCACAAGATCATCATCATGGCCGACGCCGACGTGGACGGCTCCCACATCCGGACCCTGCTGCTGACCTTCTTCTTCCGCTATATGCGGCCCCTGATCGAAAACGGCTACGTCTACGCCGCGGTGCCGCCCCTGTACAAGCTGCGCCGGGGCAAGACCGAGAAGGTGGCCTACTCCGACGAGGAGCGGGACGCCATCTCCGCGGAGCTGCGGGGCGAGAACGCCAACGTGAAGGTGGACATCAGCCGCTTTAAGGGCCTGGGCGAAATGGATCCCCACGAGCTCTGGGAGACCACCATGAACCCCGAGACCCGGACCCTCCGCCGCATCACCCTGAACGACGCCCTGGCGGCGGATCAGACCTTCACCGTCCTCATGGGCGAGGAAGTGGAGCCCCGGAAGCAGTTCATCGAGACGAATGCGAAGTACGTCATCAATATTGACGTTTAGGCAACAGTAGGGGCCGATGCCTACATCGGCCCTCTCCGCCCGATGCCCACATCGGCCCTCCCGTCCAGGGCGGGAATGCAGCGACGTCCCCATCGTAGGGGCCGATGCCCACATCGGCCCTCTCCGGCCTATGCCCACATCGGCCCTCTCCGGCCTATGCCCACATCGGCCCTCTCCGGCCGATGCCTACATCGGCCCTCCCGTCCAGGGCGGGAATGCAGCGGCGTCTTCGTCGTAGGGGCCGATGCCCACATCGGCCCTGGTTTCCAAAGGAGAAGACGATGTTTTATTCCAGAAAATGCCCCCGATTAGAGGGATATGATTATTCTCAGGGAAACGTCGTTTTTGCGACGATTTGTATTCAGAATCGGCGCAAGCTCCTCGGAGAAATCCATACCCCGGAGACAGAGGTCGACGCCCCGTGGATGGAGTTGTCGCCTGCCGGAAAAATCGTCGAGAAATACACCAATACGATTCCAGGCATTGATAAATATGTGATCATGCCGAATCACGTCCATTTGATCATTTTTAATCAGAATGGGGAGTCCGTATCGCAGAAGATCCGAAGTTGGAAGATTTTGATTTCCAAGGAGATCGGGGAGAGCATATGGCAGAGATCATTTTACGATCATGTGATCCGGGATGAACGGGATTATTTGATCCGGTGGAAATATATTGATGACAACCCGGCAAAATGGGTGTCGGATGAGTATTTTCAAAAGTAAGCGTTAATCGGGACAAGGGCCGATGAGGGCATCGGCCCCTACGGAGCGGCGGAATGTCGAAACAAGGGCCGATGTGGGCATCGGCCCCTATGAAGAAAACAATAAACGAAACGAAGGGCCGATGTAGGCATCGGCCCCTACGAAGAAAACGATAAATGAAACGAAGGGCCGATGTAGGCATCGGCCCCTACGAAGCAGGTGTTATTTTCATGGCAAAAAATCGTGATTACAAACCCGAGGACATCCTTTTCCCGAACCAGGCGATCATCACCAACGACCTGGTGAAGGAGATGGAGACCTCCTTCATGGAATACTCCATGTCCGTCATCGTGGATCGGGCGCTGCCCGACGTGCGGGACGGACTGAAGCCGGTGCACCGGCGGATCCTCTACGCCCTGTATGAGGACGGCCTGAGCTCCGACAAGCCCTACCGGAAGTCGGCCACCTGCGTGGGCGACGTCATCGGCCGCTACCATCCCCACGGCGACGCCTCCGTCTACGACGCCATGGTCCGGCTGGCCCAGGACTTCTCCATGCGCTACCGGCTGGTGGAGGGCCACGGCAACTTCGGCTCCATCGACGGCGACCCCCCGGCCGCCTACCGCTACACCGAGGCCCGGATGTCGAAGCTCTCCAACGAGATGCTCCGGGACATCGACAAGCAGGTCATCGACTGGGTCCCCAACTTCGACGAGACCCGGAAGGAGCCCAAGGTCCTGCCCTCCCGCTTCCCGAACCTGCTGGTGAACGGCTCCAGCGGCATCGCCGTGGGCATGGCCACCAACATCCCGCCCCACAACCTGCGGGAGGTCATCGACGCCTGCATCGAGGTGCTGGACAACCCCGAGGCGGAGCTGGCGGACCTGATGCAGTACATCAAGGGCCCCGACTTCCCCACCAAGGGCATCATCATGGGCCGCTCCGGTATCCGGGCCGCCTACGCCACCGGCCGGGGCCGCATCCTGGTCCGGGGCCGGACCGAGTTTGAGGAGCACGGCCAGAACCGCGTCCGCATCATCGTCACCGAGCTGCCCTACCAGGTCAACAAGAAAAAGCTGGTGGAGAACATCGGCGAGCAGGTCAAGGACAAGCGCCTGGAGGGCATCTCCGACCTGCGGGACGAATCCGACCGCAACGGCATGCGCATCGTCATCGAGCTCAAGAAGGACGCCAATCCCCAGGTGGTGCTGAACCGGCTCTTCGCCCAGACGGCCCTGCAGTCCTCCTTCTCGGTGAACATGCTGGCCCTGGTGGACGATCAGAGCCAGCCCCGCTGCCTGAGCCTGCGGAACGTGCTGGACGAGTACCTGGCCTTCCAGGAGCAGGTCATCATTCGGCGCACCCAGTACGATCTTAAAAAGGCCGAGGAGCGGGCCCACATTCTGGAAGGTCTGCTCATCGCCCAGGACAACATCGACGAGGTCATCCGCATCATCCGCTCCGCCTACGACGACGCCAAGGAACGCCTCATGGCGCGCTTCGGGCTCTCCGAGATCCAGGCCCAGACCATTCTGGACATGCGCCTGAAGGCCCTCCAGGGCCTGGAGCGGGAGAAGCTGGAGGCCGAATACAAAGAGATCGAGGAGAAGATCGCCTACTACAAGTCCGTCCTGGCCGATATGGAGAAGGTCAAGGGCATCCTGAAGGACGAGCTGCTCCAGATCCGGGACAAGTACGGCGACGAGCGCCAGACCGAGATCCAGGAGGTGGAGGACGAGCTGGACATCGAGGACCTGATCGAGGAGGAGGACTGCGTCTTCACCATCTCCGAGCAGGGCTACGTCAAGCGCATGCCCGTCACCGAGTACCGGGCCCAAAAGCGCGGCGGCCGGGGCATCCACGCTGCCAACCTGAAGGAGGAGGACTTCGTGAAGGACATCTTCGCCGCCTCCACCCACGACGTGATCCTCTTCTTCACCAACCTGGGCAAGTGCCACCGGAAGAAGGGCTATCAGATCCCCGAGGCCAGCCGCACCGCCCGGGGCACCGCCATGATCAACGTCCTGCCCCTGGAGGCCGGGGAGCACGTCACCGCCGGCGTCACGCTCCGGGAGTTCTCCGACCATGAATATCTGATGATGGTGACCCGGAAGGGCACCGTCAAGCGGGTCCAGCTCTCGGAGCTGAATACCGCCCGCAGGGCCGGCATCAAGGCCATCACCCTGGACGAGGACGACAGCCTGATCTCCGTCATGCGCACCGACGGCACAAAGAAGATCCTGCTGGCCACCCGGGAGGGCATGGGCATCTGCTTCGACGAGAACGACGTCCGCTGCATGGGCCGCACGGCCTACGGCGTCCGGGGCATCACCCTGGGCGAGGAGGACTACATCGTGGGCGCCGGCATCTACGAGGAGGGCAAGACCCTGCTCTCCGTCACGGAGAACGGCTTCGGCAAGCGCACGGAGCTCTCCGCCTTCCTGAAGCCCGACGAGAACGGAGAACGCACCCAGCCCCAGAGCCGCGGCGGCAAGGGCATGCTGGCCTATGGCATGACCGACAAGACCGGCAAGGTGGCCGGGGTCCAGGTGGTTTCCGGCGACGAGGATCTGATGGTGATCGAGAACACCGGCGTTATCATCCGCATACAGATCTCCGATATCAACGTCTACGGCCGCGCCGCCCAGGGCGTCCGGGTCATGCGCCTGGAGGAGGGCAGCAAGGTCATCTCCATCGAAAAGGTGGCGCGAGACGAGGAGCAGGGGAACAGCGAAGAGGAGTAAATCCCTGCGGGATGCTTCCATTCTGCGAACCGTTTCATGAAATAAACGCAAACAAACAGAGAAGCAAACGAGAAAAAACAAACGAGAAAAGAATCAGACAAATAAAGAACCCGGGCAGGCTGGCGAAAGCACCAACCCGCCCGGGTTCATTTCGTACCCGCCCCGCCCGCAGCGGCGCACAGTGAGCGTCCGCCCGTAGAGGGCGAATCCTCCGGCCCGCTGTTCCCTGCCGTAGGGGCGCTCAATGAGCGCCCGCGCATGCGGAGCATGCATCGTTTGCGTCAGCAAACGATCCGACGCCCCCGGATCGGGACCGCGCCGGATTTGCCTGAGGGCAAATGTCGCCGTTCCGGCGACGCGGACAAGCAATGCTTGTCCCTGCGTTCTATTCGGTCCGGCGGCGGCCTGGGTCAGGCCGCCCTATGGGAAAACGGGACTGTGCAAAGCACCCTTTCCGCAAGCGCGCTTGCGAAAGGGTGCTTTGTATCGGCGCAGGCGGCCAAAGGCCGCATTTCGCAGCGGGGACGCCGGACGGCAGATTGCCCGGGCTGCATTGTGCCTAAAAATACAGCTCCGCGGCCAGATTGCCGTGCTGATAGTAGCAGATCGCTTTCTGGATGAAGGGCACGTCCACGCCGAAATAGTCCGCCAGCTCCCACTGCTCCGTGTAGCCCTCGGAGACGGCAGCGTTCAGCTCCGTCTCGGGGATCAGCACGTGGACGGCGTATTTGTCCGCCCGGTTTTCGTGGAGCTTCCGGACGTCGCAGCCGGACCAGCGGTTGTAGAAGCTGCCTGTGACACAGTGGCCCAGCTCGTGGGCCAGCCGGACCCGCAGCTCGCTCCGGCTCCGGCGATGGGGCAGGTCCAGGCCGATGGCGCAGCGTCCCGCCCGGTCCATGCAGCTCACAGAGCCCGTCTTCGGCAGCGGCAGATGATAGACGGGGATATTCAGTTGTTCCGCACGTTGGTACAGGGTGGAAAGTTGGGTCATGGTTTGTTCCTTCTTTTTATGGCAGCGCGACGAAACGCCACCTCATCCGTCATCGGGCTTCCGTGAGACGCCCGATGCCACCTTCCCCTCAAGGGGAAGGCTTTGCGGACGGCAGAGCGCCGCCCTGCTGTGCGCCGCTGCAGATCAGGATTTCTTCGCTCTGGCCTTCACAAAGGCCGCGAACTGCTTGACTTCCTCGTACATCTCATCGGTGATCTCCTGATCGCCGCCGAAGAGGGCGAACTTGATGTCCTCCTCGGGGACGCCGCCCTCCACGGTGGGGTGGGGGATCTCGGCGGTCTCGTTGTCGATCAGGTAGGAGGGCGGCACGTCGAAGATCTTTGCCATGGCCTTGATCTTCCCCGCCGGAATGTCGGTGACGCGGCCGCATTCCCATTTGCTGACGGCGTTCTTCTGCACGCCTAACATTTCGCCCAGCTCCGTCTGGGTGAGCTTCGCCTGCTTGCGCAGGGCCTTGATCTTTTCCGCGATGGTCATGGTTAATACCCCTTCCGTTGATTCTTTTTCTGTGGTATCTTCATTATAGCAAAATTTTTTCAAAAAGTCAATGTTGTATCTTGACAAATCGAAAAAAATATGATATAATCCAGGTATCCTAAGAAAATGATTTAAGGAGGTGCAATCATGCGGAGTTCGTTGTTGATGAACTGCCTGTGGTACGAGGATATTTCCCCGGAGGAGCTGGCAAATGTGCTGGAAATCACGCCGGAGGCCCTGTTTCGCAAGCTTTTTCAGGATGAAGACTTCACACTGGGGGAAATTCGCCGGATCGTCGGCCTGCTGGGTCTGACAAACGAGGAAACAGACACTATTTTTTTCAGCTAAAAGTATCTTAGAAAGATTATTAGACGCCAAGTGTCCCGCCGTTCCGCCGGCACAGGAACAGCATAGCAGAGTACCTGTCCCAAAAGACGGACCGATCAGCCCTGTCCGTCCGCGGGGGGCCATCCATCGAAAAAGGAGGAAGCATGATGCAAGCAACTGAGAATCCGCCCATCGGGCGGGAGGAGATCCGCGGCGCCTGGGAGACCCTGAAGCGCTACAAGGCAGGCAAGGCCAATCTGGAACGGCGGATCATCGAAAACGAGGAGTTCTGGAAGCTCCGGCACTGGGACCACATCCCCGAGCAGGGCACCACGGGGCTCAAAACCAAGTCCGCCTGGCTGGTGAACGTGCTGCTGTCCAAGCACGCCGACGCCATGGACGCCTATCCGGAGCCCGCCTGCCTGCCCCGGGCGGAGGACGACGAGGAGGAGGCCCGGCTCCTGTCCCGGGTGGTCCCTGTGATCCTGGCCCAGAACGATTTCGCCGGGGTCTGGTCCGACAACTGGTGGAAGAAGCTGAAGGCGGGGGTGGCCTTTTACGGGGTCTTCTGGGACCGGGAGAAGGGAAACGGGAAGGGAGACGTCGCCGTGACCCGGGTGGACCCCCTGAAGCTCTACTGGGAGCCGGGGATCACAGAGCTGCAGCGAAGCCGCAATCTCTTCCACGTGGAGCTGGCCGACAACGAGGAGCTGACGGAGCGCTGGCCCCAGCTGGCCGGAAAGCTGAAAAACGGCGGCTTTTCCGCCAGCCGCTACCTCTACGACGACAGCGTGGATACCTCGGACAAGACGCCGGTCATCGACTGGTACTACAAGAAGCGGGAGGGGAAACGAAGCGTTCTCCATTACGTGAAGTTCGTGGGGGAGACGGTGCTCTTTTCCACGGAAAACGAGACAGCGGGCAGCAGGCAGCAGGAAAAGGCGGACGGGCCCATGTGGGCATCGGCCCCTGCCGGCCTGTATGACCACGGGCTGTACCCCTTCTTCGCGGACGTGCTCTTCCCCGAGGAGGGGACGCCGGCGGGCTTCGGGTATGTGGATCTCTGCAAGGACGCCCAGCGGCAGATCGACCTGATGAACAACGCCATCGTGGCCAACTGCGTGGCGGCGGCCACGCCCCGCTGGCTCAAGCGGGGCGACGACGGGATCAACGAGGAGGAGTACGCGGACTGGACCCGGCCCTTCGTCCACGTCCAGGGCTCCATCGAGGAGAACGCCCTGCGGCAGATCACCGTGGCCCCCCTCTCCGGCAACTATCTGAGCATCCTGGCCTCCAAGATCAACGAGATCAAGGAGACCTCCGGCAACCGGGACGTGAACAACGGCGGCGTGGGCGGCGGCGTCACGGCGGCCTCCGCCATCGCGGCCATGCAGGAGCAGAGCGGCAAGCTGTCCAGGGACCAGATCCAGAACTCCTACCGCTGCTTCCGCCAGGTGGTGGGCTGCGTCATTTCCCTGATCCGCCAGTTCTACGACAGCCCCCGCAAGCTGCGGATCCTGGGCCCCGCCGGGGAGCCGGAATTCCTCTGCTTCGACAGCTCCATGCTGCGCGCCGGGGAGCCCGCGGAGCTGGACATCGAGGTGACGGCCCAGAAGCAGAGCAGCTACAACAAGCTCAGCTACAACGAGATGGCCATGCAGTTCTTCCAGATGGGCTTCTTCCGGCCGGAGCTGGCGGAGCAGGCCATGGCGGCGCTGGAGATGATGGACTTCAAGGGCAAGGACGCCATGCGGCGCCGCCTGGAGGAGAACGGGACCCTTCGCCGCCGTCTGGAGCAGACCGAGGCGCAGCTCCAGAGCCTGCTGGAGCTGATCGGCCCAAATTCGGCCATGCGGGCGGAGGCAGGGAGCGCCGGACAGACGGCGGACCGGAGCGTTTCCCGGAAGGAAGCGCCCAGGCTGAAAAGCCACGCCTACGATTCCATCGGGAACGAGCTGCGCCGGAACCGCATCGCCGAACGGGCCAGAGCCAGAGCCGAGGCTGCCACCCAGCCGCGGTGAGGGGAAAAGCCTCTCGCAGAGAACAGGGAATGGTGAATCGTGAGGAATTGGGGGGTCGCCGGGCGACGGATTGAAAAACATCTCAATGCGCATGATTCACGATGCACGCGAAATCAAGAAAGGAGATTGTTATGAACGAACAAACCGAATACGTATCTGTGACCCTTCCCCGGGCTACGGGGAAGGAGGAGGACTTCGTCTTTGTGGGGCTCAACGGCAAGGGCTACACCATCCGCCGGGGCGTGGCGGTCCAGGTGCCCAGACCCGTCTTCGAGATCCTGGAGGAGGCCCGCCGTCAGCAGGAGCGCCAGCAGGAATTCATCCGCTGCCAGCAGGAGAACGCCGCCCGGTCCGCCGTGACCGCGGGGCTCTGAGGGAGGGAGCGCCATGGAGGAATCCCAATTCCTGTTCTTCCGCGGCAGCACCCCCACCCTGGAGCTGGTGCTGCCCCTGCGGGTGGACTTCAGCGACGTGGTCTATCTGACCCTCTGTCAGGGGGGCCGCCCCGTGCTGGAATACGCCATGAACGGCAGCCCCTCCCCCGCAGGCACCGGGAGCCTGAGCCGGGCGGAGGCGGATGAGAACGTCCTGCTGCTGACCATGAGTCAAGCGGACACCCTGGCCTTGGAGACCGGGAACGTGGACCTGCAGCTGCGGCTGAAAAACAGCGTGGGCGCCGACACCTTCCAGCCCCTGACGGGCCGGGTGGGTCCCGCGTGGAAGGAGGGGCTGATCGGATGAAGGGCTATTATCTGCAGCAGCCGCTGAACATCCTGAGCTGCGCGGTGGCGGGCAGGCCGGGCCGCTCCGCCTACGAATCCGCCGCCGCGGGGGGCTATCAGGGGGACCCGGACCAGTTCAACGCCCTGCTGGCCGCCCTGCCGGCGACCCTGTCCCGGCTCAACGTCTACAACGGCCGGGTGGACGCCATCCTGGAGTACCTGGGCAATCAGATCTCCGCCCTGGAGCTGGCAATGGAGCAGCTGGAGGAACGGGTGGAGGCGCTGGAGCGGGAAGCGGGTGGTCAGGCATGAGTCAGAGCCTGATTCCCATTCTGACGGGGCTCCTGACCCTGGCGGGGGTCTGCGTCACGGCCTGGGTCGGGGCCAGGCAGACCCGGGACGCCCTCAGCAACCAGCTCACGACCGCCCAGGCCGTCACGGACTGCAAGCTGGAGCAGCTCACCGCCGAGGTCCGCCGCCACAACGACTTCGCCCGCCGCCTGCCGGTGGTGGAGCAGCAGATCCTGGACCTGAGCCGCCGGATGGAGGAGGTGGAGAAATGACGATCTTTGAGGCCATCGCCCTGGCGGACCGGCTCCGCCCCAATGAGCTGGACCCCGCCCTGAAGCTCCGCTGGCTCTCCGCCCTGGACGGACAGATCTACGCCGAGCTGTGGGAGGCCCACCTGGAGACGCCTCCGCCCTTCCCGGGATACGACGGGGACACGGAGCTCCGGGAGACCCAGCTGCTGGTCCCCCGGCCCTACGACGAGCTCTACGTGGTGTATCTGGTCATGCGGATCGATCTGGAGCACGGGGAGCTGGAGCGCTACAACAACAGCGCCGCCCGCTTCAACCAGCTCTGGAGGAGCTATGCCGCGAATTACTGCAGAAATCACCGACCCAAGGGCGAGGAGCGGCTCAAATTCTGAGAAAGGAGCAACTTATGCCAAAGAAGAACGACGAATGGACGGAGGAGCGCTGGCAGGCTGAGGACAACGTCTGGTATCAGAAGGCCCGGCAGACCGCCGAGGCCCTGCTGGAACGGCCGGCCTTCTCCTACGAGCCCGAGGCCGATCCCCTCTACCGGGCGGCCCGGGACCAGACTCTCCGCCAGGGACGCCGGGCCATGGAGGACACGCTGGGCAAGGCCGCGGCCCTCAGCGGGGGCTACGCCTCCAGCTATGCCCAGAGCCAGGCCGCCAAGGCCTACGGCGACCAGCTGGACCGGCTGGCGGCCCTGCTGCCCGACTACTATGACCGGGCCCGGAGCGCTTACGACAAGCAGACCGGGACCCTCCGGGACGCCCTTGGCTCCGCCATCGGCCTCTACGACAAGGACTATCAGGCCTGGCTGGACAAGCAGAGCGCCCGGGAGCGCCAGGCCGCCGCGGACACAAAGCGGGACCAGTGGGAGCGGGAGTTTGCGGAGGACCACAGCCGCTGGGCGGCAGAATTCGACCGGGACGCGGAAAAGCTGGCGGCCCAGCAGGCTGCCGCCGCGGCCAGTCAGGCCCGTTCCGACGCGGCCAACGAGCGCAGCTACGCCTACCGGATGGCCATGCTGGCCCTGCAGCAGGGGCTGAAGGTCTCCGACGCCCTGCTGCAGACCGCGGGCATCGACAAGGCCTACGCGGAGACCATCCGGCGCTACTACGCCGCGCAGCATTAGACCGGAAAAGCGGGGTTTGTCTATGCGTAGGGGCCGATGCCCACATCGGCCCTCTCTGTCGAACGGGGCAAGGGCCGATGTAGGCATCGGCCCCTACGGAGGAGCTCGACTAATCCCCATTTACACGCCAATCCAAATGAAAGGAGCACGAATATGGAAGAAGAAACCACCAAGCAGAAGCTGGCCGAGGAGACCGCGCTGCCTGCCGAGCGTACCGAGCAGACCGAGAGCTTTCAGGAGCTGATCCGGGGCAAGTACCGGGAGGACTATCTGAAGGCCCTGGGGGAGGCGCTCTCCGCCCAGGCCCGGGAGACCCAGCGCTATCTGGCATATCGGGAGCTGATGATCGAGGCGGAGGCGGTCAAGGCCCGCTATCCGGACTTTGATCTGGAGCGGGAGCTGGAGGACCCCGGCTTCGCCCGGCTGCTGAACAGCGGCGTGGATCCCCGCACCGCCTACGAGGTCAGCCATCACGACGAGCTGATGCGCCGCGCCGCCCGGCTGGAGCGGAACGCGGCCCATCCCCAGGAGAACGGCCTGGGCGGCGCCCCCGCAGCCGCCGTCACCCGTCCCGACCCCCGCCAGCTCACCCGCGCGGAGCGACGCGCCCTGCGCCGCAGAGCGGCAAGGGGCGAGGAGATCGTGTGGTAAATTCGCTGCAAGGATCCGCGCAAACACACAGATGAATTTGAAAGGAGCACATTTATGCAACTGACCGTTAACACCACCGCCGGCGACGTCAACGCCTTTGACGCCGCCCAGATGAACGCCACCGGCGCCATGAGCACCGCCATGAAGACCTATTATGACACCGAGCTGCTGGAGAACGCCCGGCCCCGGCTGATCTTCACCCAGCTGGGCAAGTCCCAGTTCCTGCCTGCCGGCCACGGCGACAGCGTCCAGTGGCGCAAGTGGAACACCTTTGCCAAGGCCCTGACCCCCCTGGTTGAGGGCGTCATCCCCTCCGGCCAGAAGTTCGGCCAGAGCGCCGTCAGCGTCAGCGTCCAGCAGTACGGCGACTACGCCGCCATCTCCGACCGCCTGAACCTCCACGCGGTGGACAACGTCCTGCTGGGGGCCGCCGAGGAGATGGGCGCCGCCGGCGGCGAGACCGCCGACACGCTGGTGCGCAACGAGCTCTGCACCGGCACCTCCGTCATCTACGCCGACACCCTGGACGCCAACGGCGTCCCCAGCTCCACGCCTGTCAGCCGCGCAGAGCTTCACGCCAACAACAACCGCCTGACCCCCGACGTGGTGAACAAGGCCTACACCTTCCTGAAGAAGCAGAAGGCCCCCTTCTTCGAGGGCAACAAGTATGTGGCGGTGATCCACCCCTCCGCGGCCTACGACCTGCGCTCCCATCCCGACTGGATGGAGGCCCACAAGTACGCCGCCGCCCGGGAGATCTTCGAGGGCGAGATCGGCGAGCTCCACGGCGTCCGCTTTGTGGAGAGCACCGAGGCTCCCGTCTTCAACGGCGGTCCCCTCTTCAGCGCGGCCCAGCCCAATCTGACGGTCTCCGCCTACAACGGCGCCGACACCACCACCGGCGCCCAGTACGGCAGCGTCTCCTCCTATAAGCTGAGCGTCAAGGAGACCCTGACCGCGGACATCGCCAAGAGCCTCCTGGGTCGGAAGATCCACATCTACGACACCTCCGAAAGCAAGATGGGCGGCTCCGCGGAGATCATCGGCTGCACCCTCAGCGGCAAGCACCTCTGGCTCAGCGCGGCCCTGCCCTTCACGCCCTCCGGCAGCTCCGGCGCCGAGGACACCGTCTGGCCCGGCGAGGGCGGCGACTCGACCTCCGGCCCCTGCGCCGTCTACGGCACCCTCTTCTTCGGCAAGGACGCCTTCGGCGTCGTGGACCCCGAGGGCATGGGCATGGAGATGATCATCAAGGACGCGTCCCAGATCGGCGGCCCTCTGAACCAGTTCTCCACCGTGGGCTACAAGTTCGAGACCGCGGCGAAGATCCTCTACCAGAACCGCATGGTCCGGGTGGAGTCCTGCTCCGCGTATTCCGGCGTGGACGAGGCCAACTGACCAAGTGACAAGTGACAGGTGACAGGTGAAAAGTGACAGCTCCGGAGATGATAGCATACGGCTTGAACAATCGTTGTCACGTTTCATACTAATATTTGACTAAATTGTTCGATTCGTTCCGGCGGGAATTGTGCCATACTTCGTTGTCGTCCTTGCCGGGCGTCAAGCCCGCCTGCGTCCTCCGCCTCGTCTGGCGCAATTCCCGCTCGGACCGCTTTCGAACCCTTCAATCAAATATTAGTATCAGCTGTCACCGAAAGCAGAAAGGAGTCCCCATGCGTTACCCTAAACTGATCCCCCCAAAAAAGCGACGCGTTTCAGTCGATCGCTTTCGCGGCTATTCCCACACCCCGGAGCCTGGAGCCGGCGCCTTCTACGACATGCAAAACCTTTCCGGCGAGGCCGCTCCTCTGCTGCGGACCCGGCGGCGGCGCACGGAGCCCCGGACCCTGGACGGCTGCCCCGCGGGCCGGGTCCTGGCCGTGGGCGGCCGGGGGCAGACCGTGGTGCTGGACGCCGACGGCACGCTCTGGTGCGGCGGGGCCGCCCTGCCCCGGCTGCTGGACGGGACCGTCTCCCTGAACGCCTATGACGGGGAGGACAGCGCCGCCGCCCTCCCGCAGCCGGAGCGGATTCTGAATACCCTCACAAGCCCCGGCGACTACCGCTACCGCTACGAGGCCTCCGCCGATCGGTGGAGGCCCCTGGACGGCGGCGCCTCCCTGGAGGGCAGCCTGCTGGATCCCGGAGAGAAGTACGACGGGATGATCCTGCGGCTGGTCTACCGTTACAGCCTGCGGCAGCCCGGCCTGCGGCGGCTGGTATTCCTGGGGGCCTGGGTCTGCGTCTTCCCCGACGGGAAGTTTGCCAACACGCTGAAGCTCCGGATGGGCGAGCCGGTGACCCCTGCCGTGGACTGCGGCGACATGGCCCAATTCAACAGCTGCGACCAGGGCGGCACCCTGTTCAGCCCCTGTGATGAGAACGGCCAGGTCCTCCAGAGCCCAGGAGCCGCGTCGGAGACGCCCGCCTACGTCAAATGCGCCGTGCCGGGCATCGCCCGGGGCCTGCGGCCCGGGGACGTGGTGGAGCTCAGCGGACGCCTGGAGAGCAACCAGGGCGGCGAGGCGGAGGTGGAGGCCCTCTGGTCCGGGACCTGTACCCTCCGGGACGCCTGGCACGATCCCGGCGCCGCCGACCGGGCGGAGGGTCGAAACGACTACCTGATCCTCCCGGGCAGCCTGCCCCAGAGCTATGAGATCGAGCTGACCTGGCACGACCAGAGCTTTCTCGCCGTGACCCGCGCCATCCCGGAGCTGGATTTCGTGGTGGAGGCCGGAAACCGTCTCTGGGGCTGCCGCTGCGGAGGGGGCGTCAACGAGCTCTACGGCAGCAAGCTGGGAGACTTCCGGAACTGGAACGCCTTTGAGGGCCTGTCCACCGACAGCTATCGGGTGGCCCGGGGCCACGACGGACCCTATACCGGCGCGGCGGTGCTGGGCGGCTGCCCCCTCTTTTTCCGGGCGGATTGCCTGGAAAAGATCTACCCCTCCGCCGCGGGGGACCACGGGGTGGTCACCGTGAGCCTGGAGGGCATCGAGGCGGGCAGCGCGAACAGCGCCGTGGTGATCCGGGATCGGCTCTATTACAAGTCCGCCGGCGGCGTCTGCTGCTACAACGGCACCCTGCCCGTGAGGATCTCCCGGGCCCTGGGGGACGCCTGCTGGCACAGCGCCGCGGCGGGAGCCCGGGGCGGCCGCTATTACATCTCCATGCTGGATCCCGCGGGGCGGGCGGGGCTCTTCGTCCTGGACACCGAAACCGGCCTCTGGTATCGGGAGGACGAGCAGCGCTTCCTGGCGGCCTACAGCCTCGGAGAGAAGCTGTACCTCCTGCCCCAGGCGGGGAGCGGCCTGCTCTGTGTGGGCGAGGCCCAGGACAGCAAAGGCGTGGACTGGTGGGCCGAGTCCGGGGAGCTGGCGCCCCGGATGGCGGAGCGCCGCTATCTGAGCCGCCTCCAGCTGACGGCCCGGCTGGAGCTGGGGGCCTCCCTGCGGGTCCTGCTGCGCTTTGACGAGGGACCCTGGCTGCGGGTGGGAGAGCTGCGGGGCAGCAGTCTGCGCAGCCTGACCCTCTCCGTCCCCACCCGCCGCTGCCAGCGGCTGCGGCTGCGGCTGGAGGGCAGCGGCGGTATGGAGCTCCACAGCCTCAGCTGGCTGACGGAGAGCGGAAGCGACGTGTAGACGGCAAATCGGGGTTTGTAGGGATGTTGCGAAAACGCCCGTAGGGGCCGATGCCCACATCGGCCCTCTCTGCCGACCGGGGCAAGGGCCGATGTGGGCATCGGCCCCTACGGATGAAATCGCCAAATCCGAAGTTACAAGGAAGCGCAAGGAGGCTATTATGAAGCAATACGAGTACCCCCCGCGGCTTGAGGGGGAGCTGCAGGAACAGCTTTCCCAGCTCTGGGAGGCCCTGTTCCGGCTGGTGGAACGGCTGAACGCGGAACAGGAGCGCGTCCGGCGGGGAGGCGGGACAGAATGAACGAGGAAGCCATTCTGGAGGTTCTGAAGGCCATCGCCTTCTCCGACTTCACCGAGTACATCTGGATCGAGGACGGGGAGGTTCGGGTCAAGGACTCCCGCCTGCTGAGCGAGGCCCAGCGGGCCGCCATCGCCGGCATCAAGGACACCGGCAAGGGCGTCGAGCTCAAGCTCCACGACAAGCAGAAGGCGCTGGAGCTGCTGGTCAAATACCTGGGGCTCTTCGAGCGGCCAAGGGATGAGAGCGACGTCCGCGTGGAGCTGAAAGGCATTCCGGAGGAATGGGCGGGATGAACGTACTGAAAATCGAGCCCCCCAATGAGAAGCAGAAGCTGATGCTGGAGGCGAAGACCAAGCACGTGGGCTTCGGCGGGGCCCGGGGCGGCGGGAAGAGCTGGGCCGTGCGGACCAAGGCCAAGCTGCTGGCCCTGCGCTGGCCTGGGATCAAGCTGCTGATCGTCCGCCGGAGCTATCCGGAGCTGATGAACAACCACATCCAGGTCCTGCGGACGGAGCTGTCGGGCCTGGCGGTCTACAACGACAAGGACAAGGTCCTGCGCTTTTTGAACGGCGCCTCCATCCACTTTATGTACTGCGCCAGGGACGGGGATCTGGACCGGCTCCAGGGGGTGGAATACGACGTGATCTTCCTCGACGAGGCCACGCAGCTCTCGGAGTTCCAGATGAAGAGCATCACCGCCTGCCTGCGGGGCGTCAATGACTTCCCCAAGCGGATCTACTACACCTGCAACCCCGGCGGCCAGGGCCACGGCTACATCAAGCGCATCTTCCTGGACCGGCGCTACGAGGCCGGGGAGGACCCGGCGGAGTACAGCTTCATCCGCTCCCTGGTGACGGACAACAGGGCCCTGATGGAGGCCCAGCCGGACTATATCCGCCAGCTGGAGGCCCTGCCGGAGCAGCTGCGGCGAGCCTGGCTGGAGGGGGACTGGGATGTGTTCGAGGGCCAGTTTTTCGAGGACTTCCGCAGCGCCCCGGATCCGGCGAAATGCGCGGCGGCGGGGCTCGGCGCCGAGGAGGCGGCCAGACAGGGCCGCTGGACCCATGTGATCCCCGCCCGGGCCCCGGCGCCGGGCTGGAAGCTCTATCGCTCCTTCGACTGGGGCTACGCCAGGCCCTTCTCCTGCGCCTGGTGGGCGGTGGATTTCGACGGCCGGCTCTACCGCATCCTGGAGCTCTACGGCTGCACGAAAACCCCCAACGAGGGGCTGCGCTGGACCCCGGACGAGGTCTTCCGCCGGATCCGGGAGTTGGAGGACAGCCACCCCTGGCTTCGGGGCCGGCAGATCGAGGGGGTGGCGGACCCGGCCATCTGGGACGCCTCGGGCGGCGAGAGCATTGCGGAGACCGGGGAGCGCTACCGGATCTTCTTCGCCCCCGGGGATCACAAGCGGATCCCCGGCTGGATGCAGTGCCACTACCGGCTGCGCTTCGACCGGGAGGGCCTGCCCATGCTCTACGTCTACGACAACTGCGCCGCCTTCCTCCGGACCATCCCCAGCCTGTGCTACGATCCCCTCCGCCCCGAGGACCTGGACACCACCCAGGAGGACCACGCGGCGGACGAGTGGCGCTATATGTGCATGGCGCGGCCCATCACGCCCAGGGCGGAGAGCCCCGCGGCGCCAAAGGCGATGCAGTGGGGAGACCCGCTGGCGAATTGAGAATAAAATATTGAGAATGGAATGTATGTTTCAAATTGCGACTTGAAACACTCCGAACAGTTCCAATTTTCAATGATCCGTGATTTCCGGGGAGACAAAGGGCTTAATCAAAAGGACTATGAGAGGCAGCAGGATCATCCCGGCGATGCCGAAGAGCCGAAAGCCGATATAAAAGGCCATCAGCGTGAGCAGGGGCGGCAGCCCGAGCTGACGGCCCACCAGATGGGGCTCCAGCACGGAGCGGGAGAGGGAGCAGAGCCCGTAGAGGGCCAGCAGGCCGAAGCCCAGGGCGGAGCGCTCCTGCAGAAAGGAGAGCAGGGCCCAGGGGATCAGCACCGTGCCGGTGCCCAGGACGGGCAGAGCGTCCAGCAGGGCGATCAGCCCGCCGAAGAGCAGGGGGAATTCCACGCCCAGGACCCAGAGCCCCAGGGTCAGCAGCAGAAAGACCAGAAGGATCAGCTTAAGCTGGGCCCGGAGCCAGCCCCCGAGCACGGCCCTGCCCCGGGTCCGGAGCTGACGAAGCCATTCCTGCCAGGCGGCGGGGAGACGGCGGCGGAGCCAGGCCTTGAGCCCGGGCAGGGCGGCGGAGCTCATATAGGCGGCGATCACGGTGGTGACCAGGGAGAGAAAGAGCCTTGGCGCCCCGGTGACGATGCCGGAGACCAGGCCGGAGAGAAAGCCATAGAGGGATTCCAGCAGGCCCGCGCCTCCGGCAAAGAGCTCGTCGATCCAGCGGATCAGAGGCGCGGAGAGGGTGTCCGGCGCCCGGCGGGCCAGGTCCTCCAGCCCCTCCCGCAGCGCCGTCAGGGCGGGCTGGAGCTGGGAGAGCAGCAGGGGCAGCTGACGCACCAGCCGCAGCAGCTCCTCCCAGAGAATGCGGCCGAAGAAGCAGAGCACCGCGCCCAAGGCCAGAAACAGCCCCGTGACGCAGAGACCGGAGCGGAACCAGCGGGGCAGCCGGGTCCGCCGTCCCAGGGCGGCCACGGCGGGCTCCGCGCCCAGGGCCAGGCCGTAGGCCAGCAGGAAGGGCAGCAGCAGCGGCAGGATCAGAAAACCCGCCGCCACAGCCAGCAGGACGGCGCCCGCGGCCGTCAAGGGCTTTTTGATGCGTTGGAGCTGCATGTCGGATCCTCCCCCGGACAGGTTTTGATACAGAAAGTATATCCCCAATCAAGCGCAAACATACGGGAAAGGAGCAATTATGATCTTTACGAAGCAATGGTGGCGCGCGGCCCTGATCCGCGCATTGAAGACCGTAGCCCAGGCGGCGGTGGGCCTGATCCCCGCCGCGGTGACCATCGTTGAGGTGGACTGGCGCACCGTGGGCGGCTGCGCCCTTTTGGCGGGCCTGGTCTCCCTGCTGACCTCCCTGGCGGGCCTGCCGGAGGTCGAGTGAGCCGGAGCAGTTAAGAATTGAGAATTGAGAAGTAAGAAGTTCAGAAAAAAGGGATCGCTTTGGGATCAATCATCATCAAATTCTCAATTCCATTCCTTCAGTCCTTCCATAGACCAAACAAACGAGGTGAAACCATGCAGTTGATTGAACACTACCTGACAAACAACCCCTGCTATCAGGCCAACGTGAAGCGGGCGGACAGCCGCTACACCGCCTTTCAGACCAACGGACCGAAGGGGCTGATGCTCCACTCCGTGGGCTGCGCCCAGCCCAAGGCGGAGGTCTTCTGCAAGCGCTGGAACCGGGCGGACTTCGACAAGGGCTGCGTCCACGCGCTGATCGACGCCGGGACCGGCGCCGTCTGGCAGACGCTGCCCTGGAATTACCGGGGCTGGCACTGCGGCGGCAGCGGCAACAACACCCACATCGGCGTGGAGATGTGCGAGAGCGACGCCGTCCGCTACACCGGCGGCGCCAATTTCACGGTGCTGAACCGGAGCAAGGCCCTGGCGGACTGCAAGCGGAGCTACGAGGCGGCGGTGGAGCTCTTCGCCTTCCTCTGCGGCAAGTATGGCCTGGACCCCAAAACCGCCGTCTGCTCCCACCGGGAGGGCGGCAAGGCCGGGATCGCCAGCGGCCACGTGGACCCGGAGCACTACTGGTCCGGCCTGGGGGCGGGCTATACCATGGACGGCTTCCGGGCGGATGTGGCCGCGGCAATGCAAAAGGAAGCCGGCCCAGCCCCGGAAACGGAGCAGCCGGCGATCCCCTTCTCCGATGTGGCCTCCGACGACTGGTACGCGGACGCCCTCCGCTGGGCCCTGGAGAAGCAGCTGATTCTTCCCGGCTCCGGCCTCTTCCATCCGGAGGCGCCCCTGACCAAGGCCGCGGCGGTGGTACTGCTGCGGAGATTCTGGAAGCGCCTGGGCGCAAATTGAACAAAAACGGGAAGGCCGGAGGCTTTCCGGTCTTCCCGTTTTGGGAATTGTCTGATTATTTGAGGCCCATTTCCTTGAGGGCTTCCTTGCGGCTCAGGTTGACGCGGCCCTTCTCGTCGATCTCGGTGACCTTGACCCAGGTCATATCGCCGATGTTCAGCACGTCCTCCACCTTCTCGGTGCGCTTGAACTCCAGGTCGCGGATGTGGACCATGCCGTCCTTGCCGGGGGCCAGCTCCACGAAGGCGCCGATGGGGATGATGCGGACGACCTTGCCGTAGTACAGCTTGCCCACCTCGGG
>JAFYAB010000066.1 GCA_017540945.1 Oscillospiraceae bacterium | reverse complement strand
GGGCCGATGCCCACATCGGCCCTCACACCGATACGGGATAGGGCCGATGTGGGCATCGGCCCCTACGGAGCGACTCTGTCGTCGATACGTCCCCTCATCCGGCGCTTCGCGCCACCTTCCCCCCAAGGGGAAGGCATCCCGCCAAATCCGAATTTTACGGGCAGCGACGCGAAGCCGGGAGGCGCGCTGCAATGGTATCGCCCGGAATACGGATTCCTTATTCCTTCTTACTTCTTACCTTCTTGATGAGGTCCCGGGGAATATGGCAGTACCCGCCGGGGTTCTTTTCCAGGTAGTCCTGGTGGTATTCCTCCGCCGGGAAGAACTGCTCCAGGGGCTTGCACTCCACGGCCACGGGCTGCCCGATCTTCGCTTCCAGTTTGTCCAGCTCTTCGCGGATCGTCGGGACCATCGTTTCATCCACGTAGTAGATGCCGGTCCGGTACTGCTCGCCCTCGTCGGGGCCCTGCTTGTTGACGGCGGTGGGGTCGATGCACATAAAATAGCAGTCCAGCAGCTCCGCGGTGGGGAGGACGGCCTCGTCGTAGACGAGCTCCACGGTCTCCGCGTGGCCGGTGTGCCGGTATTTGACCTGCTCGTAGGTCGGGTTCTCGGTGCGCCCGTTGGCGTAGCCGACGCGGGTGGAGATCACGCCGGGGAGCTGGCGCAGAAAGTGCTGGGCGCCCCAAAAGCACCCGGCGGCGAGATATAACGTGGTGGACATCGCAGGTTCCTCCTTTTTGGAAATGTTTGCGGAAAAGCTTCGAAATCCGCACACCGGAATCACAAAACGATCGCCGTGCTGATAATCATCTAAGTACAGAGGAAAACGGATTCTTCGACTTCGCTTGCGCTCCGCTCAGAATGACACGACAGAAAGGCAGGCAAAAATCGCCGCGTGGACGCCGATCAGCGGCAGCCGCAGCAGGATCGGGTCGAGCGCCGCGTCCAGCCCCGCCGCGAGCAGCCGCAGGGCCAAGGCGGCGGTCAGCAGCAGCCAGAGCCGCCGCAGAGCTCGCGCCTCCTGCCGGACGCTGCGCCAGGCCGCCACCACAGCGGAGGCCAGAAAGCAAAGGGGAAAGAGCCGGACCAGGACCCAGAAACGGGTATCCTCGCCCCGGAGCCAGGCAGCCGCCGAGGCGGCGATGGCCAGCAGCCGGAGCAGGGCGCCGCCCACGGCGGTCCAGAACACCAGTCGGTCCCGGACGCCCCCCGCATAAGCCCGCTCCCAGGCCAGATACAGCAGCAGCCAGGCCGCGGTGGACAGGATCCCGTCCGCCAGCGCCCCGAGGCCGATCCAAAGGAAGGGCAGCTCCGGCAGCCAACGACTCAGCAGCCGCGGCAGCAGGAACGCCAGATCCCCCGCCCCGCAGAGGCCGACAGCCCAGGCCGTGAGCTTGCCTCTCAGCCCTGCCCTCTGCAGCCGCACTGTGCAAACGATACAATATACGATTTCCGCGGCGAGCAGAGCGGCGGCAAGATATTCCATAGGACCCTCCGGGAAATTGAGAATTGAGAATTGTGGGATCGTTCAAATTGCCGTTTGAACGATGAAAAATGAAAGGAGGACGGGGGATGCGGATTCTTCGCTTCGCTCAGAATGACAGGATCGGGGGGGCGGCGCCTCCGGCGGACGGGTGCGAGGGTCGGGACGCCACCTCATCCGGCCCTGCGGGCCGTCTTCCCCTCAAGGGGAAGGCCTTGCGGGGGTGTACCCTGCGCCCTGGACCCTGGACCCTATACCCTGGACCCTGGACCCACCCTAATCCTTAATCCCTAATCCTTAATCCCTATTTCTTGTTTTTCTCCAGCCACTTCGCCAGGGCGTCGGCCATGGCGGGGTTGGCCTCGGACTTGTTCTCCTGCTGGGCCATAAAGCGGCGGACGTCGGACTTGCCGGCGCCGTCCCGCTTGCGCCGGGCCTCAAAGTCCGAGAGCTTTTCCCGGTAGCCGCAGGCGCAGGCAAAGGTCTGCTTGTCGCCCTCGCCCCAGAGCTCCAGCTTCTTGTGGCAGTTGGGGCAGCGGGCGTTGGTGATCTGGGTGGTGCGGCGGCGGAAGCCGCACTCCCGGTCCGGGCAGACCAGGAGCTCGCCCCGCTTGTCCTTCACCAGAAGCAGCAGCTTGCCGCACGCGGGGCAGGGCTTGCGGGTCTGGTTGTCGTGGGAGTAGGAGGCCTCGCTGGCCTTCACGTCCTTCACCAGCTTGGTGGCATACTGCTTCATCTCGGCCACGAAGTCCGTATCCCGCTCCTGGCCCTTGGCGATCCGGGCCAGGCGATCCTCCCAGCGGGCCGTCAGCTCGGCGCTGCGGAGCTCCGCCGGGGCCAGGTCCACCAGCTGGATGCCCTTGGAGGTGGGGACCAGGGTCTTGCCCTGGCGCTCCACGTAGAAGGCGGAAAAGAGCTTTTCGATGATGTCCGCCCGGGTGGCGGGGGTGCCCAGGCCCGAGGTCTCCTGCAGGATCTTTTGCAGGTTCTTGTCGGACACCTGGCCCTGGGGATGCTCCATGGCGGTCAGCAGGGTGGCCTCGGTGTAGCGGGCCGGGGGCGCGGTCTTGCCGGTGGTGAGGCGCAGCTTCCGAAGCTTCAGGCGCTGGCCCTTTTGCAGCTCCGGCAGGCGCTGGTCCTCTTCTTCCTCGGCGTCCTCGTCCTCCAGAGCGGTGAAGCTCCGGTCGTAGGCGGCCTTCCATCCCTGCTCCAACACCCGCTTGCCGGAGGCGGTAAAGCTCTGATCCCCGATCTTCAGGGTCAGGGAGATCTGCTCGTACGCAAAGGGCGGCATCAAAACCGCCAGGAAGCGGCGCACCACCAGATCGTAGATGTTCTTCTCGGGCCCCGTCAGATCCCAGAGATTGACGGCCTCCTCGGTGGGGATGATGGCGTGGTGGTCCGTGACCTTGGCGTTGTTCACCAGGTACTTGGTCTGGAAGGGCTTCTTCCGCTGAACGGCCCAGGCCAGCTTCTTGTATTCCCCCTGGGCCACGGCCCGGAGCCGGTCCGGCAGGGTGGGGACCACGTCGTCGGAGATGTAGCGGCTGTCGGTGCGGGGATAGGTCAGGGCCTTGTGCCGCTCGTAGAGGCTCTGCATCAGATTCAGGGTCTCCTTGGCGGAGTAGGCGTATTTCTTGTTGGCATCCCGCTGGAGCTCCGTCAGATCGTAGGCCGCCGGGGGCGGGCTCATCTTCCGCATCTTGGAAATCTGGGTGATGACCGCCTCCTTCCCCTCGCAGAGCTTCAAAAGCTGCTCCATCTTCGCCTTGTCGAAGGAGCGGCCGCTGCCCTTTTCGTCCTTCCAGGTCGCCCGGAAGCCCTCCAGCTCGGCGCAGAGGCCGTAAAACTCCCTGGGGACGAATTTGCGGATTTCGTTCTCCCGCTCCACCACCAGGGCCAGGGTGGGGGTCTGGACCCGGCCCGCGGAGAGCTGGGCGTTGTGCTTGCAGGTCAGGGCCCGGGTCACGTTGAGGCCCACCAGCCAGTCCGCCTCGGAGCGGGCCTGGGCGGAACGGAAGAGATTGTCGTAATCCTTGGCGGGCTTCAGATTGGCGAAGCCCTCGCGGATGGCCTTGTCGGTCTGAGATGAGATCCAAAGGCGTTTGGCGGGCTTGTTCCAGCCCGCCTTCATCATGATCCACCGGGCCACCAGCTCGCCCTCGCGCCCCGCGTCGGTGGCGATGACCAAATCGGACACGTCGCCCCGCTTCATCAGGTTCGCGACCACCTTGTATTGGCGGGAGCTCTCGGGGATCACCACCAGCTTCATCTTCTCGGGCAGCATGGGCAGGTCGTCCATGTTCCATTTTTCCAGCTTTTTGTCGTAGACGTCCGGGTCCGCCAGGGTCACCAGATGGCCCAGGGCCCAGGTGACGATCCAGCGGTCTCCCTCCATGTAGCCGTCGGCGCCGCGCCTGCAGCCCAGCACCCGGGCCAGCTCCTTGCCCACGGAGGGCTTTTCGGCGAGCACTAAGGTTTTAGCCATAGTCGGCCTCCTTTGGAATGCAAAATGCAAGATGCTTGTGGATTTGGGATATATTATAATGTGTCGGCGGGGAAAAATCAACTGGAAAGGAAAACTCGTGAACAATTCGTAAATAATCAAAATAGCCCTTGACTTTTTTCGGGGGCGGGTGTATATTAGCACTCAGAGAAAAGGAGTGCTAAGCACTTGGTTTGTCTGAGTGCCAGCTCCCCGGGAAGGAGGCAGCGTCGTGGAGTTAAGTGACCGTCAAAAGCAAATACTCCGTGCGGTGGTGGACATCTACGTCTCCACGGCGGAGCCGGTGGGCTCCAAGGCCATCGCGGCCCTGCCCGACGTGCGCTACTCCTCCGCCACCATCCGCAACGAGATGGCGGAGCTGACCCAGATGGGTCTGCTGGAGCAGCCCCACACCTCCGCCGGCCGGGTTCCCTCCCCGGCGGGCTACCGGCTCTACATCGACGAGCTCATGCAGGACTACCGCCTGAGCCTGGACGAGACCCGGAGCCTCAACGAGGCCCTGGAGCTCAAGAGCCAGGAATTTGACAAGATGATGTCCCAGGTGGGCAAGCTGGTCTCCAAGATGACGAATCTCCCGGCCTACACCGTGGCCACCCGCCGGAACGAGGCCGTCGCCAAGCATTTCGATCTGGTGATGGCGGGGCCCGGCAGCATCATCTTGGTGCTGATGCTCTCCGGCGACGTGGTGAAAAACAAGCTGATGAAGCTGCCCGTGCAGGTCGCGGAGCCGGATCTGAAGCTCCTGGCCGCGGTGCTGAACGCCAGCCTGACGGACCTCACCGCCGAGGAGATCACCGGCGAGCTGCTGGAAAAGATCACCCGTTCCGCCGGTTCTGCCAGCCCCCTGGTGCCCCTGGTGATCGACTTCACTCTGGAATGCCTGCGGCAGCAGCACGGGGACGTCCACCTGACGGGCCAGATGCGGCTGCTGGGTCAGCCCGAGTACAAGGACGCCGCGGGCAAGGCCCAGGAGGTCTTTGAGACCCTGGACGAGGAGCTGATCTCCAATCTCCCCGCGGTGCTGCCCAAGGACGGCCCGGTCCAGTTCCTGGTGGGCCCCGAAAACGTGGCCAAGGAGCTGAAGGACACCTCCGTGGTCATGATGCGCTTCGACATCGGCGAGGGCATGCAGGGCACCATCGGCGTGGTGGGCCCCACCCGCATGGACTACGCAAAGATCACCGCCAAGCTGGGCTACTTTGCCGAGAATCTGGGGAGGATGTTCCAGAAATCCAATCCCAATCCGCTTCCGGCATTGACGGAAGGCAGCACGGATCGTGAATAATACCGCAAAGGAATGAGATACCATGTCCAAGAAGAACAAAGAAAAAAAGGATCCTGTTGAGGAGACCGTGACCCCCGAGACCGAAGAGGTCCGGGAGGAAGCTCCCGTGGAGGAAGCTCCCGTAGAAGAGGCTCCGAAGGAGCCCTCGAAGGAGGAACCCAAAGAGGAGTCTGAGCTCGAAAAGGCCCAGAAGGCCCTGGCGAAGGAGCACGACCAATATCTGCGGCTGGCCGCGGAGTACGACAACTTCCGCAAGCGGAGCCGCAAGGAGAAGGAAGCCCTCTACACCGACGTGAAGGCCGAGACCACGGCCAAGTTCCTGCCGGTTTTCGACAATCTGGAGCGGGCCCTGGCCAACGAGACCAGCGACGAGGCCTACAAGAAGGGCGTGGAGCTCATCATGACGGAGCTCCGCAAGATCATGACCGGCCTCGGCGTGGAGGAGTTCGGCGAGAAGGGCGACGCCTTCGATCCCAACGCCCATAACGCGGTCATGCACATCGAAAGCGAGGAGCTGGGCGAGAACGTGATCGCCCAGGTATTCCAGAAGGGCTTCAAGATCGGCGACAAGGTCATCCGCCACGCCGTCGTGCAGGTCGCAAATTAAGCAACGCCCGTAGGGGCCGATGCCCACATCGGCCCTGGCGCGAAGCGCTTTTCGAAACGAAGGGCCGATGTGGGCATCGGCCCCTGCGATCAATTTGTAATCCATACACTTTTCTATATAGGAGGAAAAAACAATGAGTAAAATTATCGGTATCGATCTCGGCACCACCAATTCCTGCGTGGCGGTCATGGAGGGCGGCGAGTCCGTCGTCATCGCCAACGCGGAAGGCAGCCGCACCACCCCGTCCGTGGTGGCATTTTCCAAGACCGGCGAGCGCATGGTCGGTCAGATCGCAAAGCGTCAGGCGGTCACCAACGCGGACCGCACCGTCTCTTCCATCAAGCGTCACATGGGCGAGAGCTACAAGGTGACCATCGACTCCAAGAACTACACCCCCCAGGAGATCAGCGCCATGATCCTCCAGAAGCTGAAGGCGGACGCCGAGGCTTACCTGGGCGGCACCATCTCCGAGGCCGTCATGACCGTCCCCGCCTACTTCAACGACG
>JAFYAB010000020.1 GCA_017540945.1 Oscillospiraceae bacterium | reverse complement strand
CGCCCTCGTATGCAGACAAGAAACGACCAACAGGGCCGATGTAGGCATCGGCCCCTACTCACGCCCAACTTTTGATCTCTGAGCGTATCGATTCAGTCGCCCCCCTCTTCGTAGGGGCGGATGCCCACATCCGCCCTCGTATGCAGGCAAGAAACGACCAACAGGGCCGATGAAGGCATCGGCCCCTACTCAAGCTTCTGAAAAACTGCAAAGAAAAGCGCCCCTCCCTGCGTGGGAGAGGCGCTTTTGTACGTTGAAGCGCCGCTGTGACGGCACAGATCCCGTTCAGGACGCCCGATCCGTCTCGATCCAGGGCTCCACCAGACGCATCACGTCGTTGATGGGCAGGGCGAAGCCCAGGCCCTCCAGGGTGGACTCGTGTTCAAGATTGCTGTACTTGGCTGTCACGATGCCCACCACCTTGCCCTCAGCGTCAAAGAGGGGACCGCCGGAATTGCCCCTGTTGATGGCGGCGTTGGTCTGCAGCATGGTCATGGTGGTGCTGCCGGAGCTGATCCGCCGGGGCCCGGCGCTGAGATAGCCCGTGGTCAGGGAGTAGCTCAGCTCCAGCAGGGGATTGCCGATGGTCATGACCCGGTCTCCCACCCGCAGGCTGTCGGAGTCGCCGATGCTGACGCAGGGCAGCTGCTGGGCGTCGATCTTCAGCAGAGCCAGGTCGCTTTCCTCCTGCTGGATGCCCACCAGCTTCGCCGGAAGCATCTGCCCGTCGCTGAGACCCACCAGGATCTGGGCGGCGTTTGCCACCACATGGGCGTTGGTCAGCAGATAGCCGTCGGCGGTGATCAGAAAGCCGGTGCCCGCCCCGGGCGCCGCCGCCGTATCGGAGGAGCCGGGCTGGGGAATGGCGGTGACGGAGGTCACGGCCGCCGCGTTTTGCCGGTAGACCCGGCGTTCTGCGCTCTCGTCCTCTGGGGCGGAGGCGCTGGGAGCGGGCGTCGATCCCCGGTCCAGCAGGGGAGCGGCCAGCAGGCCCAGCAGCCCTCCCAGCAGCAGGGCCGCGATCAGGGCAAAGGGCAGCCACCACAGGGAGCGGCGTCTGGGCGCCGGGGGCTTGGGCTGGGCCGGCAGCTGGATGGTGTAGACCGGACCGCCCTGGGGGCTGAGCCCGCTCTGCTGCACACCGATCGTCCCGCCGCTCTCTCCGTCATGGCTCAGCACCACGGGGGCAGGCGACGGCTGGGGTACCGGCTCCGGCGCCTCGCGGCGGGCTCGGGCCGCGGCTTGGGGAGCGAAGGGGGACACGGCTTCCGCCGCCAGCACCGCCGCCGCGGTCCCGGACGAAGGGGAGGGGGCCGGGGTCCTGAACGCGCTCTGCCTCCGGGGCGCGGGCGTCACGCCCGCCGTCTGTTCGACGGCAGGGGAGCGGGGCTTTCCGCCGCGGCTGTATTCATAAACACGCCCGACTTCGCCCGCGGGGGGGTGAAAGGGGCCGCCGGGGGTGGTGAAGCTCTCCCGCCCGCCCGGGGACCATTCCTTGACGTCCATGCGCTGCCTCCAACCGGGGCGGCGCCATCCGCCGCCCGTTTTTCCCCATCATAGCAGGTTTTTCCCGAAAATGCAAGAGCCCAACCGCGTTCAGGGGGCAAGGAAGAAAGAAAAGCACCCCGAATCGGGGTGCTTTTCGTGAACGCGAAGGGATCGCGGATTACAGCTTGGCAGCCAGACGGTCGTGGATGGCGTCGATGAACTCCTCGGAGGTGACAGCCGCGGGTCTGGGATCCATCAGGGCGGCCAGGTCGCCGGTGACGATGCCGCTGGTGATGGTCTCCATGGTGGCCTCCTCCAGCAGGGCGCCGAAGCGGGTCAAGGCCTCGTTGCCGTCCAGCTCGCCGCGCTTCTTCAGGGCGCCGGACCAGGCAAAGATGGTGGCCACGGGGTTGGTGGAGGTCTTCTCACCCTTCAGGTGCTTGTAGTAGTGGCGGGTGACGGTGCCGTGGGCGGCTTCGAACTCGAAGTTGCCGTCGGCGGAGACCAGAACGGAGGTCATCATGGCCAGGGAGCCGAAGGCGGTGGAGATCATGTCGGACATGACGTCGCCGTCGTAGTTCTTGAGGGCCCAGATCATGCCGCCGTGGGAGCGGATCACGCGGGCAACGGCGTCGTCGATCAGGGTGTAGAAGTACTCCAGGCCGGCGGCCTCGAAGCGCTCCTTGTACTCGGTGTCATACAGGTGCTGGAAGGTCTCCTTGAAGTCGCCGTCGTACTTCTTCATGATGGTGTCCTTGGTGGAGAACCACAGGTCCTTCTTCTCGGACAGGGCATACTCGAAGCAGGAGCGGGCGAAGCTCTCGATGGAGCTGTCCTTGTTGTAGGCGCCCTGGAGCACGCCGGGGCACTCGAACTCATAGATGGTTTCCCGCAGGACCTTGCCGTCCACGCCGGTGAAGACCAGCTCGGCCTTGCCGGGCTCGTCAATGCGGAACTCGGTGTCCTTGTAGATGTCGCCGTAGCTGTGACGGGCCACGGTGATGGGCTGGGTCCAGCCGGGGATGTAGGTCTTGACGCCGGGGGTCACGATGGGGGTGCGGAACACGGTGCCGTCCAGAATGCCGCGGATGGTGCCGTTGGGGGACTTGTACATCTTCTTCAGATTGTACTCCGTCACGCGCTGGGCGTTGGGGGTGATGGTGGCGCACTTGACGCCCACGTGATGCTTCTTGATGGCGTAGCCGGCGTCCCAGGTCACTTTGTCGTCGGTGGCGTCACGGTTGACCAGGCCCAGGTCATAGTATTCCGTGTTCAGCTCCACAAAGGGAGTCAGCAGCTTTTCCTTGATCATGGCCCAGAGGATGCGGGTCATTTCGTCGCCGTCCATCTCCACGATGGGATTCAACATCTTGATCTTTTCCATCTCAAATCTCCTTGGTCGGGCCAGATCATTTTCCAGTATTTGCCACCTTGGGCGAGGCCCGCGTACACAGCCAGTATAACAGCTTTTCCTCAGGGTTTCAACCGTGAAAAATGACCAATTTTTGCAGAGCGCATTTGGACATATTCATTTATTCCGAATGAACATACAAGTGCCTATTCGCGGTTGAAGGGCGAGGGGAACACATTGTATAATATTGTTAAGCAATCGTAGACCTCCAGCAGTGTCCCGGTCTCACGCAGGGCTTCGGGGAACTCCGTTCGGCCCCTCTGCAGCAGCGGCTCCCAGAACTCGCTGCGGACGCCTCCCTTCCGGAACAGGCCGACGCCGCCGCCCGGAATATTATAGTACCCCGGCCCGCTGTCGTTTTCCAATGCCAACACAACCTCCTGGCCTTTCACAAGCAGGTATTCGTCCTTCAGTTGCCGCAGCTTGATTTCGCCCGTTCTCCCGTCGCTGGACTCGGCAATCTCCAAAATCCAACAAATCGCTGCGTCGCTCTCCGTTTCCACGGCAACAGGCGTTGCACGCACGATCAAAACCGTATCCTTCAGCAAATCTTCAACCGAAGAATAGGCGCCAGTGTAACACGCTATGATCTGGGTCTCAGATGCAGAATCCAAGGGATTTCTGGGCTTTATACCATTCCAAAGCTGTTGACTTTCAGTTTCTCCCGCGGACGGATCGCCGGTGGGAAGCGCTGCAGTGAAACCGGGTGCTTTGACCAACAGAGCAACGGCGAAGATGCCCAGGCAAAGGCAGGCAGCAGCAGCCCAGCGCACCCATGCGGTTTTGGAACGCTTTCGCGCCGTCGGTGCGGCGTCAGCGATAAATCGATCCTCCACCTCGCCGATGGCATAAAGAAGCTTGCGTTCGTTCATAGGGAAATACCCTCCTTCTCCAATACTTTTTTCAGTTTGTTTCGCGTTCGGAAGAGCGTCACCGCCACTTTGCTCTCTGAGAGTCCGGACGTCTCGGCGATCTCCCGGATAGAGCAGAGATACCAGTAACGGCGGAGAAAGATCCTTCGCGTCTGGGGCAAAAGGCTCCGCAGGAAGCGGTCCAGCACCTCGCGTAAAAGCAGTTCATCGCAAATCTGGTCTGCGGAAGCACCGTCGGAGACGCACTCCTTCAATTCGTCCAGAATCAGAGGCAGGCCGCCCGCGCCGCGTTTTTGCGCATGCTCCTTTTCCAATTTGTTCAGTGCCAGATTCCGAGTGATCTTCCCCAAAAAGGGCTGCAAACGCTCCGGCTGGGCCGGGGGGATTGCGTTCCAGGCCCGAAGCCAGGCGTCATTGACACATTCCTCCGCGTCCTCCCGATTTTGCAGAATGTTGTATGCAATGCTGCGGCAGTACGCCCCATATGTTCGCTCGGTTTCCGATATGGCCAGATCGGACCGGGCCAGGTACAGCCTGATGATCTCTCTGTCTTCCAAATCGACGACCTCCTTTCCGCGCGGAGAGGCTTTCACTATGATAGACCGGTTTTAGGGCTTTTTCATTACAGAATATGATATGAACACAGGTGAACACAGGGGACGGTTCTCTGTGTTCTTTTGATTCAATCATTATAAACATTACTCCTTAGTTCTCTTCAATCACTCTGCGGACAATCATGACGCTCACACCGGTCAGGCGAGAAATTTGACGCAGGGACAGGCCGCTTTTTCGCAGACAAAGAATCGCCTTGTCTCTGTTTATCGGCGTCAGCTTTTGAAAATCAGAAGCGTTTTCGCAGCCCGTTGCCTTCGCCATTACGACTTTTGCCTGTTCGTCGGTCAGCCGCGCCATCGGCTTGTCTGCGATATCCAGGCATTTTTCATTTCCCGGCAGCGCATGAAACGCAATCAGATCGTTCCGCTCAATGAGCGTGTCGGTCACTTCGACGTCCGCAAGCCACGGCTGCGTCAGATATTCGCGCCAGCTGGAATAGGGATACTCCTCCGGATACATACATAGCCCTGCTTTGACGGGATTTTGATGAATATAACGTATGACCGTCAGCAAATAGGCGTCCAAATCTACCGGCTCACTCTTGAATCGGTCCTGAAACAGGTGCCCGACGCGTTGATACTTGATATTGTACCAATAGACGAACCGCCCGCCGATGCGTTTGAACACCTGTTCCAGTGACTCTTCGCCCTCCCTCATCAGAAGGTGGACGTGATTTCCCATTAAACAGTACGCCAGCAGTTGGTATCCGCTGAGTTCTTTGCATTCCCTGAGTATTTCAAGAAACTTCTGGTTATCCTCGTCGTCCTCGAAGATCTGCTGTTGATTGATGCCGCGCAGCATAATGTGATAAATACCGCTTTCCGCTCTCTTTCTCGCCTGTCTTGGCATTGTTATCACCCTGCTTTAGCGTACCATAAATCCTTCTGTTTGTCAACACAGAGAACCGTCCCCTGTGTTCCTTAAATATTCAAGTATTTTTTGGTATATCAATAATTAACTCAGGAAGCCCAGAGGGACAGGGCCGCCTGTAGGAAAACACAAAAAGCACAACAGGCCGCGGCAAATACCGCGTATTCCTGTTGTGCTTTTCCGTATCGTGGTCCCCGGTTCACTCTCTGTTCCTATGGAAAGTTATCTACTTCTTACTTTTTACTTCGGCGCGTTCCTGATCGAAACGCACGGGGCGTCGGGGACGCCGCCCCCTACGGGCGTTACTGGAAAGGGGTATGCTCCGGCATGCTGCCGTCCCGGAGCATGGAGAACTGATCCATGGGGTAGTTTTTCAGATTCTCCAGGATCTGCCGCTTGTCCGCCTTCTTCAGAAGCTCGGCCCGGGCCTTGAGGACCTCGGTCTCGGTGCGGTGCTTGGAGGGGCCGCCCACGCAGCCGCCGGGGCAGATCATGCCCTCCACGAAGTCCACGTTCAGCTTCCCGGCCCGCAGCAGCATCATGGCCTTCTTGCACTCGTCTCCGCCGGCGCAGCTCATGAGCTTGATGTCGGAGACCTCCTCCCCCAGCTCCTTCATGACCTCCAGGACGGCGTTGGCCACGCCGCCGCTGGCGGCGAAGCACTTTCCGTAGATGGAGGATTCCTGATAATCCTCCTCCACGGGCTCGATGGCGATGCCCTTGGCGTCCAGCATGGCGACGAGCTCGCCGTAGGTCATGGCGTAGTCGGCGGTATCCTTGATGGCCTCGCTGATGGTCTCCCGCTTCTTGGCGATGCAGGGCCCGATGAAGACGGTGACGCAGTCCGGGTCCTGGGACTTCAGGTAGCGGGACACGGCCACCATGGGGGAGACGGTGGCGGACTTGTTTTCGGCGTACTGCTTGGGGAAGTGGCGCTTCAGCAGGGAGATGAAGGCGGGGCAGCAGGAGGTGGTCATGATCCGGCCCTCCTTCCGGGCCTCGATCCACTCCAGGGCCTCATAGGCGGCGGTCATATCGCCGCCCAGGCCCACCTCCACCATGTCGGCGAAGCCGGCCTTTTTCAGGGCGGCCTTGATGGCGGCCATGCCGATCTCCTTGCCGAACTGGCCCTCGGTGGCGGGGGCGCACATGGCCAGCACCCGCTTGCCGCTCCGGATGGCCTTGATCACGTCCACAGCGTAGATCTTGGAGCCGATGGCGCCGAAGGGACAGCTGTGGATGCAGTGGCCGCAGCGGATACACTTGCTCTCGTCGATCTGGCAGACGCCGAACTCGTCATAGAAGATGGCGCCCACGGGGCAGGCCTTCTTGCAGGGCCGCGTCTGGTGGATGATGGCCCCGTAGGGGCAGGCCTTGGCGCACATGCCGCAGGACTTGCAGAGGGTCGGATCGATCTTCATCTTGGAGTCGCCGGGCTTGAGGGCGCCGAACTTGCAGGAGTTCAGGCAGGCCTTGCCCAGGCAGAAGCGGCAGATGTCCGTCACGAAATAGTCCTGGATGGAGCAGTCGTCGCAGGCCGCTGGGATGACGGAGACGATGTTGGGGCTGGGCGCGCCGGGATCGGGGTCCAGTCCCATGGCCAGCCGGATACGCCCCCGGGTGATCTCCCGCTCCTTGTAGACGCAGCAGCGGTACTCGGGCTTGGGGCCGGGGCTGACCTCATAGACGAGCTTCTCTGTCTCCTCGGCGTTCAGCCTGTCCTCCCAGGCCATCCGGCAGACCTCCCGCAGGACGAAGTGCTTCAGTTCGACGATGCCCTTGTCGTTTGTAATCATATGTTTGTCCTCCGATCATGTTGTAGCGGCGCACAGCGTGCGCCATATTCCATTCCGTAGCGGCGCACAGCGTGCGCCATATTCCATTCCGTAGCGGCGCACAGTGTGCGCCATTCTTTTTCTGACGTTTTAAGAATGCAGAGCCTCCAAAAACAGCGTGACCGCCAGCAGATCCGCGCAGCCCCCCGGGGACAGATTCCGCTCGATGAACATCCGGTCCAGCTCCGCGATCTCCTCCAGGGACGGCACCCTGGCATCCAAATCCGGTTGTAGGGACAAGCATTGCTTGTCCGGTTTGCGGAGCAAACAATCGCCCGAAGGACGATCCTTCGCGGTCGGTCGGTCGTCAGGATTTGCCTGCGGCAAATTGCATTCGTTCCGAATGCCGGACGAGCACTGCTCGTCCCTACATTCACCTATGAGAGCCCCTGCAGCCTCTCGCGCCCATTTCGCCCCCTCGGGGCCGCCCCGGTGGAGCAGGTTCGTGTCCTCCACGTTGGCGATCAGATGCAGCAGGGTCACGGCGGCGGCGTGGTTCCGGTCCAGGCCCTCGGCCAGCAGCTTTTGGAAGACCGGCAGACCGATCTCCCGCACGGCGGGGAGCCCGTCGGCCACCTGGCCCCGGATGCCCCGGACGCCGTATTTCTGATATAACGCCTCCCCCGCCGTATTCCAGCGGGCGGCGGGGAGCTCCCGTTCCAGGGTCTCCCGGGTCATGGCGGCGGCCTCGTCAAGAATTATGTCAACCGAAGGGAAGCCCTCCTCCGCCGTCCAGAGCCGCCCGATGGCCCCGCAGAGCACCCCCAGGGTGAAGATGGCCCCCTTGTGGGTGTTGACGCCCCCGGTGGCGGCCAGCATATCCCGCTCGGCCTTTTTCCCGAGCGGGCGGAGGTTCGCAAAGGTTTTAGCAGGCGGCACAGGCTGGTTCCCTGTGTTCGGCGAGGAGACGTTTCGGTCGAAGAACCCGACCCCGACGCAGCCGCGCCAGTAATGTGCCAGGGCGGCGGCGGAGGCCTGGAAGGTAAAGTAATCCATATCCCGATGGGAGCCGTTGTTGGCCCGATCCACCAGACCCGGCTTCGGCGTGACGGCCACCTCGTCCAACAGGGCTTGGGTCGCGAGAGCGCTGACTCTGTTTTGGGCAGCGGACCAAAGTCCGGCTTGCAACAGATTGGCTGTATAGAGTTGCAGCTCCGCCACGGAATGCAGCCGCCGGGAGGCGCATTCCCGGCCCGGTTTATGACATACGATGCAGGGCCGTTCCGAACCGCGTTCCAGCTTTTTCCCTTCCGTGCCGATCACGTCCATATCGTAAAGCCTTCCCGCAGCGGAGGCCTCCTCGAGCTCCACGCAGAGGGCCTTGACGGCCTCCGCGGGGGCGTCCACGGCGAAATAGCCCTCGTCCCCGGTGGGGAGATGGCGGGAGAACTCCTTCCGGACCTTCATCTTGTTCTGGAGAAAGCCCAGCCGGAGCTGTTCCATCCCCCACAGAAAGGCCCGGTGGGACAGCCCCGTGACCTTCACCGGCCCGGCGATGTTCATCGTAAAGGACACCACCGGCACATGGTATTCCTCCAGCAGCGCGTTCTGGATCGCAACGCGATCCTCCCGGGCGATCAGTATTTCAGTCAGTGTAATTTCTCGTTCGATCATAGGTTCCTCAAATCTAAAGCAATCGGGAATCAGGAATAAGGTTGTAATAAGGTTTCTATTCAGTCGCCCCTTTCTTCGTAGGGGCGGATGCCCACATCCGCCCACGTTTGCAGGCACGAATCCGTAGGTGGGGCCGATGTGGGCATCGGCCCCTACGGGCGACTTGTCCGGTTTGCGGAGCAAACAATCGCCCGGAGGGCGATCCTTCGCTGCCGCTTTCTTCCCGGGATTTGCCTGCGGCAAATTGCATTCGTTCCGAATGCCGGACGAGCACTGCTCGTCCCTACGGTCTGAACGGAACGCTTCCGCCTCGGGCTGGCGGCCATTGGCCAAACCTACGGTGGATCAATAATGAATGACGTCCTGCTCCCGGCGGATGGCGGCGACGACGGGGGCGGCCTCGGGGGAGCGGAAATAGGCCAGGGTGGTCTCGGGGAGCATATCCGCCGCCGTATCCAGCTTGTCGTCGTGGATGGCCTGGCGGACGGCGGAGGCGGAGATCACCCGGCCGTCGGGGAGCTCCTTCCGGGGGAGGATGCGGCACTGGATGCCGTGGGCGGGAAGGGCCTCGCTCAAAACCTCGTTGTAGATCCCCGTCACCACCGAGCGGGGCTCGCTGCCCACATAGCGGGCCGTCACGTCCAGGGCCTGGGCGATGCGGACGAAGAGGGCCGTGTCCAGCCGGGCCTGGGTCCGCAGGATCTTCTCCTCGGATTTGAGGAAATAGCCCGGGAAGGTGGCGGAGGAGATCAGATATTCCCCGGTCTCGTGGATCACCACGTTGGGCAGATCGGCCACGCCATCCCGGACCAGCTTATGCCGGACCGGGGCAGGGATGGGCCCCGCGTCCTCGCTGAGCAGGAAGAGGTGGAGCACGTCGTTCTCCCGGGCCGCCTGCTCGATCAGCCAGCGGTGGCCCAGGGTGAAGGGGTTGGCGTTCATGACCACGGCGGCGGCCTGGCCGGGCCGCTTTGTCCGTTCGAGCTCCTTCAGATAGCCGGAGAAGCCGTTTCTGCGATTCTCCAGGAAGCTCAGGAAGCCCGGGACCTCGGCGATCTCGGAGAAGCCCAGGTCCTTAAAGAACTTCGCGCTTCCGGGCTTGGTGTAGACGAAGAGATGGTAATATCCCTTCGCCATCCGGTCCTCCATCAGGTGGGTGATGACCTCGTTGAGCAGGCCCTCCCCCTGGTGGGCCGGGTCCACGGCGAAGCAGCGCAGGGTGGAGCCGAAGGCCGAGCCCGTGGCAATGGGCGCGCCCTCCTCGTCGAAGACCGCGCAGCTGTAGTCCAGGTGCTCGTCCAGGGTGATGTCCACCTTTTCGAGCAGGGCCTGGAGCTTTGCCATGGTGCGCTTATCCGATTTGTATACCTGAGAGACAGCCATATTGGAACCTCCGGCGGGAACAATTGGAAATTGAAAAATGGCAATTGCGGGCAATTGCCATTTTTCAGTTTCCAATTGGGATATTCCCTGCGCCGGGACGAGTCCCGGCGCAGGGAGGGCTTCGCGATCAGATGGGAAGGATGCCGAAGACGACGCCGATCAGCATGCAGATGATGGAGAAGATCCACACATACATGAAGGACGCCTTGATGTGGTCCTTGATGTCCACCTCGGCCAGGCCGGTGCCCAGCAGGGTAGCCGGGACCATGGGGCTGATGAAGGTGGCGCAGTTGCGGCAGACCACCATGGCGACCGCGATGGGCAGAGCCTCCACGCCGAAGGACTGGCCAATGGCGATCATGACGGGCAGCATGCCGTAGAAGTAGGAGTCGGTGTCGAAGGCCAGGGCCAGCGGCACGGACAGGATGCCGATGACCAGCGGCAGGTTCTGACCCAGGAACTTGGGCAGGATGTCAGAGACGATACCGGCCAGGCAGCGGACCACGGAAAGCTTGGCGTCCTCGGGGATCTCCAGGACCTTGGCGGAGATGACCTTTCCGTCAGCGCCGATGGAGGAGGTCAGGATGCCCATGAGGACGGCGGCGCCCATCAGGGTGGAGCACATCATCAGGGCGGGACCCGCGTGCAGGTTGATGATCTTCTTGTGCATCTTGGCGGTGAAGCCGTAGTTCATGAACAGGGCGATGGCGGTGCCCAGCATGAAGGGCACATAGCTGGGGAACACGTCCCAGATCAGCATGGCGATGACGGCCAGGGTCAGCAGGATGTTGAAGATGAAGAGCTTGGGACGGGCCAGGTCAGAGGTATTGGCGGCAACCTGCTCGCCGTCCTCCAGGGCGATGGCGCCCTCTTCCCGGGCCAGCTTGCCGTGCAGACCGGCGCCCCGCTTCTTTTCCTGGATGCCCGCCAGGAAGGCGTGGACCAGGGTCAGAACGATACCGGCGATCTGGATGGGCAGAAGGGTCTTCCACAGGGCGCCGGCTTCCATGCCCAGGACGGAGGCCGCCCGCATGGTGGGGCCGGCCCAGGGCATCAGATTCAGAACACCCATGCCGATGACGGCGATGCGGAGCAGGGTGGTCTTGCGCATGTGCATCTTCTTGAAGACGGGCAGCATGGCGGGGACCACGATGCAGAAGGTGGAGGCGCCGCCGCCGTCCAGGTGGCCGATGAGGGCGATGACGGCGGTCATAATGCAGACGCCCACGACGCTGTCGCCCACCAGCTTCATCAGCTTGTTGATGATGACGTCGAACATGCCGGCGTCGGTCATAATGCCGAAGTAGAGGACGGAGAAGACGAAGAGGGCGGCGGTGGGACCGGTGGAGTTGAAGCCGGCCTTGATCATGGCGGCCAGGTCGTCAAAGCTGTGGCGGCCGGCGATGACCAGGACCAAGCCCAGGATGGCGGGCCATACGATAAAGGCGATGGCGGGCTGGGTCTTGCTCTTGAAGAGGGTGATCACAATGGCGATGATGGTGATAAGGCCAAGGATACCTACAACGGTGTTGCTCATTCAGGAGTCTCCTTTCTGTTTTCTCTTCTTTTTTTTGTTTCTTTTTTTTTCAAAAAGCCCTGCCGGGGGGACTGCCTCCGGCAGGGCTGTTTTGATGTGTTTAGTCCTGATCGACGGTGTAGGGCTTGATCTTGCGGACCACGTCCAGGATGGTGCCGTCGCGGGCTTCCAGGACGGCAACGACCTTGTCTTCCCATTCCAGATCGTCGGGACGGCCCACCAGGGAGTAGGCCTTTTCCTTCAGCTCTTCAATGGTGACGTGCTTGATGCCGGCCTTGTCCAGGCACTCGATGAGGTCGGGACGCAGGGGGTTGACCGCGATGCCGAAGTCGGTGACGAGGACGTCCACGCAGTCGCCGGGGGTGGTGACGGTGACCACATGCTCGCAGACCGTGGCCATTCTGCCGCGGGTCAGCGGGGTGACGATGATGCAGCACTTGGAGCCGGCCGCGGTGTCGGGATGGCCGCCGGGGGCGCCGCGGAGGATGCCGTCGGAGCCGGTCAGCACGTTGACGTTGAAGCCGGTGTCGATCTCCAGGGCCGCCAGGACCACGAAGTCCAGCTTGTTGACGAAGGCGCCCTTGTTGGCCGGGTTGGCGTACTGGGAAGCGCTCATCTCATAGTGGTTGGGGGTCTGATTGATGGAGTTGACGTATTCCAGGCCGAAGTCCTGCAGGTGGATGACCTTGCCGACCTTGCCCTTCTTCAGCAGCCCGACCATCGGGCCGCAGATGCCGCCAATGGCCCAGCCCATCTTAATGCCGCGCTCGTCCATGTATTT
>JAFYAB010000019.1 GCA_017540945.1 Oscillospiraceae bacterium | reverse complement strand
GAGCACCCGGAAATGGAATTCGTGCAGATCCAGCTCAACTATCTGGACTGGGAGAGTGAATGGATCCAATCCCGCGCTGTCTATGAGACGGCGGTGAAGCACGGCAAGGACGTGATCGTGATGGAGCCGGTGAAGGGCGGCACTCTGGCCCGCCTGCCTGCGGAAGCGGAAGCCCTTCTGAAAGCTGCCGCGCCGGAACAGTCGATCCCCTCCTGGGCGATCCGCTTCGCGGCCAGCCAGGAAAACGTCAGGATGGTCCTCTCCGGCATGAGCTCCCTGGAGCAGATGGAGGACAATCTGCGGACCATGGAGAACTTCCGGCCCTTATCCGGACAAGAGCTCGCCCTGACAGCCCGGGCGGCGGAGATCATCAACCAGAAGATTGCCGTTGCCTGTACAGCCTGTTCCTACTGCACGGACGGCTGCCCCATGCAGATCGCCATTCCCAAGTATTTTTCCCTCTACAACGAAGATATGCGGGAGGATCTGGCGCAGAAGGGCTGGACCGCCAACTATTCCAACTATAATAAGCTCACAAGAACGCACGGCAAAGCCGGCGACTGCATCGGCTGCGGCCAGTGCGAGGGCGTCTGTCCCCAGCACCTGCCCATCGTCTCGCTGATGCAGCAGGTTTCCGCTCATTTTGATCGTTGAGCGCAGAGACAAGCTTGGCTTGACAGAGAAAGGAATCAAAGCATGAAGAAGAGAAAGCTTTCCCTGGCAACGCAGATCTTCATTGCGCTGCTTCTGGGCATCATCGCGGGCATCTGCCTGATGAAGAACGCCGACATCGCCACCTCCTACATCAAGCCCTTCGGTACGATCTTTCTGAACCTGATCAAGTGGGTCGTCACGCCGCTGGTCTTCTTCTCGATCATGGCTGGCGTCATCTCCATGCGTGACATCCGCAAGGTCGGCTCCATCGGCGTCAAAACCATCGTCTACTACCTGATCACCACGGCCTTTGCCATCACCATCGGCCTGATCCTGGCCAAGCTCTTCAAAGGGATCTTTCCGGTGCTCCAAACCTCAGACCTGAGTTACGAGGCCTCGGAGCCGGTCAACTTCATGGACACCCTCGTGGGGATCTTCCCCTCCAACTTCCTCAAGCCCTTCGTCGAGGCGAATATGCTGCAGATTATCGTTGCCAGCATCCTTATCGGCTTCGCGCTGCTGCTTATCAAGGACAAGCACGCCAACCTGGAGTTCAGGCTGGTGGATATCCTCAACGACACCTTCCTCAAGGCCATGGAGCTGATCGTGAAGCTCTCCCCCATCGGTGTGTTCTGCCTGATCTGTCCGGTGGTCGCGGAGAACGGCCCCGCCGTTCTGGGTTCCCTCGCAAAGGTCCTGCTGGTTGCTTTCATCGGTTATATCCTCCACGCGATCATCGTCTATTCCATCTCCGTCCGAACGCTGGCAGGCCTGAGTCCGCTGAAATTCTTCAAGGGCATGCTGCCCGCCATCATGTTTGCCTTTTCCTCCGCCTCCTCCGTGGGCTCCCTGCCCATCAACATGGAGTGCGCCGAGAGCCTGGGCGCGGATAAGGACATCTCCTCCTTCGTCCTGCCCCTGGGGGCGACCATCAACATGGACGGCACCGCCATCTATCAGGGCGTGTGCGCCATCTTCATTGCCTCCTGCTTCGGCATCAGTCTGACGCTGCCGCAGATGCTGAGCATCATTCTCACGGCGACGCTGGCGTCCATCGGCACCGCCGGCGTTCCCGGCGCCGGCATGGTCATGCTGGCTATGGTGCTGCAGTCCGTCGGCCTGCCGGTAGAGGGCATCGCCCTGGTCGCCGGCGTGGACCGCATCTTCGATATGGGCCGAACCACCGTCAACATCGTGGGCGACGCCTCCTGCGCCATCGTCGTATCTGCAATGGAGAAGCGCAGAGCCGCCAAAGCTGCCTTAAAGTAACCGGTCCCCTTTGTTCCGCATCTTCTTTTCGGCTTGCACAGCCAGTCATCAGATAGTCGCCTTCCTAATGGTAAGTCAATCCCAACATTTTGCATACCTCCAATCGTTGAATTCGTTTTGGTTCTTCTCATTGTGGCGCACACTGTGCGCCGCTACAGTGGGATTTGGGCTTGGCACACGACGTGCGCCGCTACGGTGGGGGCTTGTTAAAAACAAAGCTCGCCTCCTTCGGCCTTATTGTAGCCGAAGGAGGCGAGCTTGTCGAATGTGCGGGACAGATATATCTGTTTCTGCGTCTATTATATTTTGTTATACCATGCGAAAGTGCCGCAGGGCTTCCCGGATGGCGGATTCTTTCTCGGGTGGGCAGTTGGGGATGACCTGGTTTTCTTTTTGGGAGAGGTTATAGTGCTCGCCGGTGGGGAGGCCGAGTTTGCGTTTGGTTTGGGCGATCTGGAGGCTGGTGACCCGGAGGCCGTAGGTTTCCAGGACGTAGGCCTTGATCTGTTCATAGGTGGCCATTGCCTCGGAAGCGGTCAGGTCGGCGTCCTCCAGATTGAGGGTCACGCTGACGGTCATGTCTGGATTTTTTCTGACCAATTGAACAACCGTCTCAGTTTGAGAACTTTGCTCCAAACCGATTTCCATGGATTCCGGGATGATCGGCAGGCTGAATCGGATGGATTTCAGCCACTGTCCGTTGGGCTGCCGCTCCGGCCAGAGCTGGATCTTGGAGATCAGGCCCTTCACCAGCGCGCGGCGCTCGTCCTCGTCCATGTGGTCATAGAGCTTGTCGAACTGCAGCAAGATCCGGTAGATGTTGTCGGCGGTGATGCCCTCGGCCTCCACCGTGGCCTTCTTCGCCCGGGCGGAGAGCAGCTTGTTCTCCACGTCTTCTATCTTATCATACATTTTGTAGAGCCGTTCGTCAAGGTCGGCTTTTCTCGCCGTATAGTGCCGGTCGTCCGGGTCCAGAGCGTCGATCTCCTCCATGAGCTTTTTCTTACGGCCCAGGGCCTGCCGCAGCTGCTGCTCCAGCGCCCGGATCTCCTCCTCGATGGCCGCGGTATCCACCCGCTCTCCGATCTTCTCCCGCATCATGGCGGCAAAGGTCGGATTCTGCACCAGCTTGGCAATGACCTCCGCCACCGCGCCGTCCAGCAGCTCCTCCCGGATCTGGGGCTTGAAGTCACATTTGTGACCCCGGACCTGGTTGTGGTGCTTGCAGCCGTAATAGTAGAAGTCCTTGTACTTGCTGCCGTCCTTCCTGTGCTTGATGCTCTTGTTGCCGAACATGCCCGCTCCGCAGACCGGGCACTTGACGATCCCTGTGAGCAGATGGGTGCGCACGTCCTTCTGCTTGTTCACGTGCTCGTATTTCTTTGCCTGGGCCTTCAGCTTTACCTGGGCCGCCTGCCAGAGCTCCTCCGTGACCAGCGGCTCGTGGAGCCCGTCCACCAGCAGGTAAAGACACGCCGGGGAGGGGGAAGATTCCGAATCTCTCCCCCCTCCCCGGATCGTCCCCTTATCCATTTCACGATTTCCTTCCGGTTCCCTTACATTCTCCCGCGGAATTTGTAGATTAGGCAAGCGGGACCGGGAGACGGGGAATGGAGGATGTTCTCGTCGTTCTCTTACTGCCCGGTGCCGATTGCCTCCTCCCGCCGACCCCGATTTGCAGGGTTTCTTTCGCTTGAAAGGCGCGCCTTCCTCCTGTCGTCCGTTGGCAATCAACCGGGCAAAGAAAGCGGGACAGGGCGGGATTTCTCCGTACGCCCAACCGATCAGCACAGCCCGTGCCCCAGCGGGATGGCTGGGGATAACCGGACTTATTCCAGCCGGGCAAACCTGTCCCGCAGCAGAGACACCATATCCATATATTTCTCCCGGCTGACGGCGATCTCTCCGTCCAGGCCCACGAAACGGACCGCATAGTGCTTGCTGTCGTTGTCCGACTGGATCATGGCAACCTTGGCCAGGTTCACCAGAAAGGACTGGTGGCAACGGAAGAAGCCCCGCTTTTTCAGCATCCGCTCCAATTCCGCCATGCTGTAACCCACCAGCTCCACCTGCCGCCCGTCCTCCATGTGGATGCGGCAGCTGCGGCCGATCCGTTCCAGAAAGAGAATTTGACGGACCTGGAGCATATCGTAGCCGGAGCGGGTCTTGATCATCAGGCTGCTGTGGGCGGTCTCATCCCGCAGACGCTGGAGCTGATAGATGTAGCAGAGCCGGTTCACGATGCGGTGCAGGTCTACGGGTTCGGCAGGCAGGGTAAAGAAACCGGAACAGCCGTTCCGCACCGCGGAATAGGCGTCCTCCGGGGAGCCGCTGTAGGCGATCACCTGAATATCCGGATACTTGCTCTCCAGCATCAGCGGCAGACAGGTTCCCTGGCTGGTGCGGCTTGGGTCCGCGGGCTGACAGTTGATGAATACCACGTCCACCTCATGGGTCAGAATGTGGTCCAACGCTTCCTCGGTGGTCTCCAGCTCCGCCTCCAGGCGGAAGCAATTGTGCATATTCAGAAGTTCCAGCAGATTAAAACGGATGATGGGGTCGCTGTCCACCATCAGCAGACGCAATTTTTCCATGGGGTCTTCCTCCTTGCCGCTCAGTGTCCGAAGGCCTTGAAGGCCTCCTCCAGGGCCTTGACGTCCCCCTCATAGTAGGTGGAGGACAGGCCGAAGGGTCCGTTTTTCGTGGTGGGCATAAACCAGAGGCCCTTGCCGTAGAGGTCGATCTGCCCGGTCTCCAGCATGTCCATATAGGCCCGGTACTCAGGGGAATCCTCGTTGGGATCCTTCAGGTTCCACCAATAGATCTCTACGTGTTGGCTGACGAAGGCCTTGTCCGCTACGCCCTCGCTGATGGGCAGCGCGTCCTCCGGGTCCCAGAAGCCCTTTTCCTCCAGGTAGGCCATGAGATCCTCTATGGTCAGATCCCAGACCGGGGCGTCCGGGTCCTCGTCCGGGGCGACGATGGCGGCTGGAGCCGTGAAGTCCGGTCCCACCAGCAGATAGGTCACCGTGCCCGCCAGGGCCAGCACCAGAAAGATCAGAAATCCGACGGTCAGCTTTTTCATTGGAGCGCCTCCTTCCCAGTCAGGCCCTGCTTTTCCAGATAAGCCCGATAGGTAGGGCTGCGCCGGAGCAGCTCCTCGTGGGTTCCGGCTGCCTCCAGGCTGCCCCGATTCAGAACGATGATGTGGTCCGCCTGGACCACGGAGCGCATGTCATGGGCAATCAGGATGATGGTGCGGCCCTGCAGGGCCTCCCGCACAGCCCGGAAGATGGCGGCGTCGCTCTTGTGGTCCAGACTGGCGCCGGCCTCGTCCATCAGCAGATAGCGCGGCTGGGTCAGCAGAGTTCGGGCGATGGCAACGCGCTGACGCTGGCCGCCGGAGAGCAGCTTGCCGGACTCTCCCACCTGGGTGTCGAAGCCCTCCGGAAGCTCCCGGATGAAGCCCAAAGCGTCTGCCAGCTCCGCGGCGGCGGCGATCTCTTCTTCGGCGGCCTCCGGGGCTCCGTAACAGATATTATCACGAATTGTGCCGGAAAACAACGGGTTGTTCTGCAAAATATACCCGAATTGCCGCCGCAGCAGGTGGGGCTTCAGGCTTTGCAGCTCCATGCCGCCCAGGCGGATGGAACCGCTGTCGGGGGTATAGATGCCCTGCAGAAGCTTCATCAGGGTGGATTTGCCGCAGCCGTTGTTGCCGATGACGGCGGTAACCTTGCCCTCGGGAATGGTGAGGCTGAGATTCTTCAGCACCGGCGCGCCCGGCTCATAGCTGAAACTGACGTTGTCCAAAACCAGATCCCCGCTGCCCGAATCCTCGGGCAGGGGAAGGCCTGTGTCCAGCTCCTCCAGGGGCTGCTCCAGCAGCTCTCCCACATATTGCAGGGCGCCCTGGGTGTTCCGGAGAATCTGATAGTGGGTCAGGATCTCGGCGGTGTACTGGTGGACCTTGTCCATATAGGTGCTGAATTCGTTGATGCCGCTGTCGGCCATCTGCTGCTGCCGGATCATGCGGGAGCCGAAAATCGCAATGAGCACAGTGCTGAAGCTTCTGTAGAGGGAGAAGGCGGTGGTTTGCACCACGCTCATAAAGGCCTCGAAGACGTCCGCCTTGAAGCGTTTGTTGATCTGGGCCAGGCCCTCCCGCTCCTCCCGGTCCTCCAGGGCCTGGGTTTTCACGTTCTTGGCGGCGGAAATATGTTCGGAGAAGAATTCCGTCATCTGCCGCAAGCTGTCATACTGCCGCCTGGCCACCGCGTGCTGGGTCCTGCCCACAACGGTAAACACCAGAATGCCCAGGGGGATCAGCACCAGCATCCAGCTGGCCAGAGGCGCGCTGTACTGAAACAGCACAATCACTGCCCGGACCAAGGCATAGAGAGAGGAGACCAGGCGGAAGACCATGGCCAGCACCTCGCTGGCGGTCTGCACGTCGTTGACCACACCGGAGATCAGGGCGGAGGGCTGCCGCCTGTCCACCTCGGCCTGCGGCAGGCGAAGGATCTTGTCCCAGAGCATTTTTCGGGCCTGATATGTGATCCGCAGGGAGGCGGTTTCACTGAAAATATTCTGGATCGCCGCAATGACGCTGTTGCCCACGGTCAGCAGAACGTAGCCCAGGATCACGGAGTTGTAGAGCTCGCCCTTGTTGAAGGACACCAGGGCTTTGGCCGCCAACAGGGCCAGCTCCGCGTAAGCCAGTCCCGCTGCAAGAGAGATGGCGTACATCCACCAGGGGATGGGAAAGCGGGTGTAGAACTTCACCAGCTCCTTCAGAGAGAAGCCGTAGCGTTTTTTCTTCATATCAGCCCGCCTCCTTCCCGGTCTGCTCCATCATTTCCAAGCAGTAGGGATTGCTTGCCAGCATGGTATCCCGGTCGCCGGCGGCCTCTGCCTTTCCGTCCCGCAGGACGATGATGTAGTCTGCGTTGCGGACCGTCTGGGCGTCGTGGGCCACGAAGACCACGGTTTTCCCCGCCATCCGCTGCCGGATGCTGGTCCAGACCAGATCCTTGCCCTCGATGTCCATGGCGGCGGTGGCCTCGTCCAGCAACAGATAGTCCGGCTGCCGGAGCAGAGCCCTGGCTACGGTGAAGCGCTGGCGCTGGCCGCCGGAGAGGCTGGCGCCGCCCTCGCCCACCGCCAGATCGTAGCCCTCGGGCTGCATGCGGACGAAGTCCAGGATCCCGGCGCCTTCACAGGCCCGGTCCAGATCTTCGTCGGTGACGCTCCGCTCGATCCCCTGGGTCAGATTCTCCCGCAGGGTCCCGGCGTACATCACGCACTCCTGGGTCACGTAGCCCAGGGCTCGCCGATAGCTGGCCAGGGTGAAGCGGGCCGTGTCATCGGCTCCCACCGTGATCCGGCCCTCCCGGAGGGGATAAAGCCGGTCGATCAGATTCAGAACGGTGGATTTTCCGGAACCGGAGGGACCCACCAGGGCGGTGATCTTTCCGGCGGGGATCTCCAGATCCAGATGCTCAAACAGCGGCGCCTCCCCATAGGAGAAGCAGACGTCCTCCAGACGGATGCCGCCGGAAAGGGTCGTAACCGGTACCCCTTCCCTGGTGTTCTCGTCGGGGGTGTCCACCACCTGGGCTACCCGGTCTGTAGCGCCCTGGGCGGATTTGAAGCTGGTCCAATCGTTGAGATAGCCGGTGATGGTGTTGGCCAGCTGGGTGGCAAAGCCGTAATAGGCGATCCACTCCGCCAGCGAAATGCGGCCGGCGGAATAGAAGCCCCGGCCCACCAGTATGATGACCACCACCTGCAGAGCCCCGGCAATGGCATGAACAGGGCCTGACAGCTGGTTCAGCAGCACGCTGGATTTTCCTGCGGCAAAGCTCTGTTCCATCAGGACCTCGCCCTGCTTGCATTCCTTTTCCTCGGTACCCATGGTTTTGATCAGCAGCGTCTGATTGGCCCGCTCGGCGATGCCGGCGGTGAGTTCAGCGGTGGCCCGGTTGACCCGGTCGCTGACGCCGAAATGCAGCCGGCCCAGGATGAAGCTGATCAGCACGTTCAGCGGGATCACCGCAAAGAGAGACCACATGAGGGCGCTGTCATAGCTGCTGACCTTCCGCAGCAGAACGAAGGTGGAATAGCCCATGGTAATCAGGGGCACGAAGACCTGCATGGTCAGCTGGCTGATGACGGTGGTATCTGTGGTGACACGGGAGATCAGCTGCTTGGGCTCGTTGGATTCATAGAAGGACAGGGGCAGCCGCACCGCCTTGCGCCAGACCATCCGGCGCAGATTCCGGTTGATGAAGGCCCTGCAAATTCCGTTCACCAGGCCGGAGGCGGAACCGATCAGCAGGCTCAGCAGAGTCACCAGCAGGAAGGGGATCACCACGCTGACCGCATCCACGTCCCCGGCGAAGAGCCGGGCGCTGTACTCTGTGGCGCTGACGCCCACGTGGGTCAGGGCAAAGCTGACGCCAATGTCCGCCAGAATCCAGAGGAAGGGCAGCGGCGCCTTCCAGAGCATCCGGAAAAAGCGCCGGAAGCTGCCGTATTTCTTTCGGAACAGTGGATTCTGATCCATAACAGTCTCTCCTTTGGAAAGACCCCTGCTTTAACTTGACGGATAAAGCAGGGGTGTATTATCATTTACTTGTTGGGAAGGGCATTGAAGTCCGCCAGAACCGCGTCCTTCTGGGCGTATCCCTCTGCGAAGGCCACTGCGTAGAGGCCGTTGATGGCTTCCGCCTGCAGCACACAGGCGCCGCCCATGTAGACCAGCATATTGCCGTTGGCAGGGGCGTTGACGAAGACGTTATTGTAGGCCTCGCTGTCCTTCTCCCAGTGGAAGAGCCACAGACCGCCGAAGTCCTCGGCCTTGTCGGCCATGGCTGCGTAGGGAATCTCGCCGCCGGTGTTGTCGGTGACGTAGCCCTCGGTGGTGTTGATATCCACGGGGGCGGCGTCCTTGGCAATGTAGCCCTTGGCGGTCAGGTAGGCCACCATCTCTTCATAGCTGCAGGTATTGGTGTTGACGGGATCGGGGGCCTTCTCGCCGCAGGCGGTGAAGAGGACGGCCAGCAGCAGAAGGGCCAGGCTCAGGCAAAGGACTTTTTTCAGGGTACGCATGATTGTTTCCTCCTTATCAGTTCAACTGTTTTGGATGTATGATTCAGGAATACAGGTATTCCGAGATCACTTGTCGAATCTCATCCGGCTGCATGACGCCCACATGCTCCTTGACCAGGGCTCCGTCCTTGTAGATGTGAACGGTGGGCACTGCCATCACGTCGTTTTCATCGGCCAGATCGGGGTTATCGTCCACGTTGACCTTCACAATATCCATGAGGGGCAGCTCTGCCGCCGCTTCCTCCAAAATCCGGGAAAAGACCTTGCAGGGGCCGCAGGTGGTGCCCCAGAAGTCCACCAGCACGAAGCCCTCCGAAGTGAGCTCCTTGAAATTGCTCCCGTCTGCCTGATAGATTGCCATGTTATACGTCCTCCTTCATCAGCTGCTCCAATACAAGCGTTTCCAGATATCTGACCGCGTGGTTCACATACTCCCCGGCTGCGTAAGCCTCATAGGGCGTCACCGCCCGGGCGGCCTCCCCGGTGCTCCGCCAGGTCTTGCAGTACTCCTGCAGAAAGGCCTCGTAGGCCTGCCGGCTCGGCGCAAAACCGTCCCGTGCCGCCCAATGCAGCCCCAGCAGATACAGGCAGAGCCGATTCCAGCCGTCAGCCTGTTCCATGGCCAACAGCTCGTAATAGCTGCGCACCGGGATCCGGCCGGCAAAGTCCTCCGGCCGGGCCTGCTCCATGTCGATCCCCTCCTGCAGGAACAGAACCCGGGAGCGTTCGATCCGCTGCCGGACCAGGACTTCCCAATCCTGACGATACAGGACGAAGGCGGAGCCGTCGATCACCGCCTGAATCAGGCGATCCAGGGGCTCCTGAATTGCCTCCCAGGCAGCCTGCTCCC
>JAFYAB010000018.1 GCA_017540945.1 Oscillospiraceae bacterium | reverse complement strand
TTGAAGAACGTGCAAAAAATCGACCTGGGCCTGACTGGATACGATGAGTTGTTCGCAAATGACGAGGAACGCAAGGTAAACAAGCTCCCTCGCATTTTCGATATTCCCATCTCGGAGATGTATATGTGATCGACAAGGGAACCTTAAAGGGCTTTGTGAGTATATCTCCGTCATGGAGTGGGATCGACAACCAGGCATTTCAGGATATCTCACGTCAGGTCTATGACGAAGATGAGTTTGGAAAGCTGCTTCACGAAGCGGATATTCTCAACGGCAGAGAAGAATGCTGCCACAACTGATGCTTTTGCGCTACGCCAAGGATAAAGATCTCACCATAAATCTGAATGACGCAAAGACGGTTGGCGTAGAGGTTGACGCATACATGCCTGAGCTTAATACTGTTTTCGATGTAATAGACAGATCAACCAAGAGCACGAGAAGCATTCAAATGGTCATAGAACACATTTGTAGAAGCAATAAGTTAAAGTATGTGAAACTGGATATACGTAAGACTCCAGAAGAGGTATGCAATGATATCAAGGCGGCATTTCGAGCTGGCAATATCTTTATCAAGACAGACAGTGAGGAGGACGTGCGCACAGTTCGTAAGCAGTTCGGATTCTGACGTCACAAGAACTACATGAACGAAAACAGCAAAAAACCTTGAAATGGAGAGCTTTTTGTGCTACAATGATTTTTACAACGTGATGTCACGTTTTTCCTTGTAAATCATCGTAAGCCATGCCTTTTCTCCTATTCTCCAGCTCTCCAAATTACTCTCCAACACATTAGGGATTGAGCTAAATTAGCAGCGAATAGTGTATTTCCGATGTTTGATGAAAACATTTGGAACGGGATTGTGAGGTTTTAATAGTGATTGAACGTAGATGCAATGTAAAATTCCCCACCATGAAGCCGCTGGATAAGGAGAAACCCGAAAAGGCAGAGGCCAAGACCGAAGAAAAGCCGGCGGATTTCGAGTGCGCCTGCTTTACCTGCCCCTCTCAGGAGGCATGCAAGGTCGCGCAGGAAGTAGGGGCCGATGCCCACATCGACCCGCAAACCGTAGGGACCGATGCCCACATCGGCCCGCACCAGGAGCCCATCGATTTCTCCAAGGTCGTGATCGAGCCTCTTTTCGAGGATCAGGTCGACTTCGAGACCTTCTCCAAGAGCGATTTCCGCGCCGTCAAGGTCCTGGCCTGCGAGGCCGTCAAGAAGTCCAAGAAGCTCTTGAAGTTCACTCTGGACGACGGCACCGGTACGCCCCGGACCATCCTCTCCGGCATTCACGCTTACTACGAGCCCGAGGAGCTGATCGGCAAGACCTGCATCGCCATCACCAACCTCCCGCCCCGGCCCATGATGGGCGTCGAGAGCTGCGGTATGCTGCTCTCCGCCGTCCACAAGGAAGGCGAGGAGGAAAAGCTCCATCTTCTGATGGTCGATGCGCACATTCCGGCCGGCGCGAAGCTGTATTGATTTGAAGTCCATTCCGGGCCAAATCACCAAAAAGGCACCCCCAAAACACCCTTGGCGCTCCGAATCGGAGACCGAAAAGCTGCAATTCTTCAAGGCATGGCATGTGCCCGCAATAAACAGCAAGAGACTCACGATCACACGGTCGTGAGTCTCTTGCTTCTATGTATTGGTTTCTATCGCGCCTATTGCCTGGAAAAGCTGCAACGGACTGGATGGAAGCTGATGCTCAGAGCTCAGATGGCCAGCAGATCACTGTAAGCCCGCAGAGCGCCGTCGGTTTCGTGGGCCAGCACGCGCTTGGCCAGGACCTTACCCAGCTGGACGCCCTCCTGGTCGAAGCTGTTCAGATTCCAGCAGAAGCCCTGGAACATGACCTTGTTCTCAAAGTGAGCCAGCAGAGCGCCCAGGGCCTCCGGGGTCAGCTGCTCGCCGATGATGATGCTGGAGGGACGGCCGCCGTCGAAGCTCTTGTTGGGGTTCGCGTCCTGCTTGCCGCAGGCGAAGGCCATGATCTGGGCGGCGACGTTGGCGCAGAGCTTTTGCTGGCTGGTGCTGCCCTGAATGTCCACGTCCATGCCCGCCTGATTCCGGCGGAAGCCTACGAACTGCAGGGGGACGATGTCCGTGCCCTGGTGCAGGAGCTGATAGAAGGAGTGCTGTCCGTTGGTGCCCGGTTCGCCGAAGATGACGGGACCGGTGGCATAGTGGACCGGCTCGCCGAAGCGGTTGACAGACTTGCCGTTGGATTCCATGTCCAGCTGCTGCAGATGGGCGGGGAAGCGGCTGAGGGCCTGGGAATAGGGCAGCACGGCGGTGACGGGGTAGCCCAACACATTGCGCTCGTACACGCCGATCAGGGCGTCCAGCATGGCGGGATTTTTCAGAATGTCAGGCTCCTTGGCGCTGAGGTCCGCGGCGTGGGCGCCGTCGAGGAAGCGGGCGAACACCTCCGGCCCAAAGGCCAGGGACAGGACCACGCCGCCGACGCAGGAGGTGGAGGAATAACGCCCGCCGATGTAATCGTCCATGAAGAAGGCGGCCAGATAATCCTTGGATTTCGCCAGGGGAGAGGTCTCGCTGGTGACGGCGACCATGTGCTTCGCGGGATCCAGACCCGCGTTTTTCAGCGCGTCCTTCACAAAGGACTCGTTGGTCAGGGTCTCCAGGGTTGTGCCGGACTTCGAGACCAGCACGAACAGAGAATGGGGCAGGTCGATGGACTTCAGGACGTTTGCCGCGTCGTCGGGGTCCACGTTGCTGATGAACCGGGCCTCCAGCTTGAAGCAGCCGTTCTGTCTCGCCCAGTTCTCCAGGGACAGATACATGGCCCGGGGGCCCAGGTCGCTGCCGCCGATGCCGATCTGCACGACGGTGGTGAACTTTTCTCCCGCGGCGTTGGCGATCTCGCCCGCGTGGACCTTTTTGGCAAAATCGGCCGCCTTTTTCTGCTCCGCGGCATAGAAGGCCCGCTTGTCCACGCCGTCCGCGATCACAGCGTCGCCCAGCTGACCGCGGGTCAGCTGATGCAGCACCAGTCGTTTCTCACCGGTGTTGATCATCTCACCGTTGTACAGGGCGGCGTACTTTTCCGTCAGCTGCGCTTCCGCCGCCAGCTCCCCAAGGACGGAGAGCACCTCGTCGTCCACGGCCTTGGCTGCGTAGTTGTAGGCAAGTCCGCAGGCGATGGGCGCACTGTATTTGGCGACCCGCGCGGCTCCGCCCTCGCCGGACATTGCTTCCGGCAGACTGACTCGTTTTTTCAGCGCTTTCAGCTTTCCGAAGGAGCTCAAAGCATCCAGGTTTTTCCATTCAATCATCGTTCGGTGTCCTCCTTACTGCAATTTATTTCCGATCTTATTATATCAAATCAGACTGTGAAAGTAAAGTGCAAATTGACGCCGGAGCTGTCTGCCGCCCCCTCAAATTGATACATCTGCAGCCCTCGCAAATTGATACTGCGCATTGACAAGCGCCGCTTTTTGTGGGATAATAGCATGCAAATCAATTTGGCGGGCGCCGCGGCGGCCAACACGCATTTTTGAGCGCCGACAGCGCCAAATGAGCGTTTCTGGTTCATCAGACGCTCGGCTTGAAAGAATATGTGGAAGGGGTATCACATGTCCTGGTATCAAAACGCAGTATTTTATCACATCTATCCTCTGGGGCTGACCGGGGCGCCCATGCAGAATCCCGGCGCTGAGCCGGTCCGCAGGCTTGCCTCGCTCTATCCCTGGGTGGATCATCTGGCGGGTCTGGGCTTCAACGCCTTGTATATCGGCCCGCTGTTCGAGTCCGTGGGCCACGGCTACGAGACTACGGATTACCGGAAGCTGGACAGCCGCCTCGGCACCAACGAGGATCTGAGAGCCTTTGTATCCTATTGCCACGGCAAGGGCGTCCGGGTGATCCTGGACGCGGTCTTCAACCATACCGGCCGGGAATTCTTCGCCTTCCGGGATCTGCTGGAAAAGCGCGAGACGTCTCCGTATCGGGATTGGTACCGGAACGTCAATTTCCGGTCGGACAACGGCTATCACGACGGGCTTTCCTATGAGACCTGGGGCGGCTATGAGCTGCTGGCCAAGCTGAATCTGCAAAATCCGGAGGTCGTCCGATACCATCTGGACACGGTGCGCTTCTGGGTGGAGCAGTTCGACATCGACGGTCTGCGTCTGGACGCGGCGGACGTGCTGGATTTCGGCTTCATGCAGGCGCTGCGGCAGCTGGCCGATCGGATCAAGCCGGAATTCTGGCTCATGGGCGAGGTCATTCACGGGGAATACGCCCGCTGGGTCAACGATCAGACCCTCCACAGCGTCACCAATTACCGTCTGCACAAGGCTCTGTTTTCCAGCCACAACGACGGCAACTATTTCGAGCTTGCCCACACCGTCGAGCAGCTGGGCGCTCTGTGCGGGAAGCTGTACAGCTTTGCGGACAACCACGATGTGGAGCGCATCCAGACGAGACTTCGCTGCAAGGCGGACTACCTTCCGGTCCATGTGCTGCTGTTTACGCTCCCCGGCGTTCCTTCCGTGTACTACGGCTCGGAGTTCGCGGTGGAAGGGAAGAAGGAGCTGTACTCCGACGCCCCCCTGCGTCCGGCCCTGCGGCTGGAGGACTATCGGAACGACGCCCACGCCGCGCTGATCGGCGCCCTTGCCGGGGCCAGAAGGGCGGAACCGGCCCTCCGCGTCGGCAGCTATGAAAAACTGGCCCTGACGACAGGATATTTCGCCTTCGCCCGGAGAGCGGGGGAACGGGAGGCGCTGGTTGCCGTCAACAACAGCGGCGAGCCCGTCACCCTGACGCTGCCCGCCAGATTGGAGGGCTATCGCTCCGCCCTTCACGGCGGCAACCGTTATACCGAAAACGGACAGATCCGAATCGAGCTCCCGCCCCACGGGGCCGAGCTGCTGCTGCCAGAGGACGAGGGCGCGGCTTTGGACCTTCCGCCGATCCCGGAACCGGAGATCTGGAAGGCCGCCCTGGCGGAGGCGGAGAAAGCCCGGCCCCAGCCGGAACCCGCCTTGGAGCCGGAAACGCCTCCCGCAGCGCCCCCTGAAAACAAAGCCATTGACGATATGACGGTCCCGGAGCTCCAGGCTCTGATCTTGCGGAAGCTCGCCGGGAACGGCCCCGTCACAGAGCGCATGCGGCAGGATGTGGCGGATAACGTATACTTGAATTCCCTCCGCAACTGGGCGAAGAGCTTTCGAACTTGATAACCAAAGGAGGAACTATGGATATCATCGCAACCCTGGCCCGGGAATTGGACCGGAGCCCAAAGCACATCGAGAACGTGATCCAACTCATTGACGAGGGGAACACCATCCCCTTTATTGCCCGTTACCGCAAGGAGCTCCACGGCTCCATGGACGACACCGCCCTGCGCACCCTGGAGACCCGGCTGCAGTACCTGCGGGGCCTGGAGGAGCGGCGGGAGGCCGTCGTGAAGGCCATTGAGAGCCAGGGGAAACTGACGGAGGAGCTCCGGACGGCCATTGAAGCCGCCGGAACCCTGGCGGAGCTGGAGGACCTCTACCGGCCCTACAAGCAGAAGCGCCGGACCCGGGCCTCCGTGGCCAAGGAAAAGGGATTGGAGCCCCTGGCGGAGCTGCTCTTTGCCCAGACCGGGGACTGCCCTCCGCCGGAACAGGCTGCAAAGGATTATGTCAACCCGGAGCTGGGCGTGGAGACGGTGGAGGAGGCCCTGGCCGGGGCCTCGGACATCATCGCCGAACGGATCAGCGACCATGCGGAGCTGCGCAAGGCTCTGCGCCGTCTGCTCCATGACAACGGCAGGCTCCACGCCGATGCAGCCACGGAGGAGGACTCCGTATACGCCATGTACTACGACTTTACCCAGGCGATCCCGAAGCTCCAGGGCTATCAGATCCTGGCCATCAACCGGGGGGAGAAGGAGAAGTTCCTGAAGGTGAGCCTGGAGCTGAATGGGATGCTGGCCATGCAGACGGTCCGCCGGGCGGCGGTGCGCTTGGGCAGTCCCGCCACAGACTTTGTGCAGCGGGCGGCGGAGGACGCCTATGAGCGCCTGATTTTCCCCTCCCTGGAGCGGGAGCAGCGGGCGGCCCTGACGGACCTGGCCTGCGAGGGCGCCATCGGCCAGTTCGCCCTGAATCTGCGGCCCCTGCTGATGCAGCCCCCGGTGAAGGGCAAGGTCACCATGGGCCTGGACCCCGGCTATCGCATGGGCTGCAAGGTGGCGGTGGTGGACGGCACCGGCAAGGTCCTGGATACTGCCGTGGTCTATCCCACCTATGGCGAGCGCCAGCGGGAGGAGGCCATCGGCATCCTGTCGCGCCTGGTCCGCCGCCACGGGGTGGAGCACATCGCCATCGGCAACGGCACCGCCAGCCGGGAGACCGAGCAGATGGCGGTGGAGCTGATCCGTCGGGAGCAGGACGCGGGCCGGCGTCTGAGCTATATGATCGTATCCGAGGCCGGGGCCTCGGTCTATTCCGCCAGCCCCCTGGCGGCGGAGGAGTTCCCCCAGTACGACGTGAACCTGCGTTCTGCGGTGTCCATTGCACGCCGCCTCCAGGATCCCCTGGCGGAGCTGGTAAAGATCGAGCCCAAGGCCATCGGCGTGGGCCAGTATCAGCACGATATGCCCCAGAAGGAGCTGGAGCAGGCCCTGGACGCTGTGGTGGAGGACTGCGTCAACGCCGTGGGCGTGGACCTGAACACCGCGTCGCCCTCTCTGCTGCGGCGGGTCTCCGGCCTGACGGCGGCCACGGCCAGGAACATCGTGAGCTTCCGGGAGGAGAACGGCCCCTTTACCGGCCGCGCCCAGCTCAAAAAGGTGCCCAAGCTGGGGCCCAAGGCCTTCCAGCAGTGCGCAGGCTTCCTGCGGGTCCCCGAGAGCCGGAACATTCTGGACAACACCGCCGTCCACCCCGAGTCCTACGACGCGGCGGAGGGCCTGCTGAGGCTTACCGGTCACAGCCTGGCTGACGTGAAGGCGGGCAAGCTGGGCGCCCTCCCCAAGGAGCTGGCGGCCTACGGGGAGCAGAAGGCCGCCGACGCCCTGGGCGTGGGCCTGCCCACCCTCCGGGACGTGGTCAGCGAGCTGCAAAAGCCCGGGCGGGATCTGCGGGACTCCCTGCCCCAGCCCATTTTGCGGACCGACGTGCTGGAGCTGAAGGATCTGAAGCCCGGCATGATCCTCTCCGGCACGGTGCGGAACGTCATCGACTTCGGCGCCTTCGTGGACATCGGCGTGCATCAGGACGGTCTGGTGCACATCTCCGAGATCGCGGACCGCTATCTCAAGCATCCCTCGGAGCTGCTGACCGTGGGCGACGTGGTCAAGGTGCGGGTGCTGTCCGTGGACGAGAAGAAAAAGCGTATCGGCCTGTCCATCCGCCAGGCGAAGGAATAGGGCTGCGGCAAAGTCCAAAGGCCGAGGCTTTGGCGGGAATACTTGCATTTTCCCGGAAATTATGCTATAATCAGCCTATCTTCCCCAAAGGAGGCGTTCTGAAGATGAAACAAAGGGACAAGCTGCTTCTTGTCGGACTGGCGCTGATCGGCGTCGGCGTGTTTATGTTCTTCAAGAGCACCCGGGTCTATTCCTGGGGCTTCTATCGGCTGGGCGGTCAGGTCTCCACCGGCGGCATCCTCATCGCCCTGGTGCTGCTGGACGTGGTGCTTATGGTCGCCACCCGGCACAAGCTGACGAAGATCCTGCTGCCGGTGCTGCTGGGAATGCTGATCCTGTCGGTGATCCTGGGGACCCATCTCACGTTTACCGGCTCGGTCCTGGACCTCTTCCTGATGCTGGTTCCCGCCGCGGTGGGCGCGGGACTGCTGCTGCGGGTATTTCTGAAAAAGGAGGGCTGAGCCTTCGGGTCCGGCCCTTTCTGGGAGGCTGCCATGAATCAAACACGCAAACGCATGCTCCCCGGCTGGTGGAGCAGGATCCGGCCCGCGGTCCGGGCCGCGATGCTCTGCTGCTTTGCGGCGGGCTTTCTGGCGCATATCTTTGCCTTTACAAACATCATACCCAACTCCGACGGCATCTCCCGGGTGAACGACCTCCAGCAGATGACCGTCTCCGGCCGCTGGTTTCTGCACTATGCCTCGGCCTGGAACGGCTACGTCCAGGCTCCCGCGGTGATCGGCTTTTTCTCGCTGCTTTTCCTGTCCCTGGCCTCGGGACTGACGGTGGAGCTGCTGAAGCTCCATAACCCGGTGCTGGGGGGGCTCTGCGGGGCTCTGATGGCGGTGTTCCCCACAGTGGCCTACACCTTCCTCTACCTGTTCACCGCCTCCGCCTACTGCTTCGGGATTTTACTGGCGGTGCTGGCGGTCTGGCTGATCCCACGGCATCGCTTCGGCTTTCTCTTCGCGGCGCCGATCCTGGCCTGCGCGCTTGGAACCTACCAGGCTTATCTGGCTGTGGCGGCCGCGCTTTCTCTGATCTGCGTGCTGCGCTATGCCCTGGAGGGAAATCACACCGGCAGGCAGATCCTGCTGACCGGGCTGCGCTTTCTGGTCTTCCTGCTTCTGGGCCTGCTGCTCTATTACGGCGTGCTCCGCCTCTTCCTCTGGATCAAGGACCTGGAGCTGCTCAATTACAAGGGCATCGGCAGTCTGAGCGAGACGCTGAGCCCGAAGCGCCTTCCGCGGCTGATCGTTTCGGCCTATCGGGACTTCCTCTGCTATTATTTCGTTCCCCACAAGGCCGCAAACTATACCACGCCCATTTTCGCCGCGGGCAGCGGACTCCTGGCCCTGGTCGGGCTCTGGTCCTTTGTCCGGCTGCTCCTGGAGAAGCGGAAGGAGCTCAAGCCCGGCGCCTTGGCGCTGATCCTGCTGCTCTGCGCTCTGCTGCCCCTGGCCTGCAACCTCACGGTGCTGATGAGCCATGTGATGCCGGTGATGCGCTACGCCTTGGTGTTCCCCTATGTACTGGCACTGGCCCTGACGGACCGGGCCGCTCTGCGGTGGAAGCGAATGGAGAAGGCGTCGCCGCGAGGTGGGGCCCTGCTTCGCCGGGCCGCGGGGATTGCGGCCGTCCTGCTCTGCCTCGTCAGCTTCAACATCGACAACCTGGCCTACACCGTCTCCGCCACAGCCCATCGGGTCACCCAGTCCTTCGCGACCCGGCTGGTGGAGCGCGTGGAGTCGACGCCCGGTTACAGGGCCGATATGGAGGTGGTGGTGATCGGCGGCTTCCCCTCGAAGACCTATTACAGCAAGGTGGAGGATTTCGATCTGGTGACGGATTACAGCAATCTGTCCAGCTCCGTGATCCCCCTGAACAAGCACGTCTACTACTACCTCAACGACTGGCTCAACGTCCGCTGGCAGGAGCCGCCGGAGGAGACCATGATCGCTGTGTCCGACAGCGAGGTCTTTCGGGCTATGCCCCTTTATCCCAGCGAAGGCAGTGTAGCTGTGGTGGACGGACGGGTGATCGTCAAGCTGGCGAATCACTACACGCCCAAGCGGGAATACGAGATCGCCTACGAAAACCGAAGATAAGCAGCAGAGCGTCCGGCGAAGTGCCGGACGCTCTGTATTTCTGTATTACAGCGCAGGATCAGATATTCAGGAGGATCAGCGCCGCCAGGATCAGGCAGACGCCCAGGGCCTGACGCCGGGTGAGCCGCTCCCGGAAAAAGAGGGCTCCGGCCAGCAGGGTCAGCAGAATGGTGCCGGTGCTGAAGACCGGAAAGACCAGAATGGCCGGCAGGCGCTGGAGGGAGCGCAGCAGAAGATAAGAGGAGAAATAGTTGGGGATGCCCACGACTGCGCCGGCGGCCAGCTCCCGCGGCGCCAGCCGTTTCCCCGTGCGCATTCTCTCCCGGAGGGCCAGGCCCGCCGTCAACAACAGCGCTGTGACGAAGAGCCAGAAGAAAAAGCGGGTGTTCTCCGCCGGATCTCCCAGCTGCTCGAAGACCTTGGACATGGCGTCGGCCCCGCCGCTGAAGAGCAGGGTCAGCAGCAGAATCCAAAAGCCTCTTTTGGAGCCACTTTCGCCGCCGGCGTGGATCAGCACCAAAGCCGCCAGCACCAGGGTCACGCCTGCGAGCTGAAGGGGAGCGGGCCGTTCCCCGAAAAAGAGTACGCTGACCAACAGGGAGATCACCAGGCCCAGCCGGGCAAAGGCAGAGGTGAGACCGGCGCCGTTCCGGTGAACGCTGGTTTGCATCCCCACCAGGGCCGCCACATAGAAGAAGCCGGTGACGGCGCCCATGAGGAGGGTGCTGCCGCTGCCGGCGAGCACGGAGCTGCCTCTGGGCGTCAGAAGCAGGGCCAGGAGGATACAGGTCAGATAGTTGCCGAGGATGATCCCGTAGCGGTTTCCCACAGGATTGTGGAAGCGCCGAAGAGCCAGGGCCATGGAGGCGCTGCTGAGGATCGCCAGGAGTAAAAAGAGCATCAAAAGGCTCCTTTCCAATTTAGTCTCTGTATCATACACGAAGCATACGCCAATGTCAACACCGACTTTTCCGCCGCCGGCCGGGCTTTTCTGCGTCTCAGTCTTGCAATCCGCACCGGAATGTGCTATGATAACGAAAAACAGTTCGCACTACGAAAGGAAAGGAAAACTATGGAACTTCACGAACGCTTTATACTCCAGGACTGTCCCCGCTGCGGCGGCCCCGGCCTGCTGGAGGAGGAGAACGGCTGGTGCATCTACGCTGTCTGCATGGACTGCGGCGCCCAGACCGCGCCCTTTGAATACAGGACTCCCGCGGAGCGGGAGGAGGCCGCAGAGAAGGTGGCCCGGCTGTGGAATGTGGGGAAGGTCATCCGCCAGGAGAACGGAGAATAAGCGGCTGCAAGAGAGAGGGGGAATACGACCATGCACAAATATCGATGTGAGTATTGCGGCAAGAGCTTCGACCCGGAGAAGGACTGCCTCTGCCCGGGCTGCGGCGCAGCGGTACCGCCGTCTCTGATGACTCGGATCGAGCGAAAGGAGACCGCCGTCCGTCTGCGGGCGGAGGGAAAGCTGAACTACGACGACCACTGCCATGAGGATGATTCCTGGCACGAAAGCTACGGCGCCCAGACCCATCGGGCCGCCGTCCGGCAGCATGAGGCGGAGCTCCGCTCCAAGTATGCAGCCCACAAGCCTGCCGACGCTCCGAAGCGGGAGAAGCCCGTCACATCCGGCGGCGGCGGTCCCGCTCCGCAGTCCTGGAAGCGGCAGAGCGGCTTCCAGTTCCGGCTGCGGGACCATGCGAAGCTGACGGCGCTGCTGCTGTTCCTGGCGCCGGCGCTCCTGTTGTTCCTGTACCTGATCATCAGCTTCTTTGTGCAATTCCTGGCGGGTCTCGGCGGCAGCTTCGGTCACTCCTTCCCATGACCCACGGTCAATCAGGTCAATCAGTCGTCAGGGGGATCCATCAGGGGAAGCTTCTCCGATTGAATTATGCATTTCTTATTTCAATCGATGAATCGTCCCCGATGCTCTGTTCGCCGCCCCGGAGCGCCTGGAAAACCGGTTATTTTTTCGGCCTTTGGTACGGGTTATTCATTCTCCGGCAAAGCGGCTGTGCCGACGGAGCCGGACATCGGATCTCACAACATACGACAGACGCCCAAAGTGATAGGCGTCTGTCGTTTTTTCATGCTTCGATGTGCTTTGTGATGGAAATAAGAGTTGAATAATGATGTATATAAATGGAGAATATTAGGAGTATACAAGAAATATTATGTCAAAATAGACAAAAATAAATAGAAGATATTGACTTTTTAGACAAAAAGTGATAAATTCCGAATGCCACCGAAAGCGTCCGTTTCGGAGCTTGCTGCGGCGAGAACGGAGCGGCGGCTTTCAGAATAACAAGAGAAAAAGAGGGAAAATCCAACATGAACTCCGCGCAAAACACCAAGAAGATCAAGTGGCAAATGCTGGCCTTTATGGCGTTCTCCACGGTATGGGGCTTCGGCAACGTCGTGAACGGCTTCGTCTATTTCAACGGCATCCAGGTCATCTTCTCCTGGATCCTGATGTTCGCCCTGTATTTCGTCCCCTACGCGCTGATGGTAGGCGAGCTGGGCTCCGCCTTCAAGAACTCCGGCGGCGGCGTCTCCTCCTGGGTCCATGACACCATGGGCTCCAAGCTGGGCTACTACGCCGGCTGGACCTACTGGGCCTGCCACATCACCTACATCGCCTCCAAGAGCTCCGGCGGCCTGAAGGCTCTGGGCTGGGCCATTTTCCGCAACGCCGAGACCTACGACACCTTCCCGACTCTGGCGGTGCAGCTGGTGACTCTGGGCGTGCTGCTGATCTTCGCCTTCATCGCCAGCCGCGGCCTGAAGCCCCTGAAGAGCCTGACCACCATCGCCGGTTCCTCCATGTTCGTCATGTCCCTGCTGTTCATCGTCATGATGTTCGCGGCGCCTGTGGTCAATCCCAACGGCGGCTATGTCTCCATGGAGTTCACCAAGGAGACCCTGATTCCCAACTTCAACGTGGGCTACTTTACCTCCCTGTCCATCCTGGTCTTTGCCGTGGGCGGCTGTGAAAAGATCTCCCCCTACGTCAACAAGGTCGAGAACCCCTCCAAGGGCTTCCCCAAGGGCATGATTGCCCTGGCCATCATGGTGGTGGTCTGCGCCATTCTTGGCACCATCGCCATGGGCATGATGTTCGATCCAAACGAGATCAACGCCACCAAGGAGAGCTTCACCTCCTATAAGGCCAACGGCGCCTACTGGGCCTTCCAGAAGCTGGGCCAGTATTACGGCCTGGGCAACAGCCTGCTGGTCATCTACGCCATCTGCAACATGATCGGTCAGCTGGCCACCCTGGTGCTGTCCATCGACGCGCCTCTGCGCATGCTCCTGGACAACGAGAAGACCCAGAAGTACATCCCCAACGGGCTGCTGAAGAAGAATCAATACGGCGCTTACGTCAACGGCATCCTGATGGTCGTCATCCTGTCCGGCGGCATCATCCTGATCCAGTCCGTGGTCCCCGGCGCCGCCGACGTTCTCTCCCAGCTCACCAAGCTGAACTCCGTCTGCATGCCGCTGCGTTACTGCTGGGTGTTCGTGGCCTACATCGCTCTGCGGAAGGCCTACAAGACCATCCATGCCGATTATCGCTTTGTGAAGCGTCAGGGACCGGCCTACTTCTTTGGCTGGTGGTGCCTGCTCATCACCCTGGCCTGCTGCATCATGGGCATGTACGACGAGGACACCTTCACCATGATCCTGAACATCGCCACGCCCTGCGTGCTGACTGCTCTGGGTCTGATCATGCCTGCCATTGCCAAGCGGCAGGGGAAGGGCGCCTGATTACAAACTCCGCAAGGGGCCGTCTGGCCCCTTGCATTTCTTTCTTCATTATGATACAATCGACCAAGACCATCATCAAGGAGGAACCTCTCATGGATAACAATGTGCAGAATTTGATGAACTTTCTGAAAAACAGTCCTTCCGCCTTCCACGCCGTGGAAAATCTGCGGCAGATGCTGCTGGCGGAGGGTTTTGCCGAGCTGCCCGAGAGCAAGCGCTGGGAGCTCAAGCCCGGCGGCAGCTACTTCACCACCCGCAACGGCTCCAGCATCCTGGCGTTCCGCGTCGGCACCGAGCTCTCCGAGCCTGCCTTCACCCTCACCGCCTCCCACTCCGACTCCCCCTGCTTCAAGATCAAGGAGAACGCGGAGCTCCGGGTCCGGGACAAGTATGTCCAGCTGAACACCGAGGGCTACGGCGGAATGATCTGCTCCACCTGGCTGGATCGTCCCCTGGGCGTGGCCGGCCGGGTTCTGGTCCGCACCAAGACCGAGGCGGGGGAGCGCTACGAGACCCGCCTGCTGGACTTTGATCGGGATCTGGTCCTGATCCCCAACCTGGCCATCCACATGAACCGCAAGGTCAATGACGGCTTTGCTTTCAACAAACAGATCGACATGGTCCCTCTGCTGGGCTCCGGCAAGCTGGAGAAGGGCGCCTTCAAGGCGATGGTCGCCGCGGAGCTGGGCGTGAACGAGGCTGACGTTCTGGGCTCCGACCTCTATCTCTACAACCGCATGGCCCCCACCGTCTGGGGCGCCGAAAATGAGTTTGTCTCCGCGGGCCGTCTGGACGATCTGGAGTGCGCCTACGGCACCCTGCTGGGCTTCCTGCAGGGGAAGAACGAGAAGACCGTCCAGGCCTGGTGCTGCTTCGACAACGAGGAAGTGGGCTCCGGCACCAAGCAGGGCGCCGACTCCACCATGCTGGAGGACGTGCTGCGCCGGATCGCAAAGGGCCTGGGCCTCGACGACGAGGACTACCGCTGCATGACCGCCCGGAGCTTCATGCTCTCCTGCGACAACGCCCACGCGGTCCATCCCAACCATCCCGAGAAGACCGACGCCACCAACTGCAGCTACATGAACGAGGGCATCGTGGTCAAGGCCCACGCCGGCCAGAAATACACCTCCGACGCCGTCTCCGTGGCCCTGTTCCGGGGCGTCTGCGAGAAGGCGGGGGTCCCCGTCCAGTTCTTTGCCAACCGCTCCGACGAGAACGGCGGCTCTACCCTGGGCAACATCGCCATGGCCCACGTCTCCATGAACACCGTGGATCTGGGCCTGCCCCAGCTGGCCATGCACTCCAGCTATGAAACCGCCGGCGTCAAGGATCTGGGCTATCTGATCCGGGCCTCCGAAGCCTTCTACGCCACCCACTTCTCCGCCGACGGCAAGGGCGGCTTCCGCGCCGAATAACGCCTCAAAGCCTTCCCCTTGAGGGGAAGCTGGCGCGAAGCGCCGGATGAGGCGGCGTATCGAATAGAGAGCCCCCACAAAAGAGGAACCACTATGCTTCAAAAGCTCACAAAAGACGATTACATAGTCTCAAGCTGGTCCGGCGGCACGACGACCCAGCTCGCCATTTTTCCGCCGGGCGCGCGCTATGCCGACCGGAACTTCCTCTGGCGGGTAAGCTCCGCCACGGTGGAGCTGGACGAATCGGATTTCACCCCCCTGCCGGACTATGACCGCTTGATCTCCACTCTGGAGGGCGAGATCGTCCTGACCCACAACGGCGGCGCACCGATCCGCCTGCGGCCCTTCGAGATCCACGCCTTTTCCGGCGCCGACGCCACCCACAGCACCGGCCGCTGTACAGACTTTAACCTGATGCTCCGCCGCGGCAAGGCCGCAGGCAGCATGGAGCTCCTGAAGCTGACAGAGACTCCGACGGCGCCTTCCGCAGCGGCGCACAGCCTGCGCCACGATGCCGCGGAGCAGCTGCTGCTTTGCTGCATTGAGGGAACGGCGCAGATCAACCAAATCCCCCTCGCCCCCGGCGAGACCCTCCTGCTTTCCGGTGAGACGAATCTGAAGCTCACCGGCCCCGCTATGCTGATGCTTTGCCGCGTGCGGCGCCTATAAACAGGTTATCGCCCCGTGATCCCGGATCACGGGGCGTTTTTTTTCGACTTTCCTCTTCCATTTTTGAAAACTTGTGGTATAATATGTGGTAGACATAAAAGAGGGGAGAGGCGAGTTATGAAACAAGAGGCTATGAAAAAGATCTTTCAGGAGACAGATTATGTTCACCGCAGCGGTACTCCGGAGGAACTGCGGGCGGCGGAATATCTGAAAGCCCGGTGCGAGGAGCTCGGCGTTCCCGCCCGGCTGGAGGCCTTTCCCGTGGCAATGGCCGAGATCGAGGAGGCCCGGGTGCTGGCGGACGGGAAGGAGATCCCCTGCAAGGGCTTCTTCTGCTGCGGCAGCGGGACCGTGGAGGGCGAGCTCTACTACATGCCGGCCCAGGATCCCGTCTCGATCGCGGGCGCGAAGGACAAGATCGTCCTGATGGATGGCTCCGGCGTCGGCTTCTTCGGCTATCAGGATCTGATGAAGGCCGGAGCCAAGGGCATCCTGTTCCAGTACGGCAACGTGCACTATCCCATCGACGACATCGACGAGCGGGACCTGCGGGCCGCCGTGGTGGGGGAGGAGCGGAAGGTCCTCTGCGCCATGATCCACACCGCCTCCGCCGTGGAGCTGCTGCGCAGCGAGACGAAACGGGTCCAAATCACGATCCGCCAGCGGGAGTGGGAGGGCGCGTCCCACAACGTGGTGGCTGAGCTTCCGGGAAAGAAGGATGAGTGGATCGTCCTCACCGCCCACTATGACACCACCGCCCTGTCCCACGGCTCCTATGACAACATGTCCGGCTGCGTGGGCATTTTGGGGGTGCTGGACGCCCTGAAGGACGAAACGCTGAACTACGGCCTGCGCCTGGTGTTCTGCGGCAGCGAGGAGCGGGGCCTGCTGGGCTCCAAGGCCTGGGTCCGGGATCACGAAGCGGAGCTGGAAAAGGCGGTCCTCAATATCAACCTGGATATGATCGGCACCTGGCTGGGCAAGTTCATCGCCAAGGTCTCCGCGGAGGAGAAGCTGGCGGGCTACCTGGGCTACATGGGCGCGGAGCTGGGCTTCCCCGTGGAGGCGAAGATCGGCGTCTATTCCAGCGATTCCACCCCCTTTGCCGACAAGGGCGTTCCCGCCCTGTCCTTTGCCCGGATCGCCGGCGGCAACGCGGCGCCCATCCACTGCCGCTACGACCTGCCGGAGGTCCTGTCCATGGCCCAGATGGAGAAGGATATCGCCTTCATCGCGGCCTTCACCCGGCGGATGGCCAATTCCGCCGTCTGCCCCGTCAGCCGGGAGATCCCCGAAAAGGTCAAGACGGAGCTGGACGAGTATCTGTTCAGAAAAAGAAGGCAATAGGCAACAGACCCGCCTGTAGGGACAAGCATTGCTTGTCCGCCGTATCCCGCACCAGCGGGGAAACAGGCAACAGGAAACAGGAGAAATAGGATGCAATACAAAAAACTTGGCAATTCCGATCTGAACGTATCCGTCGTCGCCCTCGGCACCTGGGGGCTGGGGGGCGGCAGCGTATGGTCCGACAAGGAATCCACCACCGTCGAGACAGCCCGGCTGCTGGACGCCTGCAGGGACAACGGGATCAACTACATCGATACCGCTCCCGTCTACGGCACCGGCGCCAGCGAGGAGCTGTTGGGCAGCGCCCTGGAGCGCCGCCGCCACGACTTCATCCTCCAGACGAAATGCTCGCTCAACTGGAGAGGGGAGGGCGGAAACTTCCACTACGCCCGGGACGGCTGCACGGTCAATAACGACACCCGCCCGGAGGCGATCCGCCGGGATGTGGAGGGCTCGCTGCGCCGCATGAGGACCGACTATCTGGATTCCGTCATCGTCCACTATGTCTGCAAGTCCTTCCCCGCGGCGGACACCGTCGGGGTCCTGGAGGATCTGATCCGGGAGGGCAAGATCCGGGCTTACGGCCTCTCCAACAGCCGGCCCGCGGACCTGGAGGAATACCAAAACGCCCCCCAGAAGCGGCAGGGCGTCAGCGTGGTTCAGGAGTTTTTCAGCATTCTGTCCCCCTTCCACGGTCGGGATTATTTCCCCGTCTGTGAGAAATACAATACCAGCTTCCAGACCTATGGGGTGCTGGAGGAGGGCTTCCTGACGGGGCCCGCCTTTCTGGAGCGGACCTTCGCCAAGACCGATATCCGATCCCGCATCCCCTGGGTGGGGGAGAAATATCAGGAGGGACTGCGCCGGGCTTTTGCAGCCTGGACACCCCTCTGTGAAACCCATGGGTGCAGCTTCGCACAGCTCGTCGAGGCCTGGGCCCTGGCCCAGCACCCCAATATGAGCCTGTTGGTGGGCATGCGCAAGCCCGTCAATGTGGCGGACACCGTCCGCTGTCTGGAGCTGCGGCTGCGTCAAGAGGAGATCACCATGATGGAAGAGAGTGTCAAGAGCATCCAGGTCGAGGTCCTGGACAAATGAGCCGGGCGAAACGAATGGCCCGGAGGCTGACAGCCCTCCTGCTGGCTGGGCTGCTCTGCTTTGGTGCGTCGGCGCTGCCGGCGGCGGCGGAGCGGCTGGCTTCGGGTCGGCAAAGCGGCTCCGCGGCCTTGGACAGGGAGGTGCCGCATATGGAGCCGGAGAAGCCCCGTCCGGAGGATCGTCACGCCGTAATCAGCCAGGGCGTGAAAAATATGGTGAAGCGGGCCTATCAGATCACGGATATTGCCTGGACGCCCCTGTACAACATCGAGGGCTGGCGCAATCAGGAGTCCAACCGCTTCCTGGCAGGCGTGCCCTATACAGGCATCCCCTACGGCCAGCCCCACCGCTCGGGCAGCTACGTGCCCTGGCAGTCCAGCCTGCCGGACTTCCTCCGGGAGGTCTCAAATCCCGACAGCCTCATGTACAGCGCGCAGGCGGTGTCCCAGATCCAGCAGAATCCCGCTCCCTTCTTCTGCTGCGAGTGCAGCGCCTTTGTGTCCTGGGCCTGGGATCTGCGCACCCGGGAGACGACCCACACCCTGGGGCACTACGGGACCATCGTGGGAAATCGGATGGCGGATCTTCAGGTGGGCGACTGCATGATCCAGGAGGGCAAGCACGCCCGCCTGGTCACGGATATCACCTACGACGCGGACAACCATATTTCCGGCATTGAAATCTCCGAGGAGCGCGCTCCCGCAGCCCGCCGCTTCTGGTATCTGGCGGACAGCGAGACGCACCCTCTGTCAGAGCTGCAGACGGAGTATCTGGACAAGGGCTATATCGTCCTGCGCTGCAACCACCGGGACGAGATCGGCTATACCCACTCTTGCGCCGTACCGCTGCCCAACGACGTCTGCCCGATCTGCGGGATCAGCCCCTATACGGACCTGAACCTGAAGAGCTGGTACGCCAAGGGCGTGGCCTTCGTCAGCAACCAGGGGATCATGTCAGGAACCGGAGATCAGCATTTTTCACCCAAGGCGGTGGTGGATCGGGGCATGTTCGTCACGATCCTCTGGCGCCTGTTCCACAGCCCCGCGGCGGAGGGCAGCCTGCCCTTTGTGGATGTGAAGACCAGCGCTTACTATTATCAGGCGCTGCGCTGGGCCTATTCCCGGGGGTATGTGGCCGGGACCAGCCTCAGGACCTTCGGCGTGGGCGAGCGCTGTACCCGGGGCCAGATTGTCGCGATCCTCTGGAAAGCGGCGGGCAGCCCCGCGCCGGAAAACGTGTACTGTCCCTTCGAGGACGTGCTGCCAAAGGACTACTATTATCGGGCGGTCTGCTGGGCGGTGGAAAACGGCGTCATTTCCGGCACCTCGCCGACCCGCTTTGAACCCGGGAGATCCGCCACCCGCGCGGACATGTCCGTCATTATCTGGCGTGCCAGCAGGCTGCTGGGACTCTACTCCTGACGGAAGCCCGGCGGGATCGCCAAAAACGAATTGGAGGACAGGGCATGAATATCTATGCCGCCGCGACGCTGTTCGCGATCCTGATCTTGCTCTACTGGGCCATCTCCGAGGTGTTCACGGTCCTGTTCCGCCTCATCGGCCTGCCGGAGGAAAAGGCCAAGTTTCAGGTCATTTCTCTGCTGACCGGGGCGGGCTTTACCACCCACGAGAGCGAAATGTTTCTCTCCACCCGGTCCCGGCGGCGTCTGGCCAGGATCACGATGCTGTTCGGCTATGTGTTCAATGTGACCATTGTCTCCGCCTTCGTCAACGTGTTCGTGTCGGTGAAGATGGCGGATCTGGGCAGCTTCGTGATTTCCATGCTGATCCCCCTCGTGGCGGTTGCGGCGGTGCTGGCGCTGATGAAGTACCAGCGCGTCCGGAAACGGCTGGACCGCTATATCGAGAAGATCGCGAACCGCTATGGAAACAACAGCGGCACGAACAGCATCATGGTGATCGACCAGTTCGGCGATCAGACCGCCGCCCGGGTCACGCTGTACACGGTCCCGGATTGTATGCGGGACAGGTTCCTGGCCCAGATGGACCTGAAGCCGGTTTGGAACATCCTGGTGCTGATGGTGGAGCACGAGGACGACAGGATCGAGACCCCCACCGCAAAAACCAGGTTCCGCGATGGCGACCGGGTCACGGTGTTTGGTGATTATCGGACGATCTGCCAGGTCCTGCAGGCCCGCGAGCGCTTCACGGACGACTGATTCCGCCCATATCCGCGTTCCGCCGTTTCTCTGACGGGATACCGGAAAAAGAATAGAAGCGGTCCCGTAGGGCGGGACCGCTTCTTTGCCGGAACAGGCCCCCAGGCGGGGGCGGGGAAGAGAGAGGTAAAAAGACAAAGACAATAGACAAAGACAATAGACAAAGACATGCAACCATATCTGGTATTCACAAAATACATTTTATCAAAATAAACTCTTTTCAAACACAGACAAATATGATATAATGTGTAAAAACAGGACAATATGATTATTATGTGAAAGAGGTGAACGGTATGTCAGGATCCCATCGCACCAAGCTGCTTTTGGCGGCCGGGATCAAGGAGATGACGGCAGGCACAAGCTTCAGCCGGATCCGCGTCGGGGCTCTCTGCGCCCACTGCGGCATCGACCGAAGAACCTTTTACTATCACTTCCGGGACATCTATGATCTTGCCGCCTGGATGTTCAACCAGATCGTGGACGATTGCATTCCGGACAGCAGCGGCAAATTCCGACTGTCAGGCATCAAAATGGTGATGGATCGGATGCGGGACGATCCCTGCTTCTATCGCAGCGCTCTGACGGAGGATTCTCAGAACGCCCTGGGGCGGCATATACTGGCCAACGACGAGCAGATGTATCAAAAGGCCGCCTGCAGGCTGCGGGGTGTGGAGCCGCTCTCGGAGGAGGAGCTGTTTGCGATTCGGTATCACTGCTTCGGCAGCCTTTTCATGCTCCGGCGCTGGCTGTTCAACGACTGCACGCCTTCTTCGGCGGAGTTCGTGCGCATGCTGGCTGATGTAATGCCGCCGATCCTGCGGGAGATCTACGAGCTCGACGCTGACAAAGGAGGAAACAGCGATGGATGATGAAGCCCTGAAATGGACGGTTTCAGCGGAAAAGCGTCTGCTCCGCACGCCGGTATTCGAGGTGTGGGAGCAGGCGGAGCAGGCTGCCGAGGGCCTGCAGGGCAGCTATGTGGCCATGCGGGCACCGGACTGGGTCATGGTGATCCCGGTCCTGGGAAAGGACTTCCTGATGGTCCGCCAGTGGCGCCATGCCGCCCGCTGCATGACCGTGGAGTTTCCCGGCGGCGTCCGGGACGGAGACGAGGACCCCGCCCAGACCGCGGCCAGGGAGCTGCTGGAGGAGACGGGCTTCCGGGCGGGAAAACTCACCCATCTGGGCTCCTGCAGCCCAAACCCGGCGCTCTTTGCCAATACCTTCCACTGTTATCTGGCTGAGGAGCTGGAGGCCTCCGGTCAGCAGCATCTGGACGCGGACGAGCTGCTCCGCTATGAACGACACCCCATTGACGAGGTCCTGGCGGACTTTGGCAGTCCCCTGTATGCCCACGCCCTGATGGGCACGGCTCTGGCGTTCTATCTGCGATCCGATTGTTCAAAATCTCACAGTGAAAGTTAGGCAAACCAGTGAAATCCATGTTCAAAAAACTCCCGGTCATCCTCTTGGACAATCTGCTTCCGGCAGTCTGCGTATTCTATTATTCGTTTCCACCGGCCTGATTTCCGGCGGCAACACAGGTCTGTCTCTGGCCCTGCCCCATCTGGTGTCCGGCCTTCCGCTGGACGTATTCATCTGGGCTTCAGCCTGTTGTGTCTGCTGGCGGGCTTTCTCTTGCACTTCAGCCTGCTGACCCGGATCTCCCGGTCTTATCTGCCCCTGAGGACGATATCGTGCTCAACACGGTCTACGCGGGCCTGTCCTTTGGGATCGGCGTGGGGCTGGTGATGCGCTGCGGCGCCTCCACCGGCGCTCCGATGCGGTTTAATTCTCTGTAACAAGAATCCCCCCGACTGCCTGTCGGGGGGATTCTGTCGCCTGTGGGAAGTGTATCAAGCCTCGATGAGAATGCTCCTTGGGACTGTGAGCCAGATTTTGACTGTTCTAATCTAAATATACTTTCGGACAATTGGGATACAACGCAGTACAATTGTGACAAGCAGACACGCGGCAAAGATAGCCAGTTCGTAAATCACCATAGCAAACATTCTCGGAATATCAAGTGCAAGGGTAGAATAAACAAAGAACAGATATGAAATGCCAAGTTCACCGAGCAGGTAAACCCCAAATGTCTGTTTTCCAAGAAAACAGATCACGCGAGCCAGTTTTGTGTTGTTATCCAAATTCCGGAAAAGATACTTAGCGACGAAAAATGTGCACCAAGCCTGAACAACGATGGTCAGATAGGTTCGCTCATCGAGCTTCAGAAAGTTATTGGGTGAGTTTTGATAGTATTGTCCGGTCAGCCAGACTTCCAGCACAAGAACACCGGCCCAAGTGATTAGGGCAAGCAATGCTGTGTGGCCACGCACTTTGACATACTTCTCAATGTAATGCCCGGCAAACAGAAACCCGATGTAAGAGTTTACGGTCGCGGCGGTGAACATGCTGTGCACTTTGGCGGAAGGATACAGCAATGGCAGCATCCCTAACACACCGTTGAGGCCGACAGACAGCAATAAGAACAGGCGTTCCTCCCGCTGTGTCAGTACCGAGGCAAACTTCTGAAAGAAGGGCATGAACAATGTACAGATTACGTAAACATGCAGATACCAAAGGGGTCTTGCACCGGATTGAAAAATCGCTTCTACAAGCTTATCAGCTTCTATAGACGCGTTTGGAGTTCTCCAGACGGAATAGAGATAGTAGAAAACATTAGCGGCTATAAGAACAACAACTGCCCTCCATACTCTGCGGCGATATCCGTTCCATGTTGGCTCCCGATTCATGGAAACTGCACCGGTAATCATAAGAAATACTGGAACAGCAATTTTCGAAGCAAAGAAGTAAGCGATCGAAGCATACCATGTCAGGGATAACTCGGAATTCAGAAACACCCTGGAATTGGTATGATTGACGATGACGAAAAAAGCAGAAATCAGCCGAAGAAAGTCCAGATAGACAATCCGATGTTTGGAGCAGCCTTTGTTACCTTGAGATTCTATGGACTGATCAATCATGCCGGAATAATCATCAACTCCTTGGGGCTGTGGGCCAGGTCCTCCACGCCGTCTTCCTTGATGATGACGCAGTCCTCGATGCGGACGCCGAACTTGCCGGGGATGTAGATGCCGGGCTCGGCGGAGGAGACGCAGCCTGCGGGCATGGGCTTGTCGTTGGAGGGATTGCAGTTGGGGGCCTCGTGGACCAGCAGACCCAGGCAGTGGCCGTAGCCGTGGCCGAAGCAGTCGCCGTAGCCGGCGTCGGTGATGACCTTCCGGGCCGCGCCGTCGATGGCCTGGCCGGTGACGCCGGCCTTGGTGGCGGCGATGCCCGCCAGCTGGGCTTCGAGAACGGTGTAGTAGACCTTCTTCATCTCGTCGGTGGCATAGCCCAGGGCCACGGTGCGGGTCATGTCGGAGCAGTAGTCCTTATAGATCACGCCGAAGTCCATGGTGATGAAGTCGCCAGGCTGGAGCTTTCGCTCGCCGGGAACGCCGTGGGGCATGGAGCTGTTGGGGCCGGAGACCACAATGGGGGCGAAGGACAGACCCTCGGCGCCGTTCTTGTACAGGCAGTAGATCAGCTCCGCACAGAGCTCCTTTTCGGTCATGCCGACCTTAATCCGCTTGCAGACCTCGGTGAAGCTCCTGTCGGTGATGGCCTGGGCTTCCCGCATGCGCTGGAGCTCGTACTCCTCCTTGACTACTCGGAAGGCGTTGATGTCCTTCTGGCAGGGAACCAGCTTGGCGTTGAGCTTCTCCTCGTAATTGCGGAACTCGGCGACGGTGAGGAAGTCCTCCTCGAAGCCCAGGGTAAAGACCTCGAATTCCTCGATGGCCTCGTTGAGCTGCTTGATGTAGCCGTTGTCCTTGCTGACCATGCGCACGTCGAAACCCTTCAGATTCTTCTCCGCGGTCTCGATGTAGCGGGAGTCGGTGAAGTAGCGGCAACCCTTTTCGGTGACGATGGCGACGCCCTCGTCCACATTGAACTCGGCGCAGTACTTGCGGGAGATGGGGCTGGTGAGAAGGAGGCCGTCATAGGCGCCCTCGCCCAGCAGGGACAGATACTTTTCCAGATTGGTCATGGCTTTGTGATTCTCCTTTTTCTTGCTAATAAAATGAACGGCTGTTCCGCCACATGGCGGAGCTTCAGCCAAATGTTGTGCAGATGGATGGGCTTCACCAGAATGGAGACCGCGCCGGCGCAGTTGGCGCCCAGCACGTCGGTGAAGATCTGGTCCCCCGCCAGAGCCGTCTCATGGGCTTCCGCGCCGAAGCGGGCCAGACATTGGCGGATACCCCGGCCGGTGGGCTTTTTGGAGTGGGTGATGCAGGCGATGTTGTGGGCCCTGCAGAAGGCGGCGGACTTGGGCTTTTTGCTGTTGGATACCACGCAGAGCTCGATGCCGGCCCGCTTCATCCGGTCGATCCAGAGCAGGAGCTCGGAGCTGGGGATCTGGGAGGTGTAGGGCAGCATGGTGTTGTCGAAGTCCAGCATCAGCAAACGGATGCCGTGCTCCCGCAGGAAGTCGGGCGTTACGTCCGTCAGCTTGTGGAAAATCAGCTTCGGCAGCAGGGAGAAGGGCATGAAGCAAGCACCACCTTCATACGATAGATCGGATTTCTCTGTCAACCCGTCCTCTAATTGATTATATCACTAAATATGGGGTTTGTCCATGAAAAAATGCACATATTATGTGAATTCTCCCGGGGCTTCCGCAAGGACTCCGGTCCTGGCGGCAGGCTGCGGCTTTCGGCAGGACGGCGCCTGGCGCGGACAGCCCCTGCCGGAGGCTGCGGGGCTGCTGGTGGATGATCGCTTTCTGCCGGATCGCCAGGGATTGGCGGCAGCGCTGCGGAGCCTGGCGCAGTGGCAGGGCCTGCTGGTGTTTGATTTTGAGCGGCCGCGGCATCCGCTGCTGGCGGAGCTGATCGCGGGCTTGGGTGAGAAGGAGCTGGCGGTCCCGCCCGCCTATGGGGAGCTGCCCCACACAGCTGTGCTGGTGGGACCCTGGCCGGGGGGCGGGAGCTTTGACGTCTGGATTTCCGCCTGCAGGGAGCGCTATGGAGCCCTGATCCTGGACGGAGCGCCGCTCCGATGCCGCGCGGCGCCGGGTTGCGCCTGGACGCCCTGGGAGGGCCCGCTGCCCGCACAGGGCTTTTTCTGTCGGGGGCTGGGGGCGATGCATCGCCGGATGGAGGACGGCGCGATCCTATTCTGGGACACGCGGGAGACGCTCACAGACCGGTACAGACAAGGAGAGCTTCCTGTCATCCTTTTCCTGGAGGATTGGGAACGCCTGCCGGAAACAAAAGACAGGGATCGTCCGTCGGAAAAAGCCCTTGATTTTTATGGAAGGGATTGATACAATGGGGAAAAACGAAAGGGGAGAGCAGCGTGGCAGGCAGCTACGACGACATCATCCATCTGCAGCGGCCGATCTCCAAGCACCATTCCCCCATGCCGGCGGAGGAGCGGGCGGCGCAGTTTTCACCCTTTGCCGCCCTGACGGGCTATGAGGACGTGATCGAGGAGACGGCGCGGCTGACTGTCAGCCCCATCGAGCTGGATGAGGACGCCAAGCAGGAGCTCAATCGCCGCCTGACGGAGCTGTCGGAACGGATCCGGCGGGAGGGGAGCTGCCTGGCGGAGCTCACCTGGTTCGAGCCGGACGGACTGAAGCTTGGCGGCGCCTATGTGACCCGCCCGGCCGAGGTCCGGCAGGTGGATCAGGACCATCGCCTGCTGGAGCTGGAGGACCGCTCGGTCATTGAGATCGACCGGCTTCTGGAGCTTCAGCTCTTGACGTGAACAGAAAAACGCTCCGCCCTTTCGGACGGAGCGTTGCTTTGTGTGAACGGCTCTTACAGCAGGTTGGAGAAATGCTTGATGGTGCGGACCATCTGGCTGGTGTAGGAGTTTTCGTTGTCGTACCAGGACACGACCTGGACCTGGAAGGTCTCGTCGTCGATCTTGGAGACCATAGTCTGGGTGGCGTCGAAGATGGAGCCGAAGCGGCTGCCGATGATGTCGGAGGAGACGATTTCGTCCTCATTGTAGCCGAAGCTCTCGTTGGCGGCGGCCTTCATGGCGGCGTTGATGCCTTCCTTGGTGACGTCAGCCTTCTTGACTACCGCATATATTTGCAATTTCATTTGTTTCGTTTGCTTTGAATATTTCGATGGTTTCGTCTCCATCCTTGAGATTCCATGAAGCGTCTTTCGAGAATACAAAACTGTCCTTGCATTCGATAATGTTGTTTTCATACAGCACTGAAAG